>DATDAQ010000061.1:0-54057 GCA_036525295.1 Solirubrobacterales bacterium | reverse complement strand
GTGGGGGATGGGGGGGCGCTGCGGGCGGGCGCACAGCGCCCGTCCTCGACCCCCCCAACCCCCACGCCACCCGCGGAGAAGGCGATCAATGCGCCTGTCACCGAGGAACGCGAGACCGATGCAGCTCACGACGGCGACGGTCGGCCCAAGGCGTCGCCGATAGCTCGGCGGCTTGCCAAGGAGCAGAAGCTCGATCTGACAAAGCTTCAGGGGTCTGGGCCTGGTGGGCGCATCGTCAAGGCGGACGTGGAAAAGGCGGCTGCTTCCGCGGGCGGCGCGGACTTGGGGGGGCCGAGAACGGAGGCGCAGCCCCCGCCCGTAGGGCCCCCCGAGGCCGTGACGGGCCCCGCGGCCGAGGCGCCCCGACCCGAGACGGCCAAGGGCGAGGTCAGCTACGAAGAGCTGTCGAAGCTTCAGTCGACCATCGCCCGGCGGATGGCTGAGTCGAAGGCAACGGCGCCGCACTTCTACCTCGAGGCTGAGGTCGACATGAGCCGGCTGGTTGCGGCTCGGACTCAGATCAAGGCCGAGGCCAAGGAGGGCAACGTGGTGCCGTCCTTCAACGACATGGTGGTCAAGGCCTGCGCGCTGGCGCTGCGAGAGTACCCGCGCGCCAACGGGGCCTATCGGGACGGGCGGTTCGAGCTGTACTCGCGGGTGAACGTGGGGGTCGCGGTGGCCACCGACGACGGGCTGGTGGTCCCCACAGTCTTCGACGCCGATCAGAAGAGCCTGCGGCAGATTGCTTCGGAGGCGCGGGTGCTGGCGCAGCGGGTGCGGGACGGACAGATCACCCCGCCCGAGCTCTCCGGGGCGACGTTCACCGTCTCCAACCTGGGGATGTTCGGGGTCGACGTCTTCGCCGCCGTGATCAACCCGCCACAGGCCGCGATCCTCGCCGTCGGCGCGATTTCCGAGCGCCCCGTCATCCGCGACGGCGAGATCGCCACCGCCCACCTGATGTGGGTAAACCTCGCCTGCGACCACCGCATCCTCTACGGCGCCCCGGCCGCGGAGTTCCTGGCGCGGATCCGCTCGCTTCTCGAAGAGCCGCTCTCCCTAGCCCTCTAGCAGCGGTCGCACTTTCCGCCGGTATGCGGATGAAACTGCGACACCAAACCCGAATATCGATTTCGCTGGCGTTGCGGTCGCACTTCTCGCCGCTATGCGGCGGGAAGTGCGACATCGAAAGTCAGCAAGTCTTCTTTGCGCCCGTCACCGCATTCCACGCCCGGCCCAGCGAGAAGTCCGCCGCGACTCGAAAGACGCCGGGGTGCGCGGCGTGGACCACGGTCCAGTCGCCGTGGCGGAGGATGCAGCCGCTGCCGCGGGCTATCGACCAGTAGGGGGTGAACTTGACCCGGACGAGGAAGTCGCCGGGGCGGCTGACGTCGAGGGCGAAGCCCTGGCGGCCGGCCCAGAGGACCTGGGCCGCGGCCGCGGCCATCGGCTCCACCAGGGGCTTGGAGTTGCGCACCGCGTAGATCCGCCAGTGCTCCGAGCTCCAGCGCAGGTCCAGGTAGGGCGGGGCGCTGAGGATCAGGCGGCGCTCCGCGATCGAGGAATAGTCGAGCGCGGCATCGGGCAGCGCCACGTATGAGATCGCGTTCTGGCGCAGCCAGCGCCCATAAGCGGGCGCGGTCAGCGGGTCCTCGCCGTAGAAGATGTCGTCGCGGGTGGTGTCCAGCTGGCGCAGCCACCCTCGCGCCAGCTCGAAGTGGGTGGCGAGGTAGGCCGACTCCCAGTGGTTGGCGGTGGGCGGGACCTCGATCCGCACCGTCCCGCCGCCGTGCTCGCGCAGCCACTGCGCCGGCGGCTGGAAGTAGCTGCGGGAGGTCGAGGGGTCGCCGACGCTGCGGACGATCTGGCTGACGCTGGCGGTCACCTGCCAGTAGAGGCCGCCGGCCATGAAGAGGGCCAGGAACCAGGGAGAGACACGCGGGCGCCGCGCCAGCACCACCGCCGCCAGCACCGGCCCGCCGAAGAGGGCACCGAGCCGGACCGCGTTGCCGCCCATCGCGTTGGGCACGAGCCAGACGACCGCCGAGGCGAGCAGGTAGGCCGCGATCGTCCAGCGCAGCTGCCGCTCCTCCTCGCGCAGACCGCGCGTCACGTAGAGGGCCGAGCCGCACCAGAGCGGGATGGCGATGAACGAGGAGAAGGCAAAGGGGAACTGGCCGGCATCGGGGAAGACCAGGTTTGGGACGAGCACCAGCCCGAGCGCAACGAAGGCAACCCCGAGGGCTCGGCCGCGGGACAACAGCACCTGGCCGCGGGACCCGTCGTGGCCTCGGGGGGGCCTGCGGGCGGGGGCTGCGCCTCCGTTCTCGGCCCCCCCGAGTCCGCACCACCCGCGGAGAGCAGTGCTCCAGTCCACGGTCGATGCCGCGGCGCAGATCAGGACTCCGCCGAGGAAGGCGGCGGCGACAGGGCTGGAAAGCGCGCAAGCCGCAGCTGTGAGCAGAGCGATGCTTCCACGTCCGAGCTGAAGAGCTCGCAGCGATCCCAGGCCGAAGGCGACGCCCAGGGCGAAGGTGAGCTGGCCGTCGGCGAGCAGCGTTACGACGCCGGCGGCGAACCAGAGTGTCGCCCAACGAGCCGGCTCGCCCCAGCGGTCGCGGACGAGGCGGTCGAAGAGGTAGGAGGAGCCGACGACCGACACGGTGCCGACCAGCTGCGGCCCCAGCAGCGCGGCCAGCGGCGGGAAGAGGACGCTGTAGGTGAGCGTGTAGTGACCGCCGTACCAGCTGCCGTTCCAGATCGCCAGGCCGGCCTGCTGGAAGAGGTGGGTGCGGAAGACCTGGGCGGCGAGGTCGCCGACCTGCGGGTTCCAGGCCAGCATCAGGGCGGCGAGGGCAGCGCTCAGGGCAACGGCCGGCAGCCAGTCGGGTCGGAGGGACTTGGACTGGACCATGGGGACGGCGCTAAGGATAGGGGCGGGCGCCGTGCAAGGATTTCGTTGGTGAGCCCGAAAGTCCTGGTTGTCCGCTGTGGCCTGGTCCCCTACGAGGAGGGGGCGGTCGCGCAGCGCTGGCTGCGGGCCGCTCGCCAGGAGGGTGCCCTCCCCGACGTGCTGCTGCTGCTCGAGCATCCCCCCGTCTACACCCGTGGCCGGCGCTCCGGCGAGGAGGAGCTGCCGATGGCGCGGGAGTGGTACGAGATGCAGGGGATCGAAGTCCAGGACACCGACCGCGGCGGCCGCGTCACCTACCACGGGCCCGGCCAGATGGTCGCCTACCCGATCGTCGACCTGAAGCCCTACGGCGACGACGTCCACGAGTACGTGCGGCGCCTGGAGCGAGTGGCGATCGGGGCGATCGGCGACCACGGCGTCGCCGTCGACACGATCGAGGGGCTGACCGGCGTCTGGACCGAGGGAGAGCCGCCTGGCCTCGTCCGCCCACCGGCCGCGACGCCCGACGGGGCTCCGCTCTTCGGCCCCCCGGCACAAAAGGAAGCGCGCAAGATCGGGTCGATCGGGGTGCACGTCAGCCGCGGGGTCACCACCCACGGGCTCGCGGTGAACGTCAACAACGACCTGCAGCCCTTCGAGTGGGTGGTGCCCTGCGGGATCGAGGGCTGCCAGGTGACCTCGCTGAGCCGCGAGCAGGGGGACGAGCAGGACCTGGACGCCTTTGCCGACGCGGTCGCCGCCCGCTTCGCCGAGGTCTACGAGCGCACCCAGGTGATGGCCACCCCCGCCGACCTGGGCCTCGACAGCGCTAGGCTCGGCGTCGTATGAGGGAAACGAGCACCGAGCCGACGACCGCCGCCGCGCCTGAGGCCGAGGCGGGCGCCGAGCGCGTCCACGTCACCCGCTCGCGCGCCAAGCCCGGCGGGACCGCGGCGGACAGCGCCGACACCGTCCCCTTCCGGCGCGCCCGCAAGCCGCCGTGGCTGAAGGTGCCGGCGCCGGGTGGCCCGACCTACCGCCGGCTGAAGGCGATGATCGGCTCCGACAACCTGCACACCGTCTGCGAGGAGGCGAACTGCCCCAACGTCGGCGAGTGCTGGGAGCGCGGCACGGCGACCTTCATGATCCTCGGCGACGTCTGCACGCGGCGCTGCGGCTTCTGCAACGTGAAGACCGGCGTGCCGACCTGGAACGACCCGCTGGAGCCGCTGCGCGTCGCCAACCAGGTGAAGAAGATGGGGTTGCGCCACGCGGTCGTCACCTCGGTCGACCGCGATGACCTTCCCGACTACGGCGCGAGCGCCTTCGTCGGCGTGATCCGCTCGATCCGGATGCAGGCGCCGGGCTGCAAGGTCGAGATCCTCACCCCCGACTTCCGCGGCCAGGAGATGCCGCTGGCGAAGGTGATCCACGAGCGTCCCGACGTCTTCAACCACAACGTCGAGACGGTGCCGCGCCTGTATCCGGTGGCCCGGCGCGGGTCCAAGTTCCTGCGCTCGGCCAGGGTGCTGAAGATGGCGAAGGAGATGGGTGGCGAGCGCGTCGTCACCAAGTCGGGCCTGATGGTCGGCCTCGGCGAGTCCTTCGAGGAGATGGTCGAGGCGTTCGGCATCCTGCGCGAACACCGGGTCCAGGTGCTGACCGTGGGCCAGTACCTGCGGCCGACCGAGAACCACCTGCCGGTGGTCCGCTACTGGCACCCGGAGGAGTTCGAGGCGCTGGAGAAGGCCGCCTACGAGCTCGGCTTCGAGTCGGTGGCGTCGGGGCCGTTGGTTCGCAGCAGCTACCACGCCGACCAGAACCTGCCCGAGCGGGCGCTCGCGGGCTAGGTCGCTGCCAGCAATTCGCGGCGGATCATCTCGCGGGCGAAGGCCACGACGTCGTCCATCGCGCGCCCCTCGTCGATCTCGAAGCGCTCAGCGAGGCCACGAGCCAGCTCGGCCACGCTGCGCGGCCCCTCCAGCTGCCCCCAGACCCAGGCGCCGGTGGCGTTGAGCCGCACGGCGATGCCGGAATCGACGTCGAGCAGGACCATCTCCTCGGGCAGGTCTCCGGGGACCGCGCGCTCCGTGCGCCGCAGCGTGCTCTTCGCCCCTATCTGCGCTCCACCCACGATCCATACCCTAAGACCGCGATGGGCAGCCTCTACGGATTCGAGGTTAAGACCGAGTTGCCGCTGCGGCGGTTGAACGCGGCGCCGGGGACACGCGGTGAGCTGACGATCGACGTGGCGCGCGAGCCGCTTCCCGCGCCGCGCGGAGAGCCAGTGAGCACGTTGATCGGCGGCGACGGCCGCCGCTTCTACGCCTCATACGAGCTCGGAGACCGCTGCCTCCTGGAACTGCCGCCGAGTGGCGAGTTCCTGCTCGACCCCGGGACCGTTCGGTTGACGGTGAGCATCGGCGATGACGACGAGGCCCTGCGAGAGCACCGCATCGTCTCCTCCGCCGTGTGCACGCTGCTGGCGATGCGCAGCGACCTCGCCCTCCATGCCTCGGCAGTGGCGGTCGAGGGGCGGACCGTCCTCTTCTGCGGCCCGTCCGGCCGGGGGAAGTCGACTCTCGCGCTGGCCTTGGGCGAAGCGGGCAACGAGGTGCTGAGCGAGGACGGGGTGTCGATCTCGATCGGCCCGGAGGGGCCCATCGCCTTCCCGGGCGCCCGCGGGATCAGGGTGCGCAGCTTGGACCCCGACGGGAGCCGGCGCACCGACCTCGTCCCGGACCCGGCGCCCCGCGAGCCCCCGCCCTGCCCGATCATGGCCGTCGTGCTGCTCGGGGAGCGGGGCGAGGGGCTCACGATCGAGCCGCTGGAGGCAGCGCGGGGCCTGGCGCTGCTCACCCCCAATCTCACCCACAGCGGCGCCCGTGAGGGGATCGCCGCGGCCTTCGGCCGCCTCGCGCGGCTACTCCACACCGTGCCCGTCTTCCGCGCCTCCCTTCCAGAGGATCTCGATTCCCTGCCGAGCGCCGCCGGCGACCTGCTCGACGGGGTTGCAAGTCGTGACTAAACTGCTCCGCACAGGGTTCTGCACAGTTCATACAAGGGAGGAAAGATGAGCGACCAGCAAGTCCCCTACGAGCCGCCCAGCGTCGAGCAGGTCGACACCGATGGCGAGCCGATCCACACTTCGCCAGGGCAGGTCGCCAGCTAGGCGCGTCGCTGCGCTTCCGTCAGGGATGACCGGCTTTTGCTGACCCGTAGGCGCGAGGAGAGCTTCGCCTGGGGCCGGCTGCTCTGGCGCATCGGGCGCCGGCCCACCCGGGCGCTGACCGAGTGTCCGGAGCGGCCGATCGGCGCCAAGCTGGAGCTGACCTACGCCTGCAACCTGCGCTGCGGCTTCTGCTACACGGACTCGCCCCGGCACACCCTGCAGCGGACGCCCGAGCTGGGCGACGACGAGTGGCGGCGGGTGGTCCGCGAAGCGCTCGAGCTGGGCATCGTCGAGGCCGTCGTCACCGGCGGCGAGCCGTTCTTGCGGCGTGAGCTGACGCTGGAGGTCATCGAGACGCTGGCCACGGCCGGCGTCGGCGTCGCGCTCAACACCAACGGCTGGTTCGTCGACGAGGAGATCGCGGCGCGACTGGGTGCACTCCGGGGTGTCACCGCCCACGTCTCCGTCGACGGCGCGCAGGCCAGCCTGCACGACTCTTCGCGCGGTGTTCCCGGCAGCTGGCGGCGGGCGATCGAGGGGATCGACCATCTGCTCAGCGCCGGAGTCGGCGTCTGCGCGGTCCACGTCGTCACTCCCGGCAACGCCGATGCCGTCGGGGCGCTCCTCGAGCAGATGTGGACGCTGGGCGTGCCCTGGGTGAGGGTGACGCCGGTGGTGGTGAACGGGGCGGCGGCGCGGGGCGGCGAGTGGAAGGTCTCGCGAGAGGCGCTGCGCAGGACCGCGACGGAGTTCGAAGAGCGACGCGGGACGGCGATGCGGATCACCGTCCAGGCGGCGACTGGGGGAACCCTCAGCCTGCAGGGCCGCGCCGCTCCCGGCAGCTTCCTGATCCGCCCCAATGGCGACGTGCGGCCGGACTCGCTGCGGCCGTTCACCTTCGGCAACGCGGCTCGCGACGGGGTGGACGGCTGCTGGGCGGCGCTGCGCGAAGGCTGGGACGACGAGCGGATCAACCGCTGGGCCGGGGCGATGAAGAAGCCGGAGGACCTGCCGAAGTCGGAGCTGGTTGCGTACCTCGATGACGAGATCCCCGTGACGAGGGGGCTGTCTGGCCCGACAGCCCTTTCCGGTACGCGCAACGGCCATTCGTCTGGCGGGCGGGATGCACCGGTTCCGGAGAAGACGCCGCCGAAATCAGTCGACCCCGCCGCGGAGCTTCTGGAAGCTGAAAAGAAGGTTCGGGACCTGGCCGGGGCGCGGCGCTACCGGCACTCGTCGCTGCGCTGGAGCGGCAGCCCCCGGCAGCGCTTCGTGCGGCTGGCCGGAGACGGCAGCTACCTGCGGCTCAACGAGTCGGGCGGCGTCGTCATGGACGCGCTCGACGGGGGCACGGTCGCCGACGCGGCAAGCGCCCTGCGCGCGCGCTACGGCCTGGACGAAGCGCGCGCCGACGAGGACGCCGTCGCCGCAGCCCGGGACCTGCAGAAACGCGGAGTCGTGATGGCCGCCGCAGCAATCGGCGCCTTCCCTGCCGAGCCCGGGACGACGGACTTGCCGGGGCTCGAGCCGAGCGGCTAGACGCGTGGCCGAGCGCTACCTGGGCCTTGAGGAATGTCCCAGCCGCGACCTGCAACCGATCGCGCCCCCTGGGGTTCTCCTATCCGGTGAGCAACCTCAGCCGCGTGGCCATCACTTGTGTCGCGGCGCTTCTGATCGGAGCCTATGCCTACGGGAATGCGTTCGATCTCGACCGCACTGCGACCCTCGGCACCGTCTTGTACAGCACCGCGCTCACCTGGGCTTTTTTCGCCCTCCCGGTTCTCACGGTTGCGCTCGTCAACCGATGGTGGGCGTTGTCGGTCGCCCTCGTCCCGCTCGCCGTCGGCTTCTTCCTGCATTCCGCGACCGACTACGCCTATCCCTACCACGAGGATCCCTACCCAGTCATCACCATCGCGGGGACCGTGTTTCTGTTGGGCATCTCCTCGCTCGGCTTCCTGCTGCGCGCCTTGTTTGACTGGGCCGTCCTCAAGACATGGTCCCCCAGGCTTCGGGACAAGCCGGGCTAGAAATGGAGCCAGCCGGATTCGAACCGGCGACCTTTCGGATGCAAACCGAACGCTCTGCCAGCTGAGCTATGGCCCCGTCAGACGAAGTGTAGGCGGGTTCAGGACAGTGGCGAGCGCCAGCTACCCTAGTCGTCGAAGTCGAAGTCCTTCGGGGGCTTCTGCTCGAACCAGAGCTGGTCGTCCTCGGGGGTCTCCTCGAGGAAGTCGGGGGTGTCCTCGAGCACGTCCTCGTGGCGCTGGGTGTCGGGCTCCGGGCCGCGGGCCGGCTCGGGCTCGTCGTCCTCGATCTCGGCGACGTGCGGCGCGGCGGGCGCTTCCTCGGACTCGGGCTCCTCGGCCAACTCGGGCTCGTCGTCGCGCGGCGCCTCCAGGGCCTGGTCGAGTTCGTCGGAGAGGCGCTGCTCGTTCCAGAACGCGTCGTCCTCGTCCTCGAGCTCATCGTCGTCGTCGGGCGCCGGGCCCTGGACGCTGACCTCGGCCTCCTCGTCTTCGTCGAAGTCGGCGAGCGGGTCGGCCGGGGCGAGGCGAGGCTCGGCGATCTCCTCTTCGACCAGCTCCTCGTCGGTGGGCCTGGGCGACTCCGCCGCGAGTTCCTCCTCGATGTCGTGCAGCTCGGTCGGCTGCTCGGCGATCGCGTGGCGCTCCTCGGTCGTGGGACCGGCGGGCTCGAAGTCGGGGGCGGGCGAGGGCGGCTCCTCGGCGGCCTCAGGCGCGTCCGTGACGATCTCGTGCTCCATCGCCGGCTCCTCCTCGGCCGCGGGGGCGGGCTCCTCGGCGGGGGGAGGCGGCGGCTCCTGCAGATCCGCGATCGAAGGTGGCTCCCGGCGGGCCGCGGGCTCCTCGGGCGTCTCGGGCTGCGCCATGAACTGCGTCGGCGCCTCCGCAGCGGCATCCGAGGGCGCCTCGTCCCCAGGCCGCTCGGCCTGGCCGAACGCCTGGTCCTCAAGCTGCTGCAGCTCGGAATCGCCCGCGCCGTGCTGGCGCTTCAGCTCCAAATGCTCTCTGATTGCCTCGTCAAGAATGCCCATGAGCGGCGTACGTCGGGAAACTAAAGCCTATGGGGTTATCCTTCGCCTTGCGAGGGTCCTGGGACGTTCCTCCCAGCCGCGCACTCGGGGCTATAGCTCAGCTGGCAGAGCGCCTGGATCGCACCCAGGAGGTCGGCGGTTCGAATCCGCCTAGCTCCATCTCGAAGTACCTGCTCAATGGCGGTTTTCTCCTCTCCGCACATTCGATCGGCCGAGGTGCCTCCCCCAATCGGGTCAAGTTCTGGTCCGACGGTCCTAACCGCGGCCTGCCGCCAGCCATGAAACAGACGGCGTACTTCCCGTTCGGCTGTAGGTAGATGCCCTGCTCGATGCGCACGCGGCGTGCCGGGCGATGGTCGTCGTCCATGTCTCCTCCGATCATTGGATGCAGACAAGACGTATCGCAGCTCGCATGCACCAGCAACAACCCTCCGCATGCCTTCAACGCGACTGCACGACGAATCAACTTTGGGTCGGCTGCTGCCGCCCTGCTGCCCACGCCGATCGCAACGACCTACTCGCCAGTCGTGGCTGCAAGGCGAAGTTCGATGCTGTACCCGAGGCATCGCCCCGGACCTAGACGACGAAGGCGGCGCTGTAGCGCGCGCGGGTGACGGCGACGTAGAGGCGCTCGGGGGCCTTCAGCCTGGTCGGGTCCCGGTGGACCAGGTATTCCCGCATCGGCTTGGTGGGAAAGATCAACACACGGTCCCAGGTGCTGCCCTTGGCGAGACCGATGTTGATCGCGGCGTGACCGAGCGTCCTGCTCTTCTTGTTGTGGCGTAGGACCAGGGGCCGGTAGCGCTCGATATAATCGGCCACCTCGCCCTCGGTGATCTCAAAGATCCCGTCATGGCCGGTGAGGATGTTCTCGACCGACTGCATCGCCTCCATCTGCGGGAAGAGCCCGCTGGCGAAGTCGCAGAGATGCTGGTTACAGCGATAGCTGTCCGCGCGGGTCTCGACCTCACAGACGGCTGTCCGCTCAGCGATCCACTCGGCGATCTCCGAGCCACGGTATTGCTTGTTCTTCGACCGGCGGTTGGTGAAGAGGATGTGCTGGCGCGGGTCGCCGACAACGGTGACACCGATCCGGGAGCCGAAGAGCAGGTCGAGGAAATCGAGATCCCAACCAACCAGATCCTGGACCTCGTCGATGTAGATGTGGTCGTAGATCGCCTCCAGCCGTCGGATTACCTCGCCACCGGAGTCCTCATTGGCGCGGCAAGCGAGATCGGATAGGACATCCCCGTAGACGTTGCGGGCGCCGTCGAGGTAGTAGCGGCGACTGCCGCGCGTGGCATACAGGGGCGTGCCACGATCGAAGTCGACGCCCTGGATCAGGCCAGGCTCGCCGAAGACGGCGCCCTGGTAGGGGTTCGCCCCTTCGCGCAGGAGCAAGGTCATCCAGGGCATCACCTCGATGTTCGTCGGGATGACACCGTCCCCGGATACGAGTCGGCGCGCGATGCGTCGGAGGTTGTCGTTGGTGTAGGTGGTGACGAGGACGTGGCGGTCGGGATCCGACAGGGCGCCGTCGACGACCATCTGCGTCTTGCGGGCGCCTGCCGCGGCGATGATGGCCTTATTTGGCGACGGCATCGGCGAGATAGCCGGGGAGCTTGCACCCGCTCTCGGTCTCGAAGATCGCCAGCGCGCAGACCGTCTTGTTGGCTTCCATGTAGGCGCACAGCCCGTCGCCGTCGGCATGGTCGGTCCCGAACAGGCCGTTCAGGGTCGCGAGCTCGTTCGCCGAGACGATCTGGGGCTCGAGGGTCCGGCCATCGTCGAGCTCGCCGACGTTGACCGATGCCGCCCCCAGAGCCTCGTACTTGTCCCGCAGCTCCTGTGGATCCTTCCCGTCGTTGTCGGTGACGACTACGGTCGGGATGCCGAGTGGCCTGGTGAGGCTGAGGAATCGCTCGAAAGAGAGGCCGCAGGTGAGGATCGCGACCCCGTCCTCGCTCGGCAGGCAGCCGTGGGCGTCGAGGTAGGCGCGTTGGACGACCAGCTCGTCGGAGGGACCCTCGACCAGGATCACACGCCTGGCCAACACCGCGCGCAGGGTTTCGTAGCCCGGCAGCTTCTTGAAGTATTCGAGGGTCTCGGTCGGCAGCCCGTCGATAGGCAGCCCCACCTTGTGGCCGATCAGGATCAGGCGATCGAGGCCGAGCTTGTTCAGGACGAAGGAGCTGTGCGTGGTCGACACCACCTGCATGTCCTCACAGCGCTCGGCGATCTTCTTGATAAGGACGCCCAGCGAGGTCGGGGATTGATGGTTCTCGGGCTCCTCGATCAGGATCACGTGACAGTGATCGGCGCTCTGTTGAAGCGCCAGCAGGATCTTCAACGCAGCCTGGTTGCCGCTGCCGATGTACTGGAAGGGAAGGTCATCGAGATGGGGGACGAGATTGCTCTCCCAGGACGCCTTCTGGGACACGTCCACGGAGAGGGAGAGCTCCTTGTCGGTGAGGTCGTCCTGGGATTCGCTGAGCCTGGTGTTGATTGCCTGGATCGCATCGTCGTCGGCGAAGGTCTCGCGCAGCATGCGATAGGCGCGGGCGAGCTCCGCCCGCTCGGGCGGGTCGAGCTGCTGGTTGATGATCTGCTCGACGTAGCGGTCGGCGCCGCTCTGCAGCCGGATCGATGAAGCGTCGATGTACGAGAGCGAGATCGGGACGCTGCGGGCGGTGACGGCGTTACCGGCGAAGCTGCGCCACTCGAGGCGGTAGTACTCGGTCGGGACGAGGCGGATCTCCTCCGGCTTCTCGAGGAGGCGCCGGTACTCCTCGGAGAAGTCCTGGGAGAAGCACATCTTCACCCGCAGCCCACACGCGTTCTCCATCGCCGTGTTGTTGGTGCCCTTGAGAAACGCCGTCTCCTCGCGCTCCTCGAGGTAGAGGTCTATGACGATCTCCGGCGGCGGCTCGTTGCCCCCGGCACGGACGCTGTCGAGGTAGCGTTTGGCGGCCGCCTGGCTAACCAGATGCGGGGAGAGGTCGTTGGCGATCAGACGCCCGCGCAGCCGGGAGGTAAGCGCCAGATGGACCGCCTCCAGCACGGTGGTCTTCCCAGAGTCGTTGTCTCCGACGAGGACATTCAGCCCGTCGCGAAAGTCGAGTTTGAATTGCTCGAACACCCGGTAGTTCTCGATGTGGATCTTCTTCAACATGCAGACACTGACGTGAGATTCGATACCGCAATGGCTCCTGTCCCTACGACCTCTTTCGGGGTCGACTTCTGACCTCGGGGTGCCAGCATCCACGCTTCCGGCCGAGCTCGTGCCAAGGGGGAGGCAATCTTGCTGGTATTCCGCGACATTTGCGCATTCTCTTCGCATTGGCGGACGGCGCAGGCGACGCGGGGCCTGCTCAGGACTCTGGATTAATGAACTTGACTGTCCTCTTGAGACTGTTGTGGCGACCGGGTGGGATTGCGCCGTCGTGCTGAAGGCGACCGACGATGACCCCCGGGGACACGTTCACCCATCATAGGGCGATCCCGTACTCGATCGGTTCGGTCGGATTGAGCTGCCGAAGGACCTTTTCGTCTACTAGCCAGGCCAGGAGTTTCTCGACCTCTTCGAGCGAGATCGCGCAGGCTCCCGACTCGCCATCGAGAAAGCGGCAGCCAGCGTCGGAGTGGAGACAAGGCTTGCCGTAGAGGGCGAGGAGAACGTTGCGGGCGTCCGCCGGCTTCGCCCGCGCGAGGGCCTCGACCACGGAGCGCTCGCCGTAGGCGGTGCGCAGCTTTCGGATCCGACCCAGCGCCGCGACCAATGGCGTCAGCGCCAAGGCGGTCGGCGGCACCCCGCTCGCGATGACAAACAACGCCAGGCCGAGAATCGCCTTCAGCTCACCATCACCAAGCCCGCCGAGCCTGACGGTGATCGCGGTCCCGGGGACCTTCCAGGCCAACTCGCTTAGCGCCTGGCCCGGGATTGCACCCGCGACGATCAGATGATTGGTGCCGCAGTATTCGACCGCCAGTGCGAAGAGGGCGTCGAACTCTTTGCGAGAACGCTCGCCATCGGCGAGGTCGGCCATTCCGAGTGGCTCCAGGAAGGAGTCACGGCTGATGGTCACCTGATCGTCGTCGATCATCGAGAGTCGAGCGGCAGTGGGCGCTGGAAGGGATAGAGCACGATCGTATGGTCGACGAAGCTTCTTTGCCAGGCGGCGACCGGTTTGCCCCGGTGCGACGGATGCGAGGGGCTGCGCCAGTTCAGGGTGGTCGCGGCCGCACGATTATCGGACGTCGGACAGATCGGGATCCTCGGGGTGCGGCAAAGATCGCCCCGCCCGTCGACAGGCGGCAGCAGCCGACGCTGAGAGCGAAACTCGGTGTTCGCCCCTTTGTCGTCGAACCCGGCCTCGCGCATCGAGGGTCCGGCGGCGGGATCGGACACACGGGCGATCAGGGGACCGAGGTCGCGGTGCAGATCGTGAAGATCTTGATTGAGGCTTTGGATCTCAGCTGAGATTCCCTCCTCGTTGCGTCGCAGCAGCGCCCGAAGCATCGCCATCTGAAGCGTCTGGGGGTCGTCGACGTCGATGCTTGAGCGCTGATCGAGATCGCGCTGGATGGTCGCCTGGAGCTCCTCGATCTCGGCCCAAGAGGCCTCGTTCAGCGCACCGTCAGGGAACAACGATTGCAGCAGGCGCCAACCCAATTCCTCGGGGCGCACCGGTCCACCACCCTCGAACATAAACGAGGCCATCTGATCGAGATCGAAGACCGGCGGCAGCAGGAGATAGGTGGCGAAATTGTTCGCGTCATTCTCGAGACGAGAGGGGGCACCCAGGTGACGCTCGACCATGGCACCGTACAAACTTTCAAATCGCGGGTGGACCCAAGCGACCTGCTCGGCGATCTGGTTCATGTAGACAAGGGGGAAGTGCCGCACGAAATGGGCCAGCTCATGCGCCAGGACCACATACTTCAGTTGGGCTGGCAACGAAGCACGCAGCAGGATCGTGACCTCGCACCCATCCTCGGCGACCCAACCGGCCGTCAACATCCCGTAGTGCGGGAACGAGCTCCCGGTGACCTCCCTGACCTGCAGGCCGAAGTGAGATTTCGCCGCACGGCGAAGGGCGCCGTAGGAGGAGGGACCGTGCATCTCGGAAACCACTTCGGCGATCTTCGGGGAGAGAAGCGCCCAGGACTCCAGGTCATGGCGAGGACCGGAGACAAAGTCGATCGCCGGCAACGGCGTCCGCCTCGGCGGAGGGATCTTCGTCCCTTCGACTTCGAAGCTCCGCCATTCCCAGCGCTGCTCCTCCTGGTCGATCAGAAGAAGCGGATCGGCGTAGAAGATGAACCGCCCGTTCGCGTAGCGGCCGAAGTGCCGGGCCTCTACATCCCGCCAGGCGGCGCGGCTGACCTCCTCGATCCTGCCCAACGCGCGGATCGCGTCCTGGAACATGAAGTGGATGTCGACCATGAGGACCTCGGGCAGGCAAAGGGCGACGAAACGGTCGCCATAGCGATTGGAGAAGCGCCCGAGGGAGATCGACAGATCGCGCTCGCGAACGCGGCGGTTCGCGGAGCCGGCGATCTCCTCAAACACGGAGAGGACGAGCGCTCGCAGATCATCGTCGCCTGGTTCCTCGGTAAACCGAAAGCAGATGGCGGAGACAAACGGGGTGTGCGGGTAAACGTCGACGAGCTTGCCGCCGGGGTCTCTCGTCTTGCGCTCTAGGATCGCCATCGTTGTCGGCAAACCGTACCTTCGGGCGATCGATGCGCTTGTACGGTGCCCGCTGCGCGGGCACCGACACGTTCCTCGGCATGTAGTTTGATCCGCGACCCGCCAAATTGGGCACTCGCGCGCTTGAGTGCCCGAATCCGGTCCATCAGTTGGGGCCACGGTCGGACTCGGTGAATCGGACGATGCCTTTCGGGCCCTTGCAGTGACCCTTCAGTTCGCTGGTTGCGTACACATACTTCGTGAAGCAGCGGTACCTCATGATCTTGCAGCCCTTCGCGCTCCGCTTCTGAGCACAGCCGCCCACCGTCTGTCCGGTGTCCACCACGAGGTGGAAGTACTTCCTCATGACCTTCCGCGCACCTGAACAGCCGAAGCCGGCAGAGACCTCCACCTCTCGTCCCGAGATCTTCTTGGTCTTCACGTTGGGGCACGTTCGGACGGTCTGAAGCTTGCTCGCGTCAGCTTGAGCCAAGATCGAACAAGAACTTGCGCACACAACTAGGCAGGCCAGCACGGCTACTCTTCGCATGAACTCTCCTCCCGTCGGCGAAACGTCGCCCAGAGCTTTACACGGCCCACGTGCTGACTGCTGCATCCCAGCTCCCCTGTGTCTCGCCCGAGAGCACAGGATCGAGGAAGGCTGCGGCGCGCTCGAAAGCCGCTGCCAGGTCGGGCTCGAGACCAACCTCCTCGGCTAGGCGGCCATAGGCCGGTGCCCACTCGGGCGGTGGGGCGGGCAGGCTTCCAGGGAGCGTCTGGCGGCCGCGGGTCTCGAAGGTGTGCTTCAGCGCCTCTCTCACTGCGGCGGCTTCGAGCGGCTGGGAGTCCCCAATGAGCAGGATGTCGATCAGGTCCTTGGGCCGCGTGCTGGGCCTGCCCGCCGTGCCATAGCTCCGCGTGTAAGCGTGGACCTTCTCGGCCAGGTGCTGGGCAAGTGGGATCGCGGGAAGCTCAAGCGGCTCGATACCCGCGAAGGAGAGAAAGTCCGACGTGCGCACTCTGTCTGGCTCCAATGTGGCCGACTTCGCGAAGCCGATATCCACGACGAACTGCTCGAAGACGCGCTCCGCCAGCTCGGCGCGTACGCGAAAGCGAATCGCCTGAAACTCGTCGACCTCATCGAACGCGTCGGTTCTGCTTGCCATGAAGGTGAAGAAGTCATCGAGGCGGAGTCGCTGCGCCGCGGCGATGTCCTCGATCGCGGCCTCCTCGTCGTCGTCGCGCCCGAGGTCGATGTCTTTGGTCGAGCGCGAAGCGCCGCCCAAGCGGAAGTCAAGCGCCAAGGCCCCCTTCAGCACCCAGCGATCCGGCGCCACCTGCGCGAGGCGTCGCAGGAACAGCTCGAAAGCGACTCGCTTGCGAAGTCGTGCAAGGCTGAATCCGGTCCTCTCGGCCTCGGTCTTCATCCGCTGCTCCAGCGCCATGCGAAACGCGGCGGCGCTCTCGTATCTCACGAGGTCACCG
The DNA here is from genome assembly GCA_036525295.1 of Solirubrobacterales bacterium. GTDB lineage: Bacteria > Actinomycetota > Thermoleophilia > Solirubrobacterales > 70-9 > VRUE01. The sequence continues at coordinate 37,757 of DATDAQ010000061.1, read as the reverse complement.
TGGTGAGGGCGGTGCTCACCGCGTTGTGGCAACCGCGCCCTCGTGCCTGCTCTTCGAGTTCCCGCGCCGTGAACAGCCCGCGGCCGAGCCCCTGCCGCACGGCCATCTCCAGCTGCTCGGGCTGCAGTTCCCCGGCTACGTCGGCGAGCGTTCGCGCCGGGGCGGTTAGGCGGAGCCCTTCGCGCCAGACCGTGTCGACCTCTTCCTCGTCGGGGCGGGTGTGGATAACGACGCCGGAGAGGCGGCGCAGGCCCCGATATCGGCGTCCGAGGAGCAGGTGGACCGCATTGGGAATGTTGTCGCTGAGATCGAGGAGGGCGAGCGCGCTCTGGTGCGAGAGGACGGCCTTCTCGGCGCCAACCGCCATCCACTTCTCCCGCATCTCGTCGTCTTCCGGGCGAGGAAAACCGGGCAGGCGATAGAGGCCGCGCCGCACCCGCTCGAACCGGTTCCCGCGCACGTAGTGACTCAGAAGCTGGCTGCTGAGTCCACGCTCACGGGCCTGGCTCGTGGTGAAGTAGCCGTGCTGGGAGTAGGCGGTCGCCTCAAGCCCCCGCATATCGGGTCGGTCATGCATAGCCAAAGTATAGCTTGGGTTTCGCGGACATTGGGCCTTTCACGGCGTTTCCAACCACCCTGCGCAAATTTCGGGCACTTCTCGCCAAGAGTGCCCGACTCCCTGCATATCGCCGCATATCCCTGCGTATCCGCGGCAATGCGCCTGCACACTGAGCGGGCGCTGAGTCCAGCTCATTCCCTGCTAATAATGGCCTTCTAAAACAGCAGGCCAGATTTCGTCAACTTGGATCGCTCCCAGGAGGTCGGCGGTTCGAATCCGCCTAGCTCCATGGAAGAAAAGCCATTGCACATCGGGGCTTCTGTATTTGAGCCTTCTTGCACCGCCTCCGAATAGCATTACCCACATGCCGAAGAGCTGCATCGCCTTTCTCGTTGCGCTGTGCGCGTTGGCTTTCACCTCCACGGCAGGAGGTCAGTTCGGCGACGAGCGCGTGGCATCGACGGACGTGTACTGGCTCGGTCCTTACTTTGCCGGGTTGCGCTTGACCGAGGTGAGGTACCAGTCGTTCGAATACGGGGAGTGCGATTTCCCCGAAGGGGAGGGCGGGTGCACGCCACAGGTCCAGGTGCAGAACGCGACCAGCTGCGTCGTTAACCCGCTCCGGGTCGGCTCCCCCGGGGGAAAAGTGTTTCTCGTGCGCGGCGGCGGGCTCGCGGTGGCAGGTGAACTTGAACCGGGAGTGGTAGAAGTGGGAACGGGGCGGCAGACGGTGAGCGTGCGCGTCTCAGAACTGGAGATCCTCGGAGCGGTGCTGCGGGACGTTCACCGGCGATCGGAGGCGGGCCCGGAACCGCTCACCCCGCCCGTGTATCCGCTGCCCGTGCTGCGCGAGCTGAAGCGGGTGACCGTGGCCGAGAAACGGTTCGACGGGGTTGCGGCGATCGCCGAGGCAACCGAATTGCATCGGGACGAGGTGGAGCTACGCCTGAGGATCGCCGAGCTGCTGGGGCCGGATGCCCTCGCCGGTGTCCCCGCCCCGACGATGTCGGTTGCCACCGTGGAGCATTTGCGGGACCTGGCCTCCGGGGTGCAGACCCACAACCTCGCCCACACCGCCGAACGCCACAAGATGTCGGTGGCGGTTCTGCGGAAGCAGATCCGCCGGGTGCGGGGGCTCGCCGGCAGCTGCTGAGCGGTCCGCAGCGCGGACGAGGCCGCCTACTCGTGGTCGAGGTGGTCCTCGGGGTAGAGAATCGCCCCGAAGCCAGGGCCGAAAAGGCTGACGGAACCGACTCCGAGCAGTGGCCCTCGGATCGTGCTTCGCCAGAGGTCGCGACCGTGGGGGCGGTCCCTGAAGGACGCGTGGCCGCTGAATGGCGGCGGGGGGTGCACGGTCGCGGCGCCCGCCACGTGGTCGAAGTCAAAAGCGGTGGGACCCCCCTTGGCGAGGGTCGCGCGAAGGATCTCCATCCCTTCGTGGCGTTCTTCTTGCATCAGGTAGAAGAGGCTCCGCCCTCCCCTGTAGCGGCGGTGAACGGCGGCGGCAAACAGGCAGGAGCAGCGACGGTTGGCGGCGTACAGCGTCGCCGATTCCCTTTTCTTCCGAGAGCTCTGCGCCAAAGGCTCCGAGGCGCGCGCGAAGGGCATCGGCTCTTCGCTGTCGGGGCACTGCCACTCCGGGATCACGCTCATCGATCCCTCCGCCTGTCCCTCGATCCGCACGTATTCCTGCTCACCGGTGAAGTCGATCGTCCCGGTGAAGATGCCCTCGCGCAGCGTCCGCGGCTCACCCACGCACCCTTCCGACGGCTCGGTCGAGCTCAGCGTGGTGGTAGGTGTGAAGGCAACGTCGATAAGACCCAAGCGACCGAACCGAGCTTTCAGTCCCGCCTCGGTGACCTCACCCTTCACCTGGTAGGTGACCCCGCTGAAGGAGACCCCGGGGCCCTTGCGGCCGACTTTGAGAATCACCGTCTCGTCGCCAGAGGCCTCGAGCCGCGCCTGCAGTCCGTTGCTCGCCTCCAATGCGAGCTCGACGCTGACGATCGTTCCCGCCCCCGGGCTGGCGGCCGGCGCCGGGGCGGCCGCCAGGAAAGTGGCAGCCGCGATTGCCGGGACGAGAAATGGCAGACGGAGCATGCCCTCAGAATAAGCGCCCATCAATGGGATCGATCCGCTGCGGACTTGATTACAGCGGCTCAGTCCCCTCGCTCAAGATCTCGAGGTACTCGTCGTAGGCGAAGATCTTGTTGCGGGGTCGGCCGGTGAGCTCGCGGAGGATGCCGATTCGCTCGAGTTGGCCGATGGCTGTGGCGACCGTCGGTTCGGAGACCGGCAGCTGCTCGGCGGTTTCGGGAATCCGCAGGACGACCTCCCTAACAGCGTGATCGAAGACGAGCAGGGCGGAGCCCGCTGCGCGTCCGAGGGCGCTGATCCGCTTCCTGTCTCGCTCGATCAGCTCGACGATCCGTTTGGTCGTCTCGCTCGCGAGGTCGGCAACTGAGATCACTCCCTCCAGGAAGAATCGGAGCCAGCCCTCCCAATCGCCCTCGGTCCGAATCGCCTGAAGCCGTTCGTAGTAGGTGTCGCGGTGACTCTTCAGGTGGAGGCTCAGGTAGAGAAGCGGCCGCGAGAGGACACGGACTTCGCCGTCGGCGGTCTCACCGCAGAGCAGAAGCGTGACTAGGAGTCGGCCAAGCCGGCCGTTGCCATCGAGGAACGGGTGGATCGTCTCGAACTGGGCATGGGCCAGGGCGGCTCGCAGCAGGACGGGCATGGCCACGGGCTCGCCATGCAAGAACTTCTCGAGATCGGCCATGGCGGACGGCACCTCGTTCGGGGGCGGAGGGACATAGCGAGCCGCTGCGGGCTCGGGTCCACCGAGCCAGTTCTGAACTCGGCGAAACTCACCAGGGCCGGTCTCGCCACCGCGAGTGCCGCGCAAGAGCTCGCCATGAACCTGTTTGAGGAGACGGAGACTGAGGGGTAGGCCCTCTTCCATCGTCTTCAGGCCCAGGTTGAGCGCGGCGAGGTAATTGGTGGTCTCGCGGACGTCCTCCTCGGGGACACCCGGTGCGCCATCGTGCTCGAAAAGGAGCAGATCCGAGAGGGAGGACTGGGTGCCCTCGATCTGCGAGGAAAGCACCGCCTCCTTGCGGATGTAGCTGTAGAGAAACTGGTCGGCGTCAGGCAGCAGGAGCGTGATGCCATCGAGCCGGCCCAAGGCTTGATTCGCCCGATCCAGCAGGCGCTGCATCTCCGCATCGATCGCGAGCGAAGGATCTGGCGGCAGGGGCTTCGGCGAGAACGTCGAGTAGGCGCCGTCCTCAGAGGACACGGGCGTGAAGTGCCCGGCCCGGCCTGCCTGGGTGTTTTTGGTGGCGTCGTTCATGCCCTGGGATCCTTGGGTTGCAACGACGTTACCAAAGGTTAAGGCATTTTCCTTGGGATAGACGTAACGCAAACAAAGCTTCCTTGGGGAAGCGCCGTTCAGGTGGGTGATGTGCACCCGGTAGAAGCTACGAGACCGACGCCGGCGCGCTCGCGTGGACGGGGGCGTATTTCTCCCCGTCCGTGGTGAACTCGGGGTTGCCGTAGGTCGCCAGGCGGCGTTTCAAGACACCGATAGTGAAAGCGTCAACGGTGTCACGCAGGGGCTTGACGTGGTCGTCTGCCGCCCGGACCAGCAGGAACCGGCCGATCACGAACGGCGCCGTGGCGGCGATGCGCACGACGTCTCCGGGGCTGAGTGAGACGCCCATCGCGGCCGCGGCCTTGCGGTCGCCGTTGACGAAGGCGCGGATGAAGAAGGCCTTGCTGAAGCTCCTCTCGACGGCGTCGGCGACACGGTCGAAGGGGCTGTCGTTGGCGGGCAGGTATGCGTCCATCGTCGCGCGGACGAGCTCGCCGCACGTCGCGTCGTCGAATCCATCGCGGAGCAGCGCCGCGCGGGTGTGCATGACGTGCAAGGTCTCCTCGACGGTGGCCGGCAGGAGCTCCTCGGGCAGCCCGAGCAGGAAGCAGCGGTAGCGCCCGAACTCGACGAGCGTGCGCTCGGAGGCCGTGAACTCGGAGCGGCCCTCGCGGACGGCTTTCGCGGCGAGCAGGTAGATGTTGATCAGGCCGGCGGGCATCTGGTCGACCTGCGGAATGGGGATGCCGTAGACGTCGAAGTCCCAGCGGTCGGAGCGCTTGAGCGCGTTGTAGCGGACCATCGAGTGCATGAGGCGGACCATCGCGGCCGCCTCGAAGCCGAGCCCGTAGCGCTCCAGCGCGCCGGGCAGCGTGGTGACGGCGAAGAAGCTCGCGGTCTCGTTGACGCGGCGTGCCGCCTTGCGGCCGCCGAGCGCGCCGGTGAGCGCCATCGGCAGCGCGGCGTAGGTGTTCATGAACGTCGCCACGAACACTCCGCGCGTGAGGAACGGCGCCAGGAACGCCGCCGGGATCCGCGCCTGGCGCGCGCCCTCCTCGACCAGGTCCATGTCGCACCAGTCCGGCGTGGCCTCCATCGACGCGATGAACGCGCCCAGCTCGGGTGGCGCATCCGGCACCGCCTCGATTCCCTCCCTGCACGCGAGCACGAGCATCTCGATCAGTTCCTTGAACGGCCGCTCTGCCATCAACGCGGCGTAGGGATCGGCGACGATGTCGCCCAGCATCGTCCCCGTGCTGATCAGCTCGACCGTACCCGCGTCCTCGAGCAGCGGGGCACGGTCGGCAACCCATTTGGGCAGCGAGGACTCGTCCTCGGGCGCGGTCGCGAGCCGATACGGCTGTGCCCCGAAGTCGACCTCGCCGTAGAGCAGCGGCTGCAAGCTCTTCTGGCTGCGGACGCGCTCAGCGAGGGCGGGGTAGTGGAGGGTGTCGAGCATTGGGAACTGGTCAGTCTGCATAACTTGCACATTGTAAGTTACTTACTTACGCGTTATAAGTTCTGGCCAGGCGATGACCGAGCAGATCCGACGACACCGAATGACGGCAGAGAGCCGGCGCGAGCAGATTCTCGACATGACCCACGCGATCGTCGACACCGAGGGCTTCCACGCCGCAACGCTCGGCCGGATCGCCACGGAGGCTGGCATCACCCGCACGGTCCTCTACCAGCAGTTCGGCGATCTGCCCGGCCTGTTCGTCGCGCTTGTGGATCGCGAGGCCGAGCGCGCCGGCGCTCAGTTCGCCTCTGCCGTCGCCGCATCCGGCGAGCCCGGTGAGGACGACGGCACCTTCAGCGACGCCTTCGCCGGCTTCCTGCGCGCAGTGGACATGCACCCCGCAACCTGGCGGCTGTTCCTCTTCCCGCCGGAGGGCGCGCCGCCCGAGCTGCACGAACGGCTCGCCCACGCGCAGGCGGTGGTGCACCAGTACATCGCGGACGTCCTGCTCGAGATCAACCCGCAGATCTCAGACATCGAGTACACCGCGCGCATCCTCCACGTCGCCGGCCGCGAGCTGCTGCGCCTGCGCCTCACCGAGCCCGAGGCCGCCACCCACGAGCGCCTGCTGGCCCACGTCCAGCGACTGTCGCCCGCGCTGCTGCGTCAAGCGCCGCGTGGGTAGCGCCGCTCAGCGCCCCGAACAGCAGGTCGGCAGCCGTCATGTCACCCCGCCTCGTTCTCGAGGTACTCCTTGGCGAGTCGTTTTGGGCCCTGCAGAGCCAGGCTTCGACGATCAGCTCGCTCAGCTCCTCGGCTGAGATCCGGTCGAGGCGGATGAGGACGGCGGCGTAACCGTCGAAGTGCGAGGTGGTGAAGAAGGTCTCGGGGTCGTCTTGGAGCAGCGCCTCCTTCACGCCCAGGTCCTCGACCCGGACCGCCAGGATCGGGCCTGATGGCGCGCGCTCGCCGAGGTCGCTTGCTTCCTTGGGGCGGAGGGGGCGTTCCCAAACGAAGATCTTGTCCCGGACCCGCCAGGCGGTGTTTCCGTATGCCGGGCGCTCGCCGGTCTCGGGCAGGGCCAGGGCGATCCGCCGCACGTCGTCCCACTCGGCCACGAGGCGACGGTACAGCTTCGCCCTCAGCTCGACCGGTCAGCTCCCACCCGCCAACCGGTCGAGATGGCGCTTGCCGACCTCGTTGGTGAGCCGCAGGAACTCGGTGATCCGGGCCAGCTCGGCGGCGGTGAAGCGGCTGGCCAGGGACGCCTCCCACTCTGCTGCCAGGGGGGCCCAGATCCGTTTGGCGCGGGCGTAGAACTCCGGGGTCACCTCGACCTTGACGCGGCGGCGGTCGGCGAGATCGGGGACGCGGCGGGCGAAGCCGACTCGCTCGAGTCGGTCGACGACGCCGGTCACCGCACCGGTGGTCAGCCCCACCTCGGTCGCCAGCTCGCCGGCGCTGAGGCCGCCGGCGTTCTCGATCGCGTTCAGGCAGTGCAGATCGGTGCGGTTGACCCCGAGCCGATCAGCGGCGAGGTTTTCGAAGGCGCTGTCCTGGTTTCCGCTGGCGCGGAAGGCGGTGATCAGCTCCTCGATCAGCTGTTGCTTTGGACTTGCAGACATATCTCTTAGTTGCTAAGATACTAGACAGATAAGGTACTTACCGGGCGAGAGAATCATAGGACGCCCGGCTGACGAAGGGAGTGCGAATGACGGACGCGGGAAACACGGCATCGAAGATCGAGTGGCGACTGGAGCTGGTGCAGGTTCCGGTCTCCGACGTCGACCGGGCCAAGGCCTTCTACGTCGACCGGGTCGGCTTCATCGCCGAACACGACCACCAGGTGAGCGAGGAGCTGCGCTTCGTGCAGCTGACCCCGCCCGGCTCGGCCTGCTCGATCTCGCTGACCACTGGCGCGCACCAGATGCAACCGGGGAGCGTCTCGGGCCTGCAGCTGGTTGTCGAGAACGCTGACGCGGCCAGGGCGGAGCTGGTGGAGCGCGGGGTCGAGGCGAGCGAGGTGCAGGAGTTCCCCTGGGGCCGCTTCGTGTTCTTCGCGGACCCGGACGGCAACGGCTGGGCCGTCCAGGAGATCGTCCGCGTCAGCCCGAGCTAACTGCCTTCGCAGACGGCCTCCCCTAGCTCATCGCTGGGCGAGTCGCGCCGCCCAACGCTCGCGCAGCGTGTCCCAGGTCTCCTGCGGGAACTCGCGCAGGGTCTGGCCACGGAGGGCCTCGATCCCGGCGACGAAGAGAGCGAGCAGGACGAGCAGCGGCAGCGGCCGGCGGAAGCCTTCGGTCGGCCCCCACCAGAGCAGGAGCAGGACCACGAGCGCCGCGGCGCCGTAGGCGCTGCCCCGGTCCCGCAGGAGCGGCGCCAGCGAGCGGCGGGCGCGCTTTGCGAGCCCGAGCGGCCCCGCAAGGACGGCGCCGAGGAAGATGACGAGGCCGTAGGCGAACATCGCGATGCCCCCGTTTCGCAGCAGCGAGGTGCCGATGTCCCAGACCTCGCCGACCGCCGGCTCGACCGACTCCGAGCTGGCCAGGCTCCCCACCAGCGCGTCCCCGGCGACCGAGCGGACGATGAGGACGAGCAGGCCGATCAACATCCAGCTGATCCCCCAAGCCCGGATCGCCTCGCGACGCCAGCCGCGGGCCAGGTAGACAGCGAGTGCGTATAGGGCCAGGGCGATGAGCGGGAGGATCAATGAGAGCCCCTTCAGCGCGTTCACCACGTCCTGCGCGGTCGAGAGCTCTTCCGATTCGAGCAGCTGAATCCGCGCGGCGTCGGGCGGGAGCTTGTCGGCGACGTCGACGCCGAGCTGCGTGCCGAGGCGGTCGACGATCGTCCCGAGGTCGAGCGTCACTTCGCCGCCTTCGGTCGAGAGCGTGTCGCCACCCCCCTCGACCAGTTCGAGGAAGAGCCCGTGGGCATTGCGGTTCGCTTCGGACCAGAGCTCCTGCACCCTCGGCCGGGTCAGCGCCTCGGAGGCAAGATCGCCGGCGAGCGACCGCAGGCCCGCAGCCGCCGGCCCCGCCAGCGGATCGAACGCGGGCGGCAGGGCGCCCTCCAGTTCTCCCTGCACGTCGACGTTTTCGTAGAGCGCTTCCACCATGAAGGCGGAGAGGGCCTCGTTGACCTCCTGGTTTTCGAGCAGCTTCGTGCTGGTGGCGGTCCAGGTGTCGGTCTCCAGGGCCTGGCGCTTGACCCAGATCGAGAAGACCGAGACGAGGCCGAGCAACGTCGCGGCGACGAGGATTGCCACGACGAGCTTCCGATGGGAGCGTTGCTGGACCACGGCGGACCCCATGCTCTCATTTCTAACGGGCGGCAGCTCGACCATCGACCAGCTGAAGGAACTGGGTGAGCTGACTTAGCCGGTCTGGCCGCGTTCTCGGCGGTTGCCCAACCGCTCTCGTGCCGAAGCACGTTCGCCCTTCTGTGCGACGTACTGCTGCGCGATCGAAGCCAGCAGTGCAACGAACACCCCGATCCCGGTCAGGATGTAGAAGATCGTGAAGATCTGAGTGCCGGCAGTAGTCGGGGCGAGGTCTCCATAGCCGACAGTCGTCAGGGTCACAGTCGAGAAGTAGAGCGCCTCGACGACGGTCCAGTCCTCGAAGCGCCAGTAGAAGATCGTTCCCGTGAGCACCAATGCGGCTGCTACGAATGGCAGCGCCCTGGTTTCGGGGTCATGCCAAACGCCGGAGACGGCGCGTGCAAGACCGCGGAACGCGAGAGCCAAGGGAAGCATGGAGATGGGTTCGGCGAGGTCATGCGCTTTCCTGGGGACCAACATTGGCCGCCGAAACCCTGGCCGACCCGCTCACTCAGACAGCAACCGCGGTCCCAACCCCCATCGGCAGCCACCGGATCCGCTCTCGGATTGCCTCTGGGGCGGCGGCGAGCTCGCGCTCGATCTCCTCTCGCCCTTGGCGGAAGTGCTCCCAGCCCTCGTAGTGGATCGGGATCGCGGCCTGCGGCGGAATCAGGCCGCACAGCTCGACGGCTTCCTTCGCGTTCATCGTGTAGCGCACGGGGCCGGAGATCGGGAAGCGGACGCCTCCCAGGTGCAGGAGGGCAGTGCCGACCTGGAGGCGGTCGGCGGTGGCGATCGCCGGGCCGGCCAGCTTGCGGCGGTGCTCGACTGGAGGCAGACTTGAGAACAGCGGAGTACGCAGCTAACGTCGGATACATCCCAACGAGGTGAGGTGGTTTTCGTTGGGATGTTGATTTAGCGGAGCCTCGTATGCGCAGTAAGCGCGCTAAGGAGGATTCCATGGGTCGATTTCTACTGCTCGCGATCGTGGCGTCGATGACGATGGCCGTCGCGGCGCCGAGTGTGTTCGCGGGCAATCCGCACTTCATAAGCGTTACGGCGACCCGCAGCGGCGACACCTTGACAGTCTCCGGCAAGGAGGCCGGCCTGGGGAACGAGACGCAGGTTCACATCGAAGTGACCGCTACGGCTGAATGCATCAACGGTGGTGGCAAACATCCGAAAGCGGTCAACAAGGAATCGGTCTCGGCCGAGGGCGACTTCCCGGTCCAGAACGGAAAGGCCCTCTTCGAGCTGACCCTGACGGCGAGCTTCCAGCCCGATTGCAGCCCACCGATGACGGTCAGATTCTCCGATGTCGTCGTCCGCGACACCGAGCACAACCTCTCCAAACAGCTCGGAAGCTTCTGACGGCTCCGAGGTGGATCGGCCAGTAGGGCGCCCGCTTTCAGGGGCGCCCTACGGGCCGCTCGAGGCGGCGGCGTAAAGGCTCTGCGCCTCGAACTCGAGGTGCGGGCCGAAAAGCACATTGGACAGGCTCCGATAGCCGTAGCTGACCACCGAGGCGACGGCTCCGCCTCCGGTGACCCAGGCCCCGCCGCTGGAGCCGCCCGTCATGTCGCAGCCGGCGCCCATCGTCGCCGGGCTCGCCGAGGTGTCGTCCAGCGACCACGTGGTCTGGCAGACGCGCAGCCGCTGGCCACTGAATTTCTTCGCGGCGGGATAGCCGTAGATCCGGTAGGCCTGGTTGCGGGGTGCACCGAAGACGATCGGCGCCTCGGCGACGGCGTCGGAGAGCGTCTGCCCGGAGGCGTTGGTGCCGACGACGGCCGCGCCGAGGTCAACCCCGAACTGGCCGCTGGTGAGCCATCCTGACGTCGTCAGCAGTTTCGATGCGACGAATTTGCCGTATGGGGCGCTGCCGTCCCGGTAAGCCGGGACGAAGAGGAAGTTTTTGTAGAAGGCGCCTGGCCCTTCGTTGACGCAGTGCCCGGCGGTCCAGACCGCACTCTCGTTGGCGCTGACGAGCGCGGACCCGGAGCAGACGTAGTTCACGCCGCTGTTGCTAGTGAAGAAGACCTTCCCGTAGGCGCTCGGATAGGGCAGCGGCACTTCGCTGCTGGTCACAGTCGACGACACGCTGCCGCCTTTGGTCGCCTTGGGGACTGCCGACAGCGGCCCTGAGCCGCGATCAACGGGCACAGCCTGCTGCATGCGCTCGGCAGTCCAGTAGCGCGCCACGGCACCGCTCGATTGTCCGGTGGCATGGGCAACTTGGAAGGCGCTCGCGGCACCGGCAGAAGCCATTGCGGCGGCAACTGCGATGACGGTGACGACGACAAGCGGAAGCGTTCGGCGCACTCTCAGATCCCTCCCCGGGTCTCCTTGGTAACCGCGACAGCATACGCGTCTTTCAGGTATCCACCCACCCCACCGGTTCCCCGATCCGCCCTGTCGATTTCGGCATCCCCCGTTCGTCTAAGAGGTAAAGGCGGGAATATCGGGTACACCGAGCTCCCGCGAGACGAGACGAAAGGACCCCAAGATGAGAGTGATGGCGATCGTGAAGGCAAGCAAGGACTCCGAGGCCGGCGTGATGCCGAGCGAGGAGCTGCTCGCCGCGATGGGCGAGTTCAACGAGGAGATGGTCAAGGCCGGCGTGATGCTGGCCGGCGAGGGCCTGCACCCCTCCTCCAAGGGCGCCCGCGTCAGCTTCGGCGGCGGCAGTGAGCGGACCGTGACCGACGGCCCCTTCGCCGAGACCAAGGAGCTGATCGCCGGCTACTGGCTGATGCAGGTGGGCTCCTTCGAGGAGGCGGTGGAATGGATCAAGCGCTGCCCCAACCCGCACGAGGAGCCCGGCGAGATCGAGATCCGGCAGGTCTTCGAGGCCGATGACTTCGGCGAGGAGTTCACGCCGGAGCTGCGCGAGCAGGAGGACCGCATCCGGGCCCAGGCCGAGCAGAACCAGTAGGCCGCGCTCAGGGCAGCGACCGCCGGGCGGTGCACATGCCCGGCTGGTGCTGCCCTGGTTCGGGCGTCTCCTCAGCCGAAGTCGAGGACGCGGAAGCGGGTCGAGTCGATGGTGGAGTCCGGCGTGCAGGCTCCGTTGGAGGCGGTTTGGACGCTCAGCTGGTTGGTGATTGGAGCGACCGGGTCCATCTGGGGCTGGGCGCCGACGTCCTGTTCGACCTGCTGGAGCGTGGTCGAGCCGGTCGAGACTTCGCCGCCGCCGACCTGCTGGCCATTGAGGTTGATTTCGAAGTACACCCGGCAGGAGCCCGAGCCGGATTCGTCGTAGGCGAGCGTCGCCACGGCCGCGCCGAAGATGACGTCGATCTCGCCGGGCTTCTGGACCCAGGTGCTGTCGGCCAGCGGGTATGGCTCGGGCCCTCCGGTCACAGGCGCCGAACCGCCGGTGGGGCTGGCAACGAAGGAAACCGGGAACTGGAGGTTCGAGGGAGCGACCGCGCCCGCCCCGATCTGCTTCGAGCCGACTGCGCCGTCGGCGATCTGGTTGCTCCGCACCGCGTCCACCGCAATCTTGCCGCTGACGATCGCCCTCTTGAAGACGTCGGAGGTGCGGACGGCCCCCGGGGCGATGTCGCCGGAGCGGATCTTGTCCGCCGCGTAGGCAGCACTGCTCCCGAGGACGAGGAGGAGAGCCAGGGTCGAGACGACGTTTGCGTAGGTGAGGTGCGGCTTGTTTTGCATCCGATCCATTTCGGGCCGCGGCGCAGCGCACCCCCCACGCCAAAGACATTCGAGCGGAGCCGATTTCCGCTGCTCTTGTCCAATCTGGAAGGTGACCCCATCCTGGCCCCTGCGCTACATCGCGCATAGTTTGTTTGCTCATGGGTGTGGTCGAAACCGAACACCTGACCAAGTCCTACGGCCGCAACCGCGGAATCGAGGACATAACCCTCGAGGTGGAGAAGGGTGAGGCGTTCGGCTTCCTCGGGCCCAACGGCGCCGGCAAGACGACGACGATCCGCACGCTGCTGGACCTGCTCCACCCAACCAGCGGCAGAGCCCGGATATTTGGGCTCGACAGTCGTCGCGAGAGCGTCGCGATACGGGCGCGACTCGGCAACCTCCCCGGCGACTTCGGCTACGGAAAGGGCGCCAGCGGTCGCGAGGCGCTGTCGCTGCTGGGGCGGCTGCGGGGCGTAGAGGACTTCAAGCGGGCAGAGGAGCTCGCGACCCGCTTCCGCGCCGACCTCGAGCGGCCGCTGGGGCAGCTCTCGCGCGGCAACCGTCAGAAGGTCGGCCTGATCCTGGCGCTCTTTCACCGGCCGGAGCTGCTGATCCTCGACGAGCCCACGAGCGGCCTCGACCCGCTGATGCAGGAGGAGTTCCTCGCCCTGGTCCGCGAGGAACGCCAGCGCGGCTGCACCGTCTTCATCTCCTCGCACGAGCTGGACGAGGTGGAGCGGGTCTGCGACCGGGTGGGGATCATCCGCAACGGCCAGCTGATTGCGGTCGAGAAGGTCGCCGAGCTGCTCGGCAAGACGCAGCGCCGGGCCTCGGTCGAGTTCGCCGAGCCGGTCGACCTGGAGGAGCTGCGCACGATCCCCGGGGTAAGCAACCTCGACGCCAGCGACGGCAGGGTCACGTTCCACGTGACCGGCGACCTCGACGCGGTGATCAAGGCGATCTCCCGCCACACCGTCGCCGACCTGGAACTCGCGCACCCAACCCTCGAGCAGGTCTTCCTCACCTACTACGAGGAGAAACGTTGACCTCTCTGATCGGCGTTCAGCTTCGCGACCGGCGCCGCTCGCTGCTCGCCTGGGGGCTGCCGATCGGTTTGATGTCGGCCTTCATCGTCGCGATCTTCCCCTCGGTCGAGGACGCGCTCGGCAAGGCGATCCGCGACTACCCGACCGAGCTGAAGGAAGCGTTCAGCATCGGCGAGCTGGCGACGGTCGAGCAGTACCTGGAGGCCGAGATGCTGAGCCTGATCATTCCGCTCGCGCTCGGCTACCTGGCCGTTCGCTCGGTCGCCAGCGGCCTCTCCGGAGCGTCCGAAACCGGGCGGCTCGACGTGCTGCTCTCGGCTCCCGTCTCCCGCCGCCGCCTGGTCGCCTCGGGCTTCGCCGCGACCGCGATCGAGCTGGCCGCGGTCCTCGCCGTCTCGCTGCTGCTGACCCTGCTCGGCAGCTGGCTCTCGGGCGCGGGCCTCTCCGTCGGTCCCGCCCTCGCCGGCTTCGCCAACGTCTGGCCGCTGGCGCTCGTATTCGCCGGCCTCGGCATCGTCGTCACCGGCTGGTCGTTGCGGACCAGCGTCGTCACCGGCTCGGTCGCGGGGGTGCTGGTGGCGATGTACGTGATCGACCTGATCGGCAGGCTCGACACCGGCCTCGACTGGGTCCGCTACGCCTCGGTCTTCCGCTACTACGGCACCGCGATCGAGGACGGCATCGACCCGTTCGCCTTCTGCGGCATCGTCGCCGTCGCGATTGGGCTTGCCGCCGGCGGCGCGCTGTTGTTCGAGCGGCGCGACCTGTCGAGCTAGGCGGACAGCCGGAACAGGGGACCAAGCCCACTCACACGCCAAGGGCGAAGCTGAGCGAGAGCATTACGGCGGCTCCGAACACGATGCCGCCGCTCGGGCCCAGCCTGCCGGGACCGGAGTAGGCCTTCGGCAGCAACTCGACCGCGATCAGGGCCAGCATCGCTCCGGCCGCGAAGGCGAACGAGAAAGGCAGCAGGGATTCGACCTCCTCGACCAGTAGATACGCGACCAGTGCCCCGACCGGCTGCGGAGCGCTGGTCCCCACCGCCGCCCAGAACTGGCGGCCGCGGCTGAAGCCGGCCGCCGCCATCGGGATCGCGACACTGGTTCCCTCGGGGATGTTCTGGATCGCGATCGCGAGAATCACGAACAGGCTGAGCCCCGCCCGGTCGGAGGCGAAAGCCGTGCCCACGGCGAAGCCCTCGGGGAGGCTGTGGACGAAGAGGACGAGGAAGACCAGGGCCGAGGTGCGCGCGCCCGGCCCCTCGCGTCCCATGAAGGTCGTCTGAGGGTTCAGCCGCCGGCGGGCAAGGACCACCAGCGCCGCGCCCATGACGAGCCCGACGACGACAGCCGGGGCCGAGCCTTCGTCGGCAGCGGGGATCAGCAGGCCTGCGACCGAGGCCACTCCCATGACTCCCGCCGCAAAGCCGAGCAGGAGCGGCGTCAGCTGCGCCGCTCGGGCACCGAGGAAGAAGACCGGGATCGCCCCGAGCCCAGTGGCGAGAGCCGTGCCGCTTGCAGCGAGCATCAGGACGACCACGTCGGGCATGCCCGCAACGCTATTCGTGCGACTGGCGGGATATGGCCGGGTTCGTGTGGACCGGCTCAGCGCTAGGGCAATACCAGCCGAGCGTGGATCGCCCGGTGGTCGCTGCCAGGAAGGCCGTCGACCCCGTACTCGGCGACCCCGAGGCGGCGGTCCGCGAGGACGTGGTCGATCGTCATCAGTCCCCAGGGGAACACCTCGCTCGGCCAGGTGGGCTGCAAGCCCTTGCCGGTCGCCGCGCCCGCGTCGCGGTAGCCGCGGTTGACGAGGTCGCGGAACTCGGTCTGGTCGAAGGTGGCGTTGAAGTCTCCGATCAGCAGCCACGGAGGCCCGGAGCCGGGTGACGGCAGGCTCTCGAGCGCTTCGCGCCAGCGCTCGACACCCATGTTGGGGGGAAACGGATGCACCGCCACCAGGCGCAGCCGCCTGCCGTCCGGGAGGACCATCGAGGCGCGTGGCATGCGAGCCGGGAACTGCGGCTGGTGCAAGAGCGGGGTCAGCGGGTGGCGTGCGTAGAGGCCGCCGCCGCGACCTCTCGGTTGCGTCATCAACACCGAGTGCGGGAGCCGGCGGGCGATGCCGGCCCGGCGCAAGCGGCGGGCGAACGAGGGGGTCAGCTCCTGGACGCTGAGCAGGTCGGGGCGGTAGCGGTCGACCAGTGCGACCAGGGCGCTCGGGTCGGCGTCACCGAGGTAGACGTTGGCCGAGAGCACCGTGAGCGTCTCGCGGCCCTCCGCCCGCGCGACTTCGCTGCCGATCGCCCTCGGCAGGACCGTCGCCGCGAGGTAGATCGTCGCGATAGCGGCCACCGCGGCCGCGGCCCAGTTGCGCCACGCGACGGCGACACCCGCGACCAGCAGCGCGGCGACCGCAGCGTAGGGCGTGAACCACATCAGCGAGGTCAGGCGGTCTCCGCCCTCCAACCCGAAGGCGCGGACGATCGCCCAGAGGGCGAGCGGAATCGCCGCCGCCCAGATCGGCCAGTAGCGCCACGCGCCCGTCCTCTCGAATGCCCCGGTGCTCAGACTCGAGATCTTCGACTATTTGCGGTGGCGACGAGGTGGCCGGAGGGCCTTAAGACTCGTAAAACGCCTCCGAGATCACCAGCCGCAGCGATCCGTCGAAGCTCTCCTGTCCGCGCAGGTGGCCGTGCTCGGCGTCCCAGGCGCCGGACCCGAGGGCCTCGGCGAGGCGCGCGACGATGCGATCCTCGACGCCCGGGTCGAGGAGGGCCCACATCGACTGCGAAGCGCGGATGGCGGGGTCGAGGAGGGCCTCGGGGCGAGACCAGAAAGCCTCGAAGAAGCCATCGGCGCAGTCGGCGGGGGTGGGGATGCGCTCGACTCGGGTCCGGCCGCCGAGGGCCCACTCGACCTCGGCGATCGCGGGGAAGCGAGGGTGCTCCAGCTCGATGCCCTCGGCGAGGTACTCGAGCTGCCAGGCGGGCAGGCAATCGAGATCGAAGGTGAAGACGACGACCGGGCCGCGGGCGACCCGGCGCAACTCGGCGAGGCCGGCCTCGGGCGGCTCCCAGTGGTGGATGGTCACGCATGCCATCGCGGCGTCGAAGGCGTCGTCGTCGAAAGGCAGTGCCTCGGCACGGGCGTCGATCGCCGGCGCCGCGCCCGGCGGGCGCTGAGCGCGCATCGCCGGGCTCGGCTCGACTGCCAGCACCTCGCGGTCCGCGGGCTCATAGGAACCGCTTCCGGCACCGACGTTGAGCACCGTGCGCGCGTCTCCGAGGGCGGCGTGAATCCGCGCCTCGATTCGCGGGTCCGCCCTGCGGTTGCGCGCATAGGTCAACCCGTGCCGCTCGTAGTCGACGCGCGGACGTGCCACGGCACCGAACCCTAGATGGTGGTCGCGATCAGCTGCCGGTCGCCGAGAAGTGCTGGTAGTCCTTGGGCCAGGACCAGTTGCCCGCCCACTTCCAGCCGGCCGAGGCGAACGCCTTCACCACCGGGCCGTGGCGGTGGATCATCCCCTTGCGGTGGCGCGAGCGGTTGGCGTAGGGGGCGCCGGCGGGAGGCGAGACGTAGCCGGAAGCGGTGACGTAGGGGTTCTCGATCGGGTTGACGTCGATCGCCCGGCCATAGGCGTGTTCGGACCAGACCCCGGGGCTGCCGGCGACGAAGCGGCAGTTGAACGCCGAGGTGTTGTCGGCGACCATGCTGCGGCGATCGTCGGCGTCGTAGGCGTCGACGAGTCGCATCCGGCGGATCGGGAAGCGCAGCCGGTAGAGCCTGCGCATCGTGCCCAGCATCGCCGTGGCGGCGTCGCGGTTTACGACCAGGCGGCCGCGGTGGGGCCTGCCGTCGAAGCCCCAGTGCCTCACCGTGAGCAGGCGCAGGTCCCCGAACCCGACCGGGCAGCCACTGTGCCAGGAGACGCCCGTCATCCGCGCTCGGGTCTCGGCGTCGATCGCCTCCACGCGCCCATGAAACGCGTGGCCTGGGTGGGGTCGGGCCGCCGGGGCGGGGTGCGAGCCGGCGACGAGCGCGATGAGGGCGGCAAGGACCAAAGCCCATCCCGGGACGGCCGATCTCCCGTCGCGCTCTTCGATGCCCGGTGACGATAGCTCGCTCTTCCCCTGCCCTTCCGGTCACAGGCGGTTACGCTCCCATCCGTGACGGAGCAGCCGCAAACGGTTTTGGTTACCGGAGGCTCGGGCTTCCTCGGCAGTTGGTGCGCGATCGAGCTGCTGCGACGCGGGCACCGGGTGCGAACCACCGTGCGCGACCTCGCCCGCGAGTCCGACGTCCGTGCCGCGGTCGCGACCCAGGTCGACGCCGGCGAGCAACTCTCGGTCTTCGCGGCGGACCTCACCGGCGACGACGGCTGGGCGCAGGCGGTCGAGGGCTGCGACAGCGTGCTGCACGTCGCCTCGCCGTTCCCGCCGGTGCAGCCGAAGGACCCCGACGAGCTGATCGTCCCCGCCCGCGAGGGCACGCTGCGGGTGCTGCGCGCGTCGATGGACGCGGGGGTCGAGCGGGTCGTCGTCACCTCCTCCGTGGCCGCGGTCGCAGGCGGTGCCAGGCCCGGGGGCAGACCGCTGACCGAGGGGGACTGGACCGACCCCGACAAACCGGGCCTCTCGCCCTACGTGCGGTCGAAGACGATCGCCGAGCGGGCGGCGTGGGACTTCATGGACGAGGCGGGCGCCACCGACCGGCTCGCCGTCGTCAACCCGGGCGCGATCCTCGGCCCGGCGCTGAGCGACGACCACTCCTTCTCGCTGCAGGCGATCGAGCGGTTGCTAAAGGGGATGCCCGGCATACCGCGGATCGGCTTCAGCTTCGTCGACGTGCGCGACGTCGCCGACCTGCACCTGCGGGCGATGACCGCACCCGAGGCCGGTGGCGAGCGCTTCATCGCCGCCGGGCCGTTCTTCTGGATGTCCGAAGTCGCCGCGGTACTGCGCGACCGGCTCGGGGAGGACGCGGCCAAGGTGCCGAAGCGGAAACTCCCCGACCTGCTCGTGCGGGCGGCGGGCAGGTTCGACCCCGGCATCCGCTCGATCGTCAACCAGCTGGGCACGCGGTACGAGTACTCCAGCGAGAAGGCCGAATCGCGCCTCGGCTGGACCCAGCGGCCCGCCGAGGAGATGTTCGTCGACTGCGCGAGAAGCCTGGCCGCTGCCTGAGCAGGGCCCGACCGTCCGCCGCGCCGGGGCCGCTGACGCCCACGACGTGGCGCGCCTCCTGCACGATTTCAACACCGAGTTCGACGAAGAGACCCCCGGGGTGGCAGTCCTCACCGAGCGCGTGGCGGATTTCATCGAGGAGGAGGAGGCGGTCTTCCTGCTGATCGGGGACCGGCCCGACGGGATCGCCCAGATGCGTTACTTCCCCTCGCTCTGGAGCCGCGAGCTCAACGCCTACCTGGAGGAGCTCTACGTCGTTCCCGGCCTCCGCGGCGGCGGGATCGGACGAACGCTTCTGGAGGGCGCGATGGAGACCGCCCGGGCCGCGGGCGCAACCCGCATGGACCTCAATACAGGAGAGACCGACACCGCCGCCCGCGCCCTGTACGAGAGCGTTGGCTTCACCAACCGCGAAGGGCGCGAGGACGGCCCCTCGATGCTCTACTACGAGCGCGAGCTGTAGGGCCCGGCGGAGAAGGTCGGGATGACCGCCGCCCCGTGCAGCTCCTCCACCGTCGCGCGCTGACGCTCAGCTCGTTCGCCGAGCTGGCGGAAGTCGAACCCGCTCCACTCGGCTCCCAGCGCCTGCTCGAGCGCTCGCCACAGCTCGATCTTGCCGGAGATCCCCAGGCACAACCCCTCCAGCTCGACCACTCGGCTGAGAGGGGAATAACCGCGCAGCTGGCCGTTGAGCTTGAGGCGCCCAAGCTTCTCCAGCAGCCAGCCAGCCGCTGGCTTCACCGTGCTGCGACGGACAGTCAGGCTCTCCATCACACGTTCGAGCGTCTCCCGGTCGGCCTCTATCTCAGCGCAGACCCGCTCCAGCGGCTCGCGCAGCTCCGGGCTCCCGCGGTTGCCCGCCACCATCCGCCGAGCCAGCTCGACGCCCGCGGCGGCGCCGGCGAGGTGGTCGTTGAGGTAGATGGACAGGTAGCGATCCTGTCCCACGGCCTCAGGTCTTGCGCTCGAGATCGGAGACTTCCGCGGAGCGCTGCTCGACCTTCTCCTGGGCGCGATCGAGCTGCTCCTTCTTTTCGCCCTTCTCCTCCTCGCGCCTGCCCTCTCTGCGCAGGGAGCTATCGCCGGCGAGGTCGCCCGCCGCCTTCTTCGCCCTTCCGGTGAGCTTGTCGATAATGCTCATTGGATCGTTCCTTTCGTGGATCTCTTGCCGACTCGACGGGTACCCGGTCCGCTTCGATCGCAAAACCGCGGCGATGGTGGATCGGGGCTCGCTATGTAGTGTGCGGCCATGGATCTCCCAGTCATCGAGGGCGTCACGCACCGCTGGGTCGAGACGCGGGGACTGCGCTTCCACGTCGCCGAAGCCGGCTCGGGAGACGACCCGGTGTTGCTGCTGCACGGCTGGCCACAACACTGGTACGAGTGGCGCAACCTGATGCCGGCGCTGGCCGACCGCCACCGGGTGCTGGCGATGGACCTGCGCGGCTTCGGCTGGTCCGACGCGCCCCGCCGCGGCTACGAGAAGGAGAACCTGGCCGCCGACGTGCTCGCCGTCCTCGACGAGCTGGGGCTGGATCGGGTGAAGCTGGTCGGCCACGACTGGGGCGGCTGGATCGGCTTCCTGCTCTGCC
Organism: Solirubrobacterales bacterium; assembly: GCA_036525295.1. Taxonomy (GTDB): domain Bacteria; phylum Actinomycetota; class Thermoleophilia; order Solirubrobacterales; family 70-9; genus VRUE01. The sequence goes on along the minus strand of DATDAQ010000061.1, from coordinate 17,561 downwards.
TGCGCGCGCCCGAGCGCTTCGACCGCTACCTGGCGCTGAACATCCCCACCCCCTGGATCCAGATGCGCAAGACGCTGCCGCACTCCTGGCGCCTGATCTATCAGCAGGTCATCCTCGCCCCCTGGATCGGGTACTTCGCTCACCGCAGCAAGCGGTTCGTGCGGATGGCGCTGCGCACCGGCGGCGCCGACCCCCGCTTCTGGGACGAGCGGACGCTCTCGATCTTCGCCGACAACCTCGCCGAACCGTCCCGGGCCAAGGCGGCGGTGCAGATGTACAGGGTCTTCAACCTGCGCGAGATCGTGCCGATCCTGCGCGGCCGCTACGCCGACAAGCGCCTTACCGTGCCCACCCGGATGCTCTTCGGCACCGAGGACGCCGCGATCCACACCGATCTGCTGGCGGGCTACGAGGCCCACGTCGACGACATGGAGATCGAGTTCGTCCCCGGCTGCGGCCACTTCATCGCCGACGAGCGCCCCGAGCTGGTCGCCGAACGCGCCCGGGCGTTCTTTTCCGGCTGACACGGGTAGCTCAATCACCGTGAAGGTGCTGTTCACCCCAATCGGGATACTCGCCGGCCTCGCCGCCGGGTTCGCCGCCCAGAAGGGCTTCGACCGGATCTGGGCCGCCTTCGACGACCACGAGGCGCCCGAGCCTGAGGATCGCGAAGTCTCATATCCGAAGCTGGCGGCAGCCCTGATGCTCGAGGGCGCGATCTTCCGCCTGGTCAAAGGGATGGTCGACCGAGGCGCCCGAGCGAGCTTCGCTTCCGTGACCGGTACCTGGCCCGGCGAGGAAGACGATTCACGATAGTCGGGTCAGGGTCTAGGAATTCTGCTGTGCGTAACTTCTGTGCTACGCTCGACGACGAGACTCTATCCAAGGAATGAACGTTGGCCAAGACGCTTGACACGACTTACCATGATCGGCGACTTTCCCGACGGCTTAAGGAAGACCCTGAGTTTCGGGTGGAGTTCGAGCGGCAGCGGCGTGAGCTCGCTCAAATCGACGCCGTGGTCCGACAGCTAGATGTGTTGCGGGAAGAAGCCGGGATGTCGAAGGCTGAGCTGGCCCGGGCCATCGGCAAGGAGCCGTCGAGCATCCGCCGGTTCTTCACGGCTGACGTGAATCCAGAGTTGAAGACGGTGGCCGCCGTCGCCGACATTCTCGGGGCGAAGGTCGAAGTGGTGGCCAGTGGAGCCAGCCGTGTGAGCCGGGCTGACAAGAAGCGCTCACCTGGCGCTACTGCTGCCTAACCTCAGACAAAACGCCGCGAGCGCAATTAGCCTTGTCGGGCGATGGCATGGGGAATCGTCTACTGCGCAACCAAGGACGGCGGGGTGCCGGCCGAGGACTTTCTCTATGGCTGCCCGGCGAAGATCGAGGCGCGGTTCTACGCGGTCTTGGAAGCCGTCCGCGACGCTCCGCCGCCACAGTTCAGCGGGGGCGGCTATTGGGAGGCGATGCACGGCGATATGGGCGGCTACCACGAGATTCGCCTGACCGGCCCTGGAAGGCGCCAGTACCGGCTCTTCTGCATCCTCGACAATGGCGACCCCGAGGAGCTTCACGAGCGCGGTTTCGATCAACCACAGATCGCCGTGATCACCGGCATGATCAAGGACTCAGGCAAGAAGTTCTCCGATCGAGATTACGCCAAGGTCAGGAGGCTGGGAAGCGAATATCTCGGCGAGCTTCCTCGCCGTATCGCTGTCTGACTTCTCGCCGGACTTATCTGGCCCCGCTTTCCTTCTGTGGAGCTAAATCCAGCGCGTATCTCCACTAAGGACTAATCGTCGTAACTGGAGAGGCCCCCGCGTGGGCGGCAATCTAGGCAGGGATACCGCTCTTGCGGCCGGCAGTCGTTCTGGGGCGTTGACTGGTTAGGCGTCGGGGCGAGCGGGGTATCGGCCTGTAGTCCGCTACGGCCCAGAGGAGGAGAAGAGATGTTCAAGTGCGAGAGGTGCGGCAGCCGCTACAGCGAGATGCATGCGACTGCGCTCGAAAACTGTCCCCGCTGCCAGATCCGCGACCGCGTCTCCGCGCCGCTGAGCTTCAAGATGTTCCGCCTCCCTCCCGGCGGGGGGAAGCCCGAATCACTCCAGCTTGATCGTGAGAACGCAAAGGACGTCCCAAGTCCGGACCGCAGTGCGGCCTAGGATCGTCTTCTGCTCGATCAGCCGGCTTCGACCACCTCCACGGTGCCCTTCATCTGCGGATGGATCTCGCAGAAGTAGGTGTAGGTGCCGGGGGTCTTGAACGACTCGGACTTGAGCTTGCCTTCGGCCAGGGCGCCGGTGGTGAAGCTGCCGTCGTCGAGGGTCGCGGTGTGCTCGGTGGAGTCCTCGTTCTGCCAGATCACCTTGCCGCCGGCCTGGACGGTCACGGTTTCGGGGTCGTACTCGAAGTCGGAGATCGTGACTTTTTCGGAGCGGACAGCCTCGCCGCTGGGGGCGGGGGCGTTTTCGCCCGCCGGAGACTCGGTTTCGGCGCTTTCGGCCGAGGGGGCCGGGCTTTCGCTCGTCGTGTCGGAGTCGGAGTCGCCGCAGGCGGCGAGGGTGAGGGCGGGCAGGATCATCGAGAGGGCGGCGGTTCGCCGCAAGTTGTTCATCTCTTCGTCCTACCCGCCTTTCCAGGGCGGAACCCTCAGCCGGCCTGCGCGTAGCGCAGCGAACCAGGGGTGGTCAGCACCTCGCCGGTCTCCAACAGCGTCTTGAGGCCGGAGAGGATCATCGGCCAGCCGCCGAAGAGTTCGTCGTTGGCGCCCTCTCGCAGCTGGTCGTGGGTGACGGTCAGCCGGCAGGAGTCCTCCACCTGCTCGATCTCCCAGGTCACCCGCGAGGTCCCTTCGCTCTTGACCTGATCGCTCCACAGAGCGTTGAAGCTCTGCACCAGCCGGCGCGGCGGGTCCACCTCGAGGTTCTCGCCCGCCGCGATGGCGATCCCGGCGCCGGGGTGGAACCCCTCGTAACCCGAGCCCGGCGTCCACTCGGAGCGCACCCCGACGCCGAAGTTGTAGCGCTGGCGCGTCTCGTCGTCGACGATCGCCTCCCAGAGTCGCTCCGGGGTCGTCTTGATGTATATCTCGAACACCTTCTCCATCGTCCTCTCCTCCAGTTCGTGCTTGAGGCCGGTCAGGGCCGCGGCCCATGGCTCGGCGTACTTGCTCACCCAGCGGTCGTGGACGAGCCGGATCGGGACGGGGTTGAGGAAGTGCAGCTTCTCCCGCCCGCGCTTGCGGGTCGTGATCAGCCCAGCCTCCTCGAGCACCCGCAGGTGCTTCATCACGCCGAAGCGCGTCATCGGCAGCCGCGCCTCGAGTGCGCTCAGCGACTGGCCGTCCTGCTCGAACAGCTCGTCGAGCAGGCTGCGGCGGGTCGGGTCGGCGAGCGCCTTGAACACCTCGTCCATGACCGGGACTATAGGTGACTATTTGGTCACCTGTCAAGTCCCGGGAGCTCGCGGGCCGAAGCGGAAGCGCTCAGTACCACTTCCCCTTGGCGAAGCCGCCGAAGGCGATCAAGCCGATCAGGGTGACGATCAGGCCGATCCAGAAGCTCCAGACGATCATCAGGACGATGCCGACAATTACGAGGATCCCGCCGAGCGAGATTCCGGCTCCACTCGAGCTTCTCTCTGTAGCCATTTTCTCTCCTCCTTGATCCGGCGCGAAACGGCTCGCGCGTCTATATGCGGCTACCCGGCGGGGGAAGAGCCAGAACCTCATTGAGGCACCGAGGGGCCCGGCGATCGGGCCGTCAATGCTTGATCTTTCCTGTTCGTTCACCTAGCCTTGCTGCTCGCATGGAGGCGGGCACCGCAAGCGACAAGGTCACGATCGTCACCCTCGGCCCCGGGGGAACCTGCCATGAGCGCGCGGTTCAGAACTACATGCGCTTCCAGGGAGTCGAGGACTACGGGATCGAGCTGATCACCGACTTCTTCGTCGGCCTCGAGATGGTCCGCGAGACGCCCAACTCGTTCCTCGTCCAGTGCAGCGCCCACCCGAAGGTGCACGAGATAACCGAGAAGTACTGGACCGAGATCTTCGTCGTCGACACCTTCATCTACCCGACCAAGCACCTGGTCCTGCTCAGCCGGCGCGAGGTCGAGAAGCCGCGGTCGCTGGGAATCGTCCCCGCCACAAAGGGCTACGTCGACCTCTCCCAGTGGGAGGAGATCGTCGACGTCGCCTCGAAGCCGATCGTCGGCGAAGGACTGCTGCGCGGTGACTACGACTCTGGGCTGACACACATGGAGCACTTCGAGGAGCACGACGAGGAGCTGCGCCTCGACCTCGACATCGGCGAAATCGACACCACCTGGGTCGTCTACGGACACGAGAAGCGCTTCGAAGGAGAGGTCATCGGCATCCCCTCCTCGCACCTGTTCCAGGCCGCCGGCGCGGCGGCGGCAGCGTAGACGGGCCGGACGGACCCCTCAGCTAGCCTGCGGGGCGATGGCTGCCGAGCAGGGACCGGGCGGTACCGGTATCGAGGTCGAAGGGCTCGTGCGCGAGTTCAAGAACGGGCCGCGGGCGGTCGACGGGATCGAGCTGCGGGTGGAGGCGGGAGAGATCTACGGCTTCCTCGGACCCAACGGCGCCGGCAAGTCGACCACTGTGCTGATGCTGACCACGCTGCTGCCGCCGACGGCGGGGACGGCGCGCGTCGCGGGCTTCGACATCGTCCGGGAGGGCCCGCGGGTGCGGGCCTCGATCGGGGCGGCGCTACAGGAGGCCGCCCTGGACCCGCTGCTGACCGCGCGCGAGCACATGCGCCTGCAGACCGCGCTGCACGGCCTGGGCAAGGCCGAGCGCCAGGCGCGCGGGCAGGAGCTGCTGGAGCGGGTCGGCCTGGCCCAGGCCGCCGACCGCAAAGTGGGCGGCTACTCGGGCGGGATGAAACGGCGGCTCGACCTGGCGCTGGCGCTGGCGCACCGGCCGCGCATCCTCTTCCTCGACGAGCCGACCACCGGCCTCGACATCCAGAGCCGCACCGCGCTCTGGGAGGAGGTCGCGCGCCTCGCGGCCGAGGAGGGGGTGACGGTCTTCCTCACCACCCAGTACTTGGAGGAGGCGGACACGCTTGCCGGCCGGGTCGGGATCATCGACCACGGCCACATCGTCGCCGAAGGCACTCCGGCCGCGCTGAAGGCGGAGATCGGCCGGCCCACGGTCGAAGCCGTGCCCCGCGAGGCGGGCGAGCGCGGCCGGCTCGCCGCGGTCCTGGAGCGTTTCGGGCCCGGCGCCGGCGCCTCGCCGCGAGCGGCGGCGGCGCGACTGGAGGGCGGCGAGTCGCAGCTCGCCGACGTGGTGCGGGCGCTCGACTCCGAGGGCATCGCGATCGAGACCCTGCAGCTGCACGCGCCCTCGCTTGACGACGTCTTCCTCGCCAAGACCGGCCGCTCGCTGGAGGGAGCGGAGGACGAGGAGCAGGAGGAGACCGAGATCGCCGCCGAGATGGTGGATGCAGGTTGAGCGGCGGGCTGCGCACTCAGGTCGGACAGCTTGCCAGGCGCTCGATCCTCCGCACGATGCGCCAGCCGGCCCAGATCGTGCCCGCGCTCGTCTTCCCGATGTTCCTGCTCGCGGTCAACTCGGGTGGGCTCAAAAGCACGACCGACCTGCCCGGCTTCCCGACCGACTCCTATCTCACCTTCGCCCTCGCCGTGCCCTTCGTCCAGGGCGCGCTCTTCTCGGTGATGAACTCGGGCACCGACCTCGCGCGCGACATCGAGACGGGCTTCCTCGACCGGCTGGCGCTGACCCCGCTGCGTGGCGTGGCGCTGCTCAGCGGACTGCTGGCGGGAGCGGTCGTGCTCGGCCTGGTCCAGGCTGCGACCTACCTGATCGTCGGCCTCGTCGCCGGCGCCGAACTGGTCACCGGGTTCGCCGGCGCCTTGGTCATCGTCGCCCTCTCGGTCTCGGTGACGATCGCCTTCGGCTCGATCGGCCTCTTCGCGGCGCTGCGCACCGGCTCGGGTGAGGCGGTGCAGAGCCTCTTCCCGGTCTTCTTCGTCTTCCTCTTCATCTCCGCGATGGCGCTGCCGCTCGACCTGATCCAGGCCGACTGGTTCCGTCAGGTGGCCACGGTCAACCCGGTCACCTACCTGCTCGAGGCGTTCCGCTCGCTCCTCTTCGAAGGCTGGGAGCTGGACTCCCTGGCGCTCGGGTTCGGGATCGCGGCCGCGGTCCTGACGGTCGGCATGCTGGCCGCGACCGGCGCCCTGAAGACGAGGCTGGTGCGAACGTGAGCGCGGCCCCGGCAGCTGGTCCCCGCGTCGCGCGCTTCCGCGACGTCGCCCTCGCGGTCGCCTGGCGCAGCGTCCACAACTTCCTTTCCAACCCGGCCTTCCTCGTGCCCGCGATCGTCTTCCCGCTCTTCTTCTTCGTCGCCTTCGCCGGCGGCCTGTCCTCTATCTCCGGCGTCCCCGGCTTCGACTTCCCGAGCGGCTACACAGCCTTCCAGTTCGTCTTCGTCCTGCTCCAGTCGGCCGCCTTCGGCGGCGTCTTCACCGGCTTCGCGATGGCCCGCGACTTCGAGATCGGCTTCGCCAACCGCTACCTGCTCGCCGCGGGCGACCGCCGGGGGATCATCGGCGGGTACGCGCTCGCCGCCCTCACCCGAGCCCTGATCACCTGGGCGATCCTCACCGCGATCGCGTTGGCGGCGGGGATGGAGGTGGGCGGCAGCGGCGTCGACATCTTCGGGCTCTTCGGGCTCGCCGTGCTGACCAACCTGGCGGCGACGTTGTGGGCGGCCGGGGTGGCGATGCGCGTGCGGTCGATCCAGGGCGGCCCGCTGATGCAGTTCCCCGTCTTCCTCACCCTCTTCCTGACGCCGGTCTACGTTCCGCTCGGCCTGCTCAGCGGCTGGATCCACGCCGTCGCCGCGGTCAACCCGGTGACGGCTCTGCTCGAGGCGGGCCGGGGCTTCATCGCCGGCGAACCGGCCGTGATCGCCCTCGCCTTCGCGATCGCCTTCGCCCTCCCGATCCTCTTCGCCTTCTGGGCCCGCGGGGGCCTCAAGCGCGCCGAAGCGGCCGGCTAGCTGGTCCCTCCTTAGTACGCCGTGTTACGCGAGCGGGGTCGCGGGACGGACTTGTAGCGAGGGGCGGCGCCGCGATTCCAGAGGGCGGCGTCGATCTGGGCCGGGGAGAGGCGGCGGTCTGTGGCGGCTGAGAGCAGCTCGACCGCGTGCACGGCGCAGGCGCGCAGCTCGACCTCCTCGGGGGAGTCGTGCTCGAGCAACTCCCCGGTGTCGATAGCCCGCTCGAACTCAGAGTCCAGTCGGAGCACGCCGTCGAGGTGGAGCACGTGCGGGACGAGGTTGTCGGCGAAGGCGGTGAGCCGCTCTTCGCCGACGAGGTCGGCGACACCGGTGCGGTCGAGGTCGGCGGCGGCGATCTGCGCCCGCTTGAAGAAGGGGACGGGACGACCGTCATAGGTTGAGACGTCGGCGAAGGCGTCCCACTCGGCCAGCAGTCCCGCGAGGGCGACAGCGGAGCCGGCGGCCGCGTCGAGCAGCCCTTCGAAGCGGCCGCCGTGGTCGGCGAGCAGGCGCGCGCCGACGTCTTCCAGCGAGGTCGCGTACTGGGCCATCAGCGGGTGCTCGGGGTCCTGGCCGAGGAGGTCGGCGAGGTCGACCGGTTCGAGCCGGGTCAGCTCGGCCGGCGACCAAGGGCCGTCTTCGCGAAAGCGCTCCGTCAACCCGGCCGCGATCGTGAAGTAGCCGCTGTGGCCCGGCCGCTTGCGGATCGTCGGCCACCACCCCGAGCCGAAGTTGATCGCGTCGAGGCAGACGACGAACGCGGTGCGGGACTCGCGATCTCCTTCGGCCAGGTGCGTCGCCGGGTCGGGTGGTGGAAGCTCGGTAAGCGGCGGGAGCGCCGCGGCGTAAGCCTCGATCTCGCCCTCGGCGATTCGGACCGACCGCGCCCGCCCCGCGACCCAGGCGCAGGCGGCGCGAACCCGGCTCGGAACGTCGTCGGCCATCGCGGTGAGATCATGCCGGGCATGGGAGCGGGTCGCTGAGATGGAGCTGACCGAGCGGGTGCGTCGCTGGCGGAAGCGGGGCGAGGCCGAGGAGTTCCGCGGCCACTCGATCCACGTCTTCCGCCAGCAGGGCGAGGGCCCACTGCTGGTCCTCCTACATGGCTTCCCCTCCAGCTCATACGACTGGCGGTTGCTGCTCGAAGAGCTGCCGGAGCGCAACGTGCTCGCCTTCGACTTCCTCGGCTTCGGCCTTTCCGAGAAGCCGCCCTCTCACGACTACAGCCTCTTCTGGCAGGCCGACCTGACCGAGGAGCTGGTCCGCCGACACGCCGGCGGTCGGCCGGCCTTCCTCGTCGCCCACGACATGGGCACCTCGGTGGCCAACGAGCTGATGGCCCGCGACTTGGAGGGGAAGCTGGAGATGGACGTCGCCGGCATCCTGCTCTTCAACGGCAGCATGGTGCTGGAACGGGCCAGCCCGATCCTCGGCCAGCGGATCCTGCGCAGCCGCTTCGGCCCGCTCTTCGCGCGACTCTCCAGCGAGCGCGTCTTTCGCCAGCAGTTCGGCTCGGTCTTCTCGGAGGCGCACCCGCTCGGTGTCGAGGAGGCGGCTGACCAGTGGTCGCTCGTCTGCCACAACGGCGGCCGCACCCTCGCCCACCGCCTGATCTCCTACATGGACCAACGCGAAGAGCACGCCGGTCGCTGGCACGGCGCGATCCGCGAGTGGCCCGGCGACCTCAGCCTCGCCTGGGGCCTGCTCGACCGGGTGGCGACGACCGAAGTCCTCGCCGCGATGCGCGAGCTCCGCCCCACCGTCCCGGTCACAGAGCTTCCGGACCTCGCCCACTACCCCCAAATAGAAGACCCACCCCAAATCGCCGCCGCCTTGTCGATCTGAGCAAGTCCCGCTCGTCGTTAGGGTGAGAGCGGCGATCGGCGCTGCTCACGAAATAGGAGGAAGACGATGCAATTCATGCTTGCCTTGATCGCCGAGGAGCGTCCCTGGGAGGAGGTCACGCCCGACGAGGTGAAGAAAAACCTCGCCGAGATGGGGCAGTTCAACGCCGAGCTGACCGAGGCCGGTGCCATGGTCACCGGCGCCGGCCTGCAGGAGCGCGGCACCGGCACCACCGTGCACTACGGCGAGGGTGAGCCGCTCGTCACCGACGGCCCCTTCGCCGAGACCAAGGAGCAGCTCTCCGGGTTCTGGATGATCGACGTCGAGAGCCTCGACGACGCCCTGGCCTGGGCGAAGAAGGTCCCGCTGAAAAGCGGCCACGTCGAAATCCGGCCGATGGTCACCGGTGGCAAGGAACTGCTGGAAAAGGCGGAACGCTCGTAGCCGCCGCCCGCGACAGCGTCGTCGACCGCACCTTCCGGCACGAGTCGGGGCGCGCGGTCGCGACGCTGATCCGCGTCACCGGCGACTTCGACCTCGCCGAAGAGGTCGTGCAGGAGGCCTTCGTCGTCGCCCTCGAGCGCTGGCCGGCGGAGGGAGTCCCCGACAAACCCGGCGCCTGGATCACCCAGGTCGCCCGCAACCGGGCGATCGACCGCCTGCGCCGCGCCGGCGTGCTGCGCGACAAGGTGGAGGCGTTGGGGCGGCTGGAAGCGCTCCACGGCGAGCCCGAGCCAGGTCCGGCCGAGCGGGCCGGGGAGATCGAGGACGACCGCCTGCGCCTGATCTTCACCTGCTGCCACCCCGCCCTGGCGATCGAGTCGCGGGTCGCGCTCACCCTACGCAGCCTCGGCGGCCTCACGACAGCCGAGATCGCCCGCGCCTTCCTCGCCGGGGAGAGCGCGATGGCGCAGCGCCTCGTCCGCGCCAAGCGCAAGATCGCCGCCAACAAGATCCCCTACGAGGTGCCCGGGGCCGAGCAGATGCCGGAGCGGCTGCCCGCGGTGCTGGCAACCCTCTACCTGGTCTTCAACGAGGGCTACCTGGCCGCGAGCAGCGAGGAGCTGGTCCGCATCGAGCTAAGCGAGGAGGCGATCCGCCTCGCCCGCGTCCTGGTCGCGATGCTGCCGCGCGAGCCCGAGGCGCGGGGCCTGCTGGCGCTGATGCTGCTCACCGACGCCCGACGGGAGGCGCGGGTCGACGAGCGCGGCGAAGCGGTTCTGCTCGAGGACCAGGACCGCTCGCTCTGGAACCGCGAGCGGATCGCAGAGGGCACGGAGCTCTCGCGGGAGGCGGCGGAGGCCGGGCCCGGCGGCTCGTACACGCTCCAGGCGCGGATCGCGGCCGTACACGCCGAAGCGGCCGGCGCGGCGGAGACCGACTGGGCCCGGATCGCCCGCCTCTACGCCTGGCACATGGAGATCGCCCCGAGCCCCGTGATCGAGCTCAACCGCGCCGTCGCCGTGGCGATGAGCGAGGGGCCGGAGCGGGGCCTGGAGCTGGTCGAGGCGATCGAGGGCCTCGACGGCTACCAGCCGCTGCACGCGGCTCGCGCCGACCTGCTGCGCCGCCTCGGGCGGCTCGGCGAGGCGGCCGAGTCCTACCGGCTCGCGCTCGAGCTGACCGCCAACCCGGTCGAGCGCCGCTTCATCGAGCGGCGCCTGACTCAGACTTCCGAGTAGGCCGGCTCGCGCTCGTCGGGCCGCTCGGGCTGCATCGCCGCCATCTCCTTGGGCGAGGGCATCGGCACCGGCTTCAGCACCGTCACTGCGATCACGGTGGCGATCGCGACCAAGACCGCGCCGACGACGTAGGCGAGGTGGTAGCCGGAGTTGAGCGCTGCGAGCTGCCCGGCACCGTCGGCGAGCTGGTTGTCGGTGCGCTCGGTCGCCAGCGTCGCCAGCACCGCCAGCCCGATCGCGCCGCCTACCTGCATGCTGGTGTTGACCAGGCCGGAGGCGAGGCCGGAATCCTCCGGCGTCGCACCGGACATCGCCAGCGTCATCAGCGCCGGGAAGGCGGTGCCGACGCCGAGCCCGACCAGCAGCATCGGGGCCAAGAGGTCGGCGAGGTACTCGCCCTCGACCGGCGTGCGGGCGAAGAGCAGGAGGCCGATGCCGACCATGATCACGCCGGGGATCAGAGTCGCCTTCGGGCCGAAGCGCATGATCAGTTTTTCCGAGAAGCCGAGTGAGAGCGTGCCCATCACGATCGTCGCCGGCAGGAAGGCGAGGCCGACCTCGAGCGCGTCGTAGCCGAGGATCCGCTGCAGGTAGAGCGCGCCGAGGAAGAACATCCCGAACATGCCGGCGACCAGCAGCGCCTGAATCGTGTTGGCCCCGGCGACGTTGCGCGAGCGGAAGAGTCGCAGCGGCATCAACGGATTCTCGATCCGCGCTTGGCGGGCGATGAAGGCGGCACCGAGGACGAACGAGATCGCGCTCAGCACGAGCGTCTGGGTCGAGCCCCAGCCGTGCTCGCTGATGCCGAGGATGGTGTAGACGCCGAGCATCAGCGAGCTGGTGATCAGGGCGGCGCCGGGGATGTCGGCGCCGGCCTTGAACCCGATCCCGGGCCTGCCGTCGACCAGGCGCAGGGCTCCGTAGGCGGTGGCGATGCCGATCGGCAGGTTGATGATGAAGATCCAGTGCCAGTTGATCGCTTGGGTCAGGGCGCCGCCGAGGAGCAGGCCGATCGAGCCTCCCGCTGAGGCGACGAAGCCGTAAACGCCGATCGCTTTCGCCTGCTCGCGCGGCTGCGGAAACAGGGTCACGATCATGCCGAGGATCACGGCCGAGGCCATCGCCCCGCCGACACCGGCGAAGAAGCGCCCGCCGATCAGCATCGCCTGGTTCTCGGCGGCGGCGCAGAGCAGCGAGGCGGCGGTGAATACGCCGAGGCCGATCAGGAACATGCGCCGCTGCCCAAGCAGGTCGCCGAGCCGCCCGGCCAGCAGCAGCAGGCCGCCGAAGGGGATCAGGTAGGCGTTGACGACCCAGGCAAGCCCGCTCTGGGAGAAGCCGAGGCTGTCCTGGATCGTCGGCAGCGCGACGTTCACGATCGTCACGTCGAGAACGATCATCAGCATCCCCGCGCAGAGGACGTAGAGGGCGAGCCAGCGGGTTCTGTCCTCGTTCTCCACGGTCGCCGCCCCCTCCAATTTCGTCGCTTGCCTCATCGGTTTCGTCACCCTAGCGAGAGGCCACGCTCGGCTCGAAGCGAGCCGTCGACCCACCACCGGCCGAAACAAAGATGCCGACGAAATCAGGCGGCTTCGTCGAGCCGGTCGAGCACGCTAAGAACCGCTCGCGTGTTCGCCTGAATCTGCTTGGTCCCTTCCGCCAGCTGCTTCCGGCTCTCTTCCATCTCGGCGATCACGGTCGTGTAGACCTTCTCGTTGCGCAGGAGGATCTCGCGGTTGAACTCCCGGAACTCCTCATCCCGCCGGCGGAACTCCTCGCGGAACTCCTCATCCCGCTTCTCGAGGTAGAGAGTGAACTCCCTGTGCTGGGTGCGGATCAGCTCGCGGAGGGTTTGGCGACGGTCGAACACGAAACGTATTGTCGCAGGCACTTCCGCACCCGTGGTGCGCGAATCGTCACGGAAGAGACAGTCCTGACGCGCCCGGAGCGCGCTTAGGGAGCTCAGTCCTTCTCGGCGGCGATCTCGGCCGCTTCCTCACTGCCGAGATAGGGCGTGAGGGTGAACTCGACTAGGTCGGGGAGGAGCTCTTCCAGTTCCTCCGTCTTGCCGGCGATGATGCGGCGGGAGATCAGCGAGACCATGCCGCCGACCAGGGCCTCCTCGGTGGTCGGCGAGAGGCGGGCGAGAACCTCGGGTGGGCGGCCCTCGCGGCCGCTCTGGAAGTAGGGGACGAAGCTTTTGATCGCGGCGTCGTAGCGCTCGACCACGACCGGCCCGGCGACCAGCGCCTCGACCATGCAGAGACGGGCCAGGTGCGGCTCGGTGGCGAGGAAGGCGAGCATCGCCGCGATCCCGGCGCGCACGGCGTGCGGCCAGTCCTCGGCCTCCTCGAAGCCCTCCGAGACCCGCTCTTGCAACTCCTTCATCACCGTGTCGTAGGCGGCGACGAAGCACTCGTCCTTGCTGGAGAAGTGCTCGTAGAAGGTGCGGCGGGAAACGGCGGCGTGCCTCGTGATGTGGGCGATCGTCGTGCCGGAGTAGCCGTTTTCGGCAATCGCCTCGGCGAGGCCCGCGACCAGCCGCTCGCGCTGGTTGTGGACGACGAACTCGCGCGGCAGGCCGTGCCGCCCCGGCGGCAGGCGCGAGAGCTCGGGCGGGTAGCCCTCGGCGCTCGTGACGGCGGCGGGCTTGGGGGAGGGAGTGCGTTTGGCCACGTCCCGACGATATCGCGCCGCAGGGTCGAACCCCCTGCCCAGCTCTGCCATCGCGGCCTCCAGACCCAGATAGGGCATCACGGCAGCCGACATCAGTTGCGGCACCAGCGCGGGCAGCTCGTCGCCGCGGCCCTGCACGATCCTCGAGTAGACCTGGCCGTAGGCCGACCCCGCCAGCGCCTCCGCGGTCGTGTGGGGAACGGACTCGGGGTCCTCCATCTCGTTGCGGCCGGCATCGATCAGGGAGGCGATCACCCGCATCGTCATGTCGCGCCGGGCGCGGGCGGCGTCACCGGCCGCCAGCACCTCGACTGAGAAGGTGGCGCGGGTGGGGTTGCCGCGCAGCGATTCGACCACCTCGCAGGCGACCGCGCGCAGCTTGTCGGGCCACCGCTCGTGGCTGTTGTAGGCCGCCAGCATCGTCTGCATGCAGGTCTCGTTCATCTCCTGCCAGGCGGTGAGGAAGCAGTCGTACTTGCTGCGGAAATGACGGTCGAAGGCGGGCCGGTCCAGGCCGGCGCTCTCGAGGATCGTCTCGACCGTGGTCTCGGCGTAGCCGCGCTCGGCGGCGATCTCGACCAGGGCGGCGAGAATCCGCTCGCGCTCGGGGCCGGCGGTGCGCTCGCGTGTCTCTACGTCGAGCACCAGCGCTCCGTTCGGTGAGTCCGGGGTCGATTTGGCGAACCGAGCACTAGGTCACGGGGCCCTCAGTCCCTGCCCTGGCTCAGCCTGCTGTCGGCGGCGCTTCGGCTGAGGTCCGCTTGGCCGCCTCGGCGCCTAGGTAAGGAGTGAGCGAGAACTCCACCAGCTCCGGCAGCAGGTCCTCGATCTGCTCGGCCTGCCCCATGATGATGCGCTGGTAGAGAATCCAGAAGATTCCGCCGACGATCGTCTCCTCCAGCGTGTCCGGCAGCTCCTCGCCCTTCGGCGAGATCTTGCGGCCCATCCGGAATAGCGGCACGAAGGCCTGGATCGAGCGCTCGTAGCGCTCGACCGCGGCGGGCCCCGCGGAGAGCGCCTCGACGATGCAGGTGCGGGCGAGTGCCGACTCGCCGGCGACGTAGTGGAGGAAGGCCGCGAGGCCGGCGTTCACCCGGGCCGGCCAGCTGTCGACCTTGCTGGCGGCGTCGACGACACGCCGCAGGGCCTCGGTGACCGCATACTCCGAGGCAGAGAGGAAGCAGTCCTCCTTCGAGGAGAAGTTCTCGTAGAAGGTGTTGCGGGCGATCCCCGCCCGGCTCACGATGTCGGCGACGGTGACGGCTCGGTAGCCCTTCTCGACGGTCTCCTCGGCGAGGGCGGCGATGATCCGGGCGCGCTGGTGCTGGGTGATGAACTCCCGCGACAGCGGGTGCCTTCCGGGCGGCATTCTGGTCGCCTGAGGAGCGCGTTCAGCCACGAAGGCCAGGGTACCCACAGCAGTTCCCCATTCCAAGCTGGACGTATCAGCCGAATACCGTTACAGTACCGAGGCCCAGACAAGCGGTTCCCCTGATCGAGAAGAGGAAGGATCGGAATGGGAGAGCAGGGCCGCAACCAACGTCCTGGCAGGGGCTGAGGAGGCCGGCGCGATGGGGCAGACATCTCCCCACGCTTCCACACTCAATCTGGTGATTTCACCCAAGCGCGAAAGGATCCTGGAGGGGATGCTCCACTCGGTCGGGTCGAACGGCTACGACGCGACGTCCGTGCGCGCGGTGCTCGACTCGGCCGGCCTCTACAGGCAGGCCTTCTACGACCTCTTCCCGGACAAGGACGCCTGTTACCTGGAGGCATTCGACTTCGGCGTGGCGCGGCTGGAAGCTCTGGTGCAGACGGCCGCCGAATCCGAGAAGACCTGGCAGGGCAAATTGCGCGCGGGCCTTGGTGCCCTGCTGCAGGCACTCGACGGCGAGCCCGATCTCGGCCGAGCCCTGATCGTCGAGGTCCATGCGGCAGGGCCCAAGGCGCTCGAGAAACGCTCGGAGGCGATGGAGCGGATCACCGATTTCATCGATTCGGCACGAGCGACCACGGGCGAGTCGCCGCCGCCGATCGCCCCGGAGGGCATCGTCGCCGGCATCCACGCGGTCGTCCACGCCCGGCTGGCGACAGGGACGAACGAGGGCTTCCGCGAGCTGCTGCCCGAGTTCATGTACTTCGCGGTCCTGCCCTACTTCGGCTCCGACGTGGCCGAGGAGGAGATGCAGGCGGCTAAAGCCTGACTCGTAACTCCGCGTGCACTAAAGCCTGACCAGGTTCTCCGCCTCGATCCCGCGGGTTACGCCGCGGAAATCGACCACCAGCGAGGCGGTGGACACCACGTTCTCGTAGTCGAGGCGGGGGTGGGCCGTGACTATGGCGGCCAGGTCGGTGCCGGCGAGGCCCTCGGCCAGGTCGACCGAGTCGAGGCCGAGGTCGGGAAGACGAGGGACGTGCGGGTCGTGGTAGGAGACGTCGCCGCCGAGATCGACAAGGCGCTTGGCGATCGTCAGGGCCGGCGACTCGCGGACGTCGCCAACGCCGGCCTTGTAGCTGACGCCGAGGAGGAGGATCTTCGAGTCCCTGACCGGCCTCCCCGCCTCGTTGAGGGCTCGCGCGATCCGTTCCACGCAGAAGCCCGGCTGGGTCTGGTTGACCTTGCCCGCCAGCTCGATGAACTCCGGGTAGAAGTCGTGCTCGCGCGCCTTGAAGGCGAGGTAGAACGGATCGACCGGAAGGCAGTGCCCGCCCATCCCCGGGCCGGGATCGAAGCGCATGAAGCCGAAGGGCTTGGTCGAGGCCGCGTCGATCACCTCCCAGACGTCGATTCCAAGCCGATCGCAGAGCTGCGCCAGCTCGTTGACGAGCGCGATGTTGACCGAGCGGAAGATGTTCTCCAGCAGCTTCGAGAGCTCGGCCGCCTCCGGCGTCGTCAGGACCACGACCTCGTCGCAGATTCGCGAGTAGAGGGCCTCGGCGCGCTCAGAGCACGCCGGCGTGAGACCGCCGACGAGCTTCGGCGTGGTGCGGACGGTGTAGTCGGTGCGACCGGGGTCGATCCGCTCCGGGGAGAAGGCGAGGTGGAAATCGCGGCCGGCGGAGAGCCCCGACTCCTCGAGGATCGGCAGCAGCCGCTCGCGAGTGGTGCCGGGGTAGGTCGTGGACTCGAGCACAACCAGCTGCCCAGGCTGGAGGACGCTCGACAGCGCCGTCGCCGATTCGAGCATGTAGGTGAGGTCGGGCTCGCGCGAGCCCGTCAGCGGCGTGGGGACGCAGATCACGATCGCTTCGCATGAGGCGAGATCCGCCTGGTTGGCGGTGGCCCGCAGGCGCTCTCGCAGGGGGGCGAGCACGGCGTCGGGAATGTCCTCGACGTGGCTGCGGCCAGCGTTCGTGCCCTCGACCTTGCGGGAATCCGTGTCGAGGCCGACGACCTCGTCGCCGGCCTCGGCAAAGGCGACGGCAAGCGGCAGGCCGACGTATCCGAGACCGACTATCCCGATCTTCATTTCCGCAGTGTAGGCATCGGGGAGGGCCGGTTGGACGTTGTGGCGAGGGCTGGGCGACCGGCTGCGAAACCCGTTGGACAGTCCGCTGGCGCTGCCTTACGCTGACTGCATGGATTCGTCATCGACTTCGAATCCAGAGCGTCTGCCAAGCGGACGCCACGGCCTGCCCCGCGCCTACGTGGTTCGCTCCCAGCGCGAGCGGCTGCTCGAGGCGATGGTCCGGGTCGCCGCGGCCAAGGGCTACGAGGCGACCACGGTCACCGACGTGATCGAGGTCGCCGGCGTCTCCAGGGCCACCTTCTACGAGATGTTCGACGACAAGGCCGCCTGCTTCCTCGAGGCCTACGACGCCGTGATCGACGTCCTCGTCGCCCACGTCACCAGCGCCTTCGAGTCGGCCGCGGACGAGCCCTGGCCCGAACGGATCGCCGCCGGTCTCGGCGCCCTGGTCGAACTGCTGGCGGCCGAGGCCGACATCGCGCGGATGGCGATGGTCGAGGTGACCGCCGCCGGCGACGATGCGCGAGCGCGCTACCGGGCCGCGCTCGCTCGCTTCACTCCGTTCCTCGAAGAGGGTCGCGAGTACTCCAGCCAGAGCGAGGAGCTGCCGGCCGACACCGCCCGCTTCGCGATCGGCGGCGCGACCTCGATGATCGTCGACGAGATCCGCGCCGGGCGCGGCCCAGAGCTGCAGCGGATCCTCCCCGACCTCGTCTTCGCCGTGCTGATGCCCTATC
Organism: Solirubrobacterales bacterium; assembly: GCA_036525295.1. Classification (GTDB taxonomy): domain Bacteria; phylum Actinomycetota; class Thermoleophilia; order Solirubrobacterales; family 70-9; genus VRUE01. The sequence goes on along the minus strand of DATDAQ010000061.1, from coordinate 96 downwards.
TCGGGCCGGAGGAAGCGGAAGACGAGATGCGGCGGGTGACGCGGCCTCGGGGGTAGGGGTGTTTGTCGGAAGGGGGTCATCGGGGGGTCACCCCCA
>DATDAQ010000060.1:0-13076 GCA_036525295.1 Solirubrobacterales bacterium | reverse complement strand
AGTATCCGCCAGTCCGAGTGGTGCCCCGCCCTGACGCCACGGCGCGAAATTTGCGTTTGCGGCACATTCTGCGCGCCACGCGTGAATCGATGCCTGCCAGGGTCGGTGCATGGCATCTGCTCAGATTGGGCCGCTGACCACCTTGCTCGAGGCTGCTGCAACGGCGGTGGGAGCGGGCGTTGTCCTTGTCAGCGTTGCGGTCGGTATTTGGTGCCTTGCTGTGGATAGGCCACGTAGCGCAGTCGAGGATTTGGCGGTTAAAGGTGGCTACTTCGGTGGTGGCCTTGGTGCTGCAATTGCCCTGGTTGACGCCGTCCTGCGCTACGGTGTCAGGTAATGAGTTGTCTGCGACGTGGAGACTGAGATGGGGAGCATGCGCTATATGAACATCGGCTTGGCGATTTCCATCACGATCGTCATTGGTGGGGTGATCGCCTTCAAGGACTCAAGCGAAGCCGCGATGCAGGCAGTGGCGCTGGTCGGGATGATCATCGGCTTGGCAGTCGGGCTAGGGCTCGATACTCGGGCCCAGCGCCGGAACGACAAACGGGCTCAGTAAGAAGCGATTTCGGCGGCGATCTGGTCCTGTTCGCGGTGGGCAAGGCTGAGGTCGTAGACGTCGGCCATCAGGATCGAGAAGATCGCCAGGTTGCCGCTGCGGTTGAAGCAGTAGCCGGAGAGGTTGCTGACCCCGGTCAGGGTGCCGGTCTTGGTGCGGCAGCGGCCGAATGCGGCGGTGCCGTGCATTCGGTCGGCGACGGTGCCCTCATGGCCGGTGAGGGCGAGGGACTGGACGAAGTCGTCGCCGATCTCCTCCTCGTGCACCGCGCGCAGGAAGCCGACAATGGCGGCGGGCGAGGCGGAGTTGGAGCGGGTGAGCCCCGAGCCGTCGACGGCGTGTAGGGCGGCGCCGCGAGCGCGGGCGAAGCTCTCGACGACAGCGGCCCCGCCGGCGGTGCTGCCCGCTCCGCCGAAGCGGGCGCCGATCCCCTTCATCAGCATCTCGGCGAAGAAGTTGTTCGAGGGCACGTTCGTGGCCTCGGCCAGCAGCTCGATGCTCGGCGAGCGGACGACCGCCAGGGTCTCGGCGCTGTCCGGCGCGGCTCTCAGGGCGACCGCGGTCGGGACGCGAACGCCGGCTCCGCGCAGCGCCCGGGCAAGCTTTCGGGCCGCCGCCTTGGCCGGGTCGGAGGCGAAGCTGGCGCCGCTGGAGCTGCTGTAGCCGGAGTTGAGCGAAAGCCCGGAGAGGGGGCCGATGTAGGAGCTGGTGGAGTAGCCGGAGTCCGCGACGCCACGGAGGCGGTCAAAGACGGTGTCGTCCGCGTAGAGGCGGCCGGTGACGGCGCGCAGACCGGCCTGGCGCAGCTGTCGCTGGAGCGAGAAGAGGTTGGTGCCCAGCCCGCCGAGGAACCGGCCGTAGAACCCCGGTGTGCCCAGCGCCGGGTCACCGCCGCCCTTCAGGTAGAGACTCCCGTGCAGCACCCCGTTCGCATCGATCTCCCCTTCGCCGAAGACCCTGGTGGAGAGGCGGGCCTGCGCGCCGAAGCGGCCGAGTGCGGTCGCGGTGGTGAACAGCTTCATGTTGGAGGCGAGTGGCCGCTGGCGCTTGGCCGCACGGGCGCACAGGGGCCGGCCCGTTTCGCCGTCGATGACGAAGAGGCCGCTGGCGGCGCCCCCGCCGCGCACGAGCCGGGCCTGCAGGGCCGAGCAGCGCAGCTCCGCACCCCCCGCCTGCGCGGCTGCCGCAACGAGAAAGACGGCGAGGAGACCGCAAATCGCGGCGAGAAATGCCGGGGTTCGCCTCACTGAGTGGGATAATGCATGTTTATGGGCAAAGTTGTGGACATAGAGTCGCAGCCGCGACGGCGCCGCTCCCGCAAACGCCCATCGAAGACGGCCCTGGTCCTCGGCGGCGGTGGCTTCACCGGGGGCGTCTACGAGATCGGCGCCCTGCGGGCCCTCGACCTGCTCGCGGTCAACAGCACGATCAACAACTTCGACGTCTACGTCGGCACCAGCGCCGGATCGTTCGTGGCGGGAATGCTCGCAAACGGCGTCACCCCGGACGAGATGATGCAGGTGATCAACCGGCGCATCCCCTCCGAGCTCGAGGACCTCAACCTCGACAAGGTTCTGAAGCCCAACTATCTCGGTTTCGCTCAGAAGGCCGCGATGCTGCCGCTGCGCACGCTGGAGCTGATGCGCAGCCTGGTGCGGATGGGCGATTTCTCGGCGATCGACGTCGGCGTCGGTCTTGCGGAGGCACTGCCGACCGGCTTCTATTCCAACGGGGGCGTCGCGGACTACGTCGAAGGCGCGCTCACCGAAGACGGCCGGCTCGACGACTTCCGTCTACTCGACAAAGAGCTCTACCTGACGGCCACGGACCTCGACACCTGCGAGCGCATCGTCTTCGGCGAGGAGGGCTGGAACGACGTGCCGATCTCCAAGGCGATCCAGTGCTCGACCGCACTGCCGATCGTCTACAAGCCCGTCGACCTGAAGGGCCGCCAGATGGTCGACGGAGGCATCCGTTCGACCACGAACGTCGACATCGCGGTTGAAAAGGGGGCCAAGTTCATCGTCGTCGTGAACCCGCTCGTCCCCTTCGTCAACGACTTCGAGAAGACGATCCCGACCGTATTCGGAACGCGCGTGCGGCGGGTCTCCGACATGGGCCTGCCCGCGATCGCCAACCAGACCTTCCGCTTGATCGCCCACGCCCGCCTGCACCAGGCGGTCGAGATGTGGCAGGAGCGCTACCCGGGCGTCGACATCATCCTGGTCGAGCCCGAGCCCAACGACGAGCTGATGTTCGGCACGCCGATCATGGACTACTCGCGGCGACTGAAGATCGCCCGCCACGGCTTCGAATCGGTGACCGCGACGCTGGCCAAGGACTACGACCGCTACAGGGAGATCGCCGAGCGCCATGGCCTGGAGATCTCCGAGCGCCGCGTCCGCCGGGTCGTCGAGCGGGCCTCAGAAGAGGAGCCCGAGCAGCTGTCCGCCTGGCGCCGCGTCCTCGAGCAGACCACCTCGGCGCTTCTGCGCCAGTCTGGCGAGGCGTCGTAGAAGCTGCGCTTCAGCTCGCGTAGAGCTGCTCGATCTCGCGCTCGTGCTTGGCGGCGACGACCGCTCGCTTGACCTTCAGCGTTGGCGTCAGCTCGCCGCCTTCCTGAGAGAGGTCCCTGGGCAGGATCGCGATCTTCTTCACCTGCTCGACTCGGGCGAAGCGCTCGTTGATCTTCGCAACGTGGTCTTCGATCGCCTGGCGCACGTCGGCGTCGGCCGCCAGCTGCTCGGGGTTCTCGGACATGCCGTGCTCGGAGGCATAGGCGACCGCTTCTTCGGGGTCGAGGGTGACCAGGGCGACGAGGTAGGGCTTGCGGTCGCCGACGACGACGCACTGGGAGACCAGCGGGTGCTGCTTGATCTCGTTCTCGAGATTGGCCGGGGTGATGTTCTTGCCGCCGGCGGTGATGATGATGTCCTTCTTGCGGCCGGTGATCGTGATGAAGCCCTCGTCGTCGACCTCGCCGATGTCGCCGGTGTGCAGCCAGCCGTCGACGATCGTCTCGCGAGTCGCCTCCTCGTTCTTGTAGTAGCCCTGGAAGACGTTGGGGCCCTTGACCAGGATCTCGCCGTCCTCGGCGATCCTCACCTCGCAGCCGGGGAACGGTTTGCCGATCGTGCCGATCTTGAAGTCCTCGGGCGTGGAGATCGTCGCCGCGGTGGAGGTCTCGGTCATCCCCCAGCCCTCCAGCACGAGCACTCCGGCGGCGTCGAAGAAGCGGAGGATCTCGGGGTTGATCGGAGCCGCGCCGGAGACGGCGAGTCGCAGGTTGCCGCCGAAGAGGCCGCGGATCTTGGAGAGGACCTTGTCGTCGGCGAACTCGTACTGCTTGCGCAGCAGGAAGCCGGGCTCGCGGCCGTCGCGCTCGAGCGCGCGCACCTTCTTGCCGGTCGCGATCGCCCAGTTGAAGATCGCCTTTTTGAGGCCGCCCTCTTTCTCGATGCCGCTGGTCGCCGCCGTGTAGATCTTCTCGAAGATCCTCGGCACCGAGGGGAAGTAGGTCGGCTTCAGCTCGGCCAGGTTGGGCAGGATCTTCAGCGGGTCGCGCTCCCAGTAGGCGAGCGTCGCGCCGAGGTCGAAGCTGCCGAGCTGGATCAGCAGGGCGAAGGAGTGGGCGAGGGGGAGGTAGAGGTAGGTGACGTCTTCGCCCTCGATGACGCTGTTCTCCTGGACCATGTCCAGCATCGCGCGGTAATTGCCGTGGCTGATGATGCAGCCCTTGGGGGGGCCGGTCGTGCCCGACGTGTAGATGAAGGTGCAGACGTCCTCCGGCGTGACCGACTGCCAGCGCGCCTCCCACTCGGTGGCCTCGCGAGACGAGCCGCGGGCGGCCAGGTCCTCGAGCGAGATCGCGTCGTCGCCGGAGCCGGTCATGCGCACGACGTGCTCGAGCAGCGGCAGGCGATCGCGGACCGCGCGGATCTTCTCCATCTGCTCCTCGTCCTCGACCACGACGACCTTCGCGTCGGAGTTCTCCAGCACGTACTGGCACTCCTCCGGCGAGTTGGTCTGGTAGATCGGGACGACGACGGCGCCCGCGGAGAGCGCGGCGAAGTCGACGTAGGTCCACTCGGGACGGGTGTTGGCCAGGATCGAGACCTTGTCGCCCTTGGCGACGCCGAGGTCGATCAGGCCGAGCGAGAGCGAGCGGACCGTCTCCTGGACGTCGTCGAAGCTGCGCTTGACCCACTCGCCGTCCTGCTTGAAGCAGACCGCCGGAGTGCTGCCGTAGAGCCTTGCGGAAAGCGGCAGCAGATCCGCAAGCGTGGCCGATTTGGTTCCCCGCTCCATGCGGGGGGAAGTCTAGTTGAGCACTACGTGGCGCGAGCCCCCCGCTGAGCGCTGGTGGCGTCCAGGTGACGCAGCGAGCTCTGGAAGAGAGTCTTGTCGATGCGGCCGTGGAAGATGGGGACCCCCAGCTGCATGCACCTGCCGATTACCTCCTGACGCTTCATGTGAAGCTCCTCGGCAAGCTCGGACGGGGTGAGGTGATTGGCCACGGCAGACCTCCCATGTCGTTGAGAACCAGGTAGCTGAGAATTTACCCCTCGTGCCGACGGTGTCAAATGCCCTTGGGCCGGCGGCGAGTCCCAGGCGCGATAATGGCCATATGCCGGCCGCCGCCGAGAACCGCGACGCAACTCCGGCGTCTGTTCCGATGCCTCGCCGGGGCCGGATCTGGGTGATCCTCGCGCTCAGCCTGACCCTGCTGGCGGTGGGGTATGCCCTGGTCGACATCTCCACCCGGGAGGCGGGCCCGGATGTGATCCATGTGGACGGCATCGCCGACGCCCAGGGGACCTTCGGCGGGATCCCGCAGGAAGGGGACCGGCTCGGCTCCGCCGACGCGCCGGTCTCGATCCAGGTCTTCAACGACCTCCAGTGCTCCAGCTGCCGCGAGGACTTCCTGGGGACGATTCCCGGCCTGGTCGAACGCTACGTCCGGCCGGGCGAGGTCAAGTTGCTGATGCGCCATTACTCGGTCGCGCAGAACCCGGTTCAGCTCGGTTTCTTTGGAGCCGAGGCGGCGGCCGAGCTGGGCTACGGCTGGCAGTACACCTACCTCTTCTTCCGCAATCAGGACGAAGCCGAGCGCTTCGGAATCGACGACGAGTTCATGGCCTCCCTTGCCGCATCGGTCGGCGAACTCGACGTGGCCGAGTGGAAGCCGGTGCTCGACCGCGAACGTGAGACCGGCAGCTCCGCCGCGCAGCGGCTCGAGGGCTACAACCAGCTCGGCACCGACCTCGGCATCCGCACCCGCCAGGCCGCGATCGTCAGCGGCCCCGCCGGCACCCGCACCCTCCAGGACGGCCCGACGCGCACCCAGATCGAAGCCGCGATCGAGGCGGTCCGCTAGCGCCGTCCCCCGTCTGGGATAATCGCCGCTCTCGGGGCGTGGCGCAGCCTGGTAGCGCGCACCGTTCGGGTCGGTGAGGTCCCCGGTTCAAATCCGGGCGCCCCGATGTTTGTAGCACGATCTGTGCTACACTAATGATTGTGAGCCGGTCTCTTCACGTTCGCTTGGACGACAGTTCCGCTGCCGCGTTGAGAGTCGTGCGGGGCGACGCGAGTAGTGACTCAGAGGCTGTCCGCACTGCGCTTCAAGAGGCGGCAGCAAGGCGTCGATCACGATCTTCCATCGCTGAAGAGGTCGAGCGACTGGCGGCTGATCAGGCAGATCGAACCGAGATGCGGTTGGTCCGGGAGCAGATGGCGGAACTCGCACCGAAAGTGCTCGACTGACGTGGTTCGCGGCGAGGTCTTTCGACTGCCGTCCCCGCGAGGTGCGCGGGGGAGGGAGCAGCGCGGTGCTCGCTACGCGGTCGTCGTCCAGGCTGACGAGTTCATCGGGTTGAGCACCACCCTGGTCTCGCCCACTTCGACGAGTGCGCGTCCGGCCACCTTCCGGCCGATGATCACCCTTGAAGGGAACGAGACGCAGGTGCTCGTCGAGCAGAGCACGGTGGTGGATCCACAGCGCCTTGGACGCTCGGCTGGACGCCTCGATGCCGATGAGCTTCGCGCTGTGGATGACGCCCTTGCCTTGGTCTTGGGCCTCTGAATTTCAGACTTGCGAGTTGGAACGGTGGGCGCCGTGTTCGTGGAACCGACGGCGCGGATCAGATCTTTGGAACAACATGTCCACCAGCAAAAAGGCGGCTCAGGTTGAGGCAGATGGCGAATGCAGCATCGGCCTCCTCGGCCGACACGCTAAATGGAATCGACTCATCGTCCGTCCCGTGACGGTCCAGCTGTGCCTTCCACACGATTTCCATCAGACGCCGTACGTCATCAAGAGTCCCTAGCGTCGCGGTCCACTTGTCGCCCTTATCTTTTATGGCGGCGATCATCTGACCGAGGGTCGCCCTGTCGTTCTCCGGTAGGACCACCGGCTTTGCCGCTGCCTCTACGGCTTTAACTGCCTCGCGGTAGGCAGCGGACACGTCGGGATTACGGCCTGCAAGGTGGTTCCACGCCTTGACCAGGTGCTGGTGAGCACGAGTGGATGTACTAATGCTTTCCAGCGCCTCCTTGACAGGTCCAACAGCCCTTCGGGACAACGTGTAGGAGCCGTCATCTCCGCTGTTGACCTCCCAAGCAGATCCACCGAGGAGAAAGAGTTGCCCGGCCTCTCCGGCGAGTTCGGCTGGATTGTCGTATTGGTCTGTGTAAACCCTCATGTGGCTCAGGACGAAGTCGATGACGTCAAGGCCGAACTCCTCATCTACATCGATGCGTTCGCGCAGGTCTTGGAATGCCGATTCGACACCGAATTCCCAATCGAGCGTCGGATCCAGCTTGAATTTCAATTGAAGAAATTCGAGCCTCTTCCGTGAAATGGCTCCATAGGAATCGCGAAACATCCGCTGAAGCCAACTGATCAGAGGTCCGGCAAGGTAGGGCGGCAAGCCCTCAGTTGGCTCATCGAGCCGCTCGTCAGAACGCCCGCGCTTTGATAGAGGACGCCACTCACTCATCTGCTCCAGCATTACGAATTGCGCGGCGGCTTCTTGGGATCGCGCTTTGTTCGCCGGCCCGACAAGGCACAATGTCGGGTCTCGTGCGCAGGTTCCTGATCCTCCCGCTGACCGCGGCGCTGCTGGCGCTCACTCCCGCGATGGCGGGGTCGCTCTCCTTTGCGCCCCCTCCCGGTTTCATCGGGATGTCTCCGCAGGGGCACACCGACGGGACCGACTACGAGCTGATGCGGGAAGCGGGGGTCACGAGCGTGCGCATGCCCCTGAACTGGGCCGGGATCGTGCCCGATGCCGCCGATCGCCGCCACCCCGAATGGTGGTGGCTGGACGAACAGGTCGGGCATGCGGCTGAACACGGGATCACCATCTACTTCTTCGTCTGGGGCACCCCTGACTGGGTTTCGCCACGGCTGGGCGGGGAGCCGGTGGCCAGCGCCCGGCAGCGGCGGGAATGGCTCCGCTTCCTGCGTGCCGCGGTCATGCGCTACGGGCCGAAGGGCAGTTTCTGGCGCGAGAATCGCGAGCTGCCCCGGCTGCCGGTCCGCCAGTGGGAGATCTGGAACGAGGAGAACATCGTCACCTTCTCGCGCCAGCCGGACCCGGAGAGGTTCGCGAGGCTGATCCGCATCTCGGGCCAGTTGCTGCACCGCCTCGACCCCGGCTCGACGGTGATCATGGGTGGGCTCTTCGGGCGCCCCCTGCAGATCCCGCCGAACATAGCGTCCGACGCCTTCCTCGCCGGCGTCTACGAAATCCCCGGGATCGAGCGTTACTTCGACGGCGTTGCGCTTCATCCCTACGTCGCCGACGCAGGCACCATGTTCGGTCAGATCGAAGCCCTGCGCCGGGTGATGGGGTTCTACGGCGACGCCGAGACACCGCTCTACATGACCGAGCTCGGTTGGGGCTCCGACGGGTTCGAGTCGCGCTGGGAGCGCGGCCCTCGCGGTCAGGCTCGCGAACTGGACCGGGCCTTCGCGATGCTGACCGAAAACCGCAACCGCTGGCGGATCGGTGGCGTCTGGTGGTTCTCCTGGACCGACGCGGCCGGCTCGTGCCAGTTCTGCGACTCCGCCGGCCTGCTCACCGTCGACCGCGAGGCGAAGCCGGCCTGGTACCGCTTCAACTCCTGGACCGGGGGCGACGCACACGTCGTGCCGCGCGCCTCCCCCAGGGCAATGCGAGCCACGCCGTAGGGCGCTCGCGGCCTCGGGCTTTTCGGCGCGCCCGAGCGGCGTGCTGGACCCCCGCCGCAATCGAACATAGAGTCGGTTGAATGGACTTGATCGCCATAGCGATTCTGGTTGTGGCGCTCGCCGCCGCCTGCATCTACCTCGCTGTTCTGATTATTGAAGGACGACGTGCCCAGCGCCGGTTCCTGGTGCTCGCCGAAGTGGCGGAGGTGTCCGAAGCCGCCGCTTCGCTGGAGGAGACGCTCGAAGCGATCTGCGACGTCATCGTCCCGGCGCTGGCCGACTTCTGCATGATCGACGTGATCGAGAGGGGCAGCGTGCAGCGCGTTGCGGTGCGGGTGGCTCCGGGTGCCGATCCGCAGGCCAGGCAGCGGCTGCTGGAGCGCAAGCCGTCGATCCCGGAGCGCATGGTGCTCAGCGAGGGCGGGCCGGCGCCCGAGCTGCGTTTCTACGAGCGGATGACGGAGGCGGATCTGCGCGAGATCGCACACGACGAAGGCGCTGATCTCGAATTCCTGCGCAGCCTGAAGGTGCGTTCGGCGATCACCGTTCCCCTCAAGGCCCGGGGCAGGGTGACGGGAGCCCTGACCCTGGGCGTCGCTTGGTCGGGCCGGCGCTATAGGCGCCGCGACGCCCAGTTCACCTGGATCCTCTCCGGCCGTGTCGCCCTGGCCCTCGACAACAGTGGGCTCTTCTCCGACCTCGAGCGGGCCGAGGCGGCTCGGGCGGAGATCGCCGAGACGCTCCAGCGCGGCCTGCTGCCGCCGCCCCTGCCCCACATCCCCGGCTGGTCGCTCGCCGCCATGTACCAGCCGGCGGGTGCCGAGAACGAGGTGGGTGGGGACTTCTACGACGCCTTTCGCATCTCCGGCGGCTGGATGCTCGTCGTCGGCGACGTCACCGGTCGCGGCGCCCAGGCGGCCTCGGTCACCGCCCTGGCTCGCTACACGCTGCGCACCGCGGCGATCCTCACCGACGACCCCGTCGCGGCGCTGGCCACTCTCAACCGGGCACTGCTCGCACGGCGCGGCACGGCACTCTGCAGCGTCGCGGCGCTGGCGCTCAGCGAGGACCCGAGCCTGCCGGTCCGGATCGCGGTGGCCGGGCACTTGCCGCCACTACTGGTGGACGGGGGGGATGTGAGGGAGATTGCTTCCGCCGATCCGGTGCTGGGTGCGTTTGCGGATGGCGGGTGGCAGGTTCGCCACAGCCAGGTCGAGCCGGGCCAGCAGCTCGTCATCGTCACCGACGGGATCACCGAGGCGGAGGGGGGCGAAGGCCGCTTCGGCGAGGAGCGCCTGCGCATGCACCTCGCCGGCGCCGGCAGTCCGGCACATGTGGTGCAGCGACTGGAGGGGGCGCTGCACGTCTTCACCGAGGGAGCCCTCGACGACGACGCGGCGATTCTCGCCGTTTCCCGGGTGGATGGCGATGGCTGACTCTCCCGAGGCGCTGGTCTGGCGCCTCTTCGAGGCCTTCAACCAGCGCGACGCGGACGCCATAGTCGGGCTCTGCGCCGAGCAGATGGAGTTCGTCTCGGTCACCGGCGGGGAGGCCGGGCGCGAGAGCCCCTACCGAGGGGGCCGGGGGCTGCGCGATTACCTCGCGGATGTCGAAAAGGTGTGGGAAGAGCTGCTGATCACGCCCGGGCGCGTGGAGCGTCGCGGCGACCGCCTGCTGGTCCTCGGCCGCGTCTACGTGCGCAGTCGCGAGCTGGGCATCCGGGACATGCCGGCGGCCTGGATCTGGGAGCTGCGGGACGGCAGTTTCGTACGCGGAGAGGTGTTCGTCGACCCCGAGCAGGCGCTCGCTCGCTTCGCTCGCGGCGCCGTCTGAGAGGGGTCCGTGGTTTTGTCACCACCAGCCTCGGGTACCGAAATGGCCAATGGCGGGCGGCTATGCTCGGAGCCGCGGAGACGGCGAACTCTCGGCAGGAAGCGGTAAATGGCAAACGGCACCACCACCAACGAGAGTCCCAAAGGGCTTCAGATGAAGCTTCCCGCCAAGGCGGAAAACGTGGCGGTCATCCGCCACGCGCTGTCCGGGCTGGCGGAGCAGATCGGAATGGACGAGGCTGGGCTGGCCGATCTGAAGACCGTGGTAACCGAGGCCTGTACGAACGTCGTCGTCCACGCCTACCCGAACGGCGACGGTCCGCTCCTGGTCGAAGCCGAGCCGGACGAGGAGGGCCTCACCGTGACCGTCCGCGATAGCGGCTCGGGCATCAGCCCGGAGGCCGACCCCGATCGTGCCAGCCTCAAACTCGGCCTCTCGCTGATCGCGGCCCTCTCCAGCAGCTTCAGTATCTCCGGCGGTCTCGATCGCGGCACGGAGGTGATGATGCGCGTGCCGCTGCGGGGCGGCGGCGCCAGCGGTGGGACCGGCGGGCAGAAGCTGGTGCCGGAGGTGACCGGGACCGAGGTCACGGTCGGGCGGGCGGAGCTGCTCGAACCGGTGCTCGCCAATCTGGTCGGCTCCCTTGCCGCGCGCCGGCAGATCTCGGTGGATCGCCTGGCCGACGCCATCCTCGTGACCGACGCGATATCGGAGGCAGCGCCGGGCCGCTTCGCCGATGGCTGCGTCCGCGTCGGGCTGGGCGAGAGCGAGGCCGGGCTCGAGCTCCGCCTGGGCCCGATGGAGAAGGGCGCCGCCGGGCAGATCCGCCGCGAGCTCGAGGTACCCGGGGTCGGCGGCTCCCTGGAGGCGCTTGCCGACGAGCTCGCCGTAGATGAGTCCGAGGAAGGCGATTACCTAATCGTCCGCTTCGCCGGCATCCCGGGCGCCTAGTCCCTCCTCGCCCTCTCCGCCGAGCCCTCGTTCCTCCTCGATCCTCTCGCGGATGCGGGCCAGCGCGCGGCGCAGGATGCGCGAGACGTGCATCTGGGAGTGGCCGATCTGCTCGGCGATCTGCGACTGGGTCATGTCCTCGACGAAGCGCATCCGAAGGACGACGCGCTCGCGATCTTCGAGATAGGGCAGCGCGGAGGAGAGAGCGATCCTGCCCTCGACCAGCTCGAAGCCCTCGTCCTCGTCCCCGATCCAGTCCGACGGAGGGGCTTCTTCGGATTCGTCGCTGCCGGCCGGTCGGTCGAGCGAGAGCGTGCGACGGTTGTGGTTGGCCTCCAGCACCTCGAGCACGTCGGTTTGCTCCAGCTCCAAGCGCTCGGCGATCTCGCCCACCGAGGGTGAGCGCTGGAGCTGTTTGGTCAGCTCGGTGATCGCCTTGTCGACTTCGGCCATTCGGTCGTGCAGGCCGCGTGGCACCCGCACGGTCCAGACGCGATCGCGGAAGTGGCGCTTCAGCTCGCCCAGGATCGTCGGTGAGGCAAATGCGGTGAAGGGGATGCCACGCTCGGGGTCGAAGCGGTCGACGGCGCCCAGCAGGCCGAGGTTGGCGACCTGGAGCAGGTCGTCGAAGGACTCGCTGGCTCCGCGATAGCGCAGGGCCAGCCGCCTCGCGAATGGCATGTTCCGCTTGACCAGCTCCTCGCGAAGCGCCGGGTCGCGAGAGGCTGCGAACTCTCGCCAGAGCTTCGCTTCGTCGATCTCCATGAAGCCAGCTTAGGCGTCCGTCGCGCTAGGCTCCGGCCCAGGCTTAGCAACCGTCCAGTCCGACCAAAAGAGGAGACGCCCAGATGGCATTTTCGGTTCCCGACCTTCCCTACGCTTACGACGCGCTCGAGCCCCACATCGACGAGGCGACGATGCGCGTGCACCACGACAAGCACCACCAGGCCTACGTCGACAAAGCGAACGCGGCCCTGGAGGGGACCGAGTGGGCCGACCGCGAGGTCGAGGACGTGCTGCGCAACCTCTCCAGCCTCCCCGGTGACAAGCAGGGCCCGGTTCGCAACAACGCCGGCGGCCACTACAACCACACCCTCTTCTGGGAGATGCTGAGCCCCGAGGGCGGCGGCGCTCCCGGCGGCGACCTGGCGGCGGGCATCGACGAGACCTTCGGTTCCTTCGACGCCTTCAAGGACGAGTTCAAGAACGCCGGCATCGCCCGCTTCGGTTCCGGCTGGGCCTGGCTGGTCAAGGACAACTCCGGCCTCGCCGTCGTTTCCACCCCCAACCAGGACTCGCCGATCTCCGACGGCAGCGTGCCGCTGCTGGGCTGCGACGTCTGGGAGCACGCCTACTACCTCAAGTACCAGAACAAGCGCCCCGACTACATCGATGCCTTCTGGAACGTCGTGAACTGGGATTACGTAGCTAAGCGCCTGGCTGAGGCCGGCTGAGCAGCTGAGCAAGCCCTACTTCGGCGGCGAGACTGTCAGGGCGCCGGGGCCGGGTCCCCGGGAACTCCCGGCCGAAGGCCGGCCC
>DATDAQ010000059.1:0-3415 GCA_036525295.1 Solirubrobacterales bacterium | reverse complement strand
TCCTGCGCGGCGGCGCCCTTGAGATCCTGGCGGTGTTCGACAAGCCGGATCCCCTCGAGGGCCCTTACTTCGAGGAGACCATCTACGTGACCCCGACGCGCCTGCCCGCGGAGACCCTCGAGGCCGTCACCCTTCTCACGGCCGCGGCGGCCGCCGCGCTCGGCCTGGTCGAGGGGCCGATACACGCCGAGCTGCGAATCGACGGGGGTAGCGTGTGGATGCTCGAGCTCGCCGCCCGCTCGATCGGCGGGCTGTGCTCGCGCTCGCTGCGCTTCGGGATGGGCGTGAGCCTCGAGGAGCTCATCCTGCGCCACGCCCTCGGGCTGCCGCCCGACGACCTGAGCCGCGAGGCCGCCGCCTCCGGGGTGATGATGCTCCCGATCCCGAAGGCGGGGGTTCTGAAGGAGGTGCGCGGGCAGGCCGAGGCACGGGCGGTGCCCGGCGTAACCGGGCTCGAGATCTCGATCGCGCGCGGCAAGGCGGTGCGGGCGCTGCCCGAGGCCGACCGCTATCTCGGCTTCCTCTTCGCCCGGGGCGAGACGCCCGAGCAGGTCGAGCGGACGCTGCGCACCGCCCACGGCCAGCTCGAGATCGTGATCGGCGAGCCGTCGGAGTGAAGCGAAGCGAAGGCTATCCTGGCGCTGTGCGGGTCCTGCTGATCTCCACCTACGAGCTTGGTCATCAGCCGTTGCACCTGGCCTCGCCGGCGGCCGCCCTGGAGGCCGCCGGGCATCGGGTTCGGTGCATCGATCTCTCCGTCGAGCAGCTTGATCGAGACAAGATCGACTGGGCCGAGGCCGTCGGCGTCTCCGTTCCGATGCACACCGCGATGCGACTGGCGATTGGCGCCGGCGAGCAAATTCGAGCGATCCGGCCGCGGTTGCCGATCTGTTTCTACGGTCTCTACGCCGCGGTCAGTGACGACCCGACGATCGGTGGACTGGTCGACCGGCTGATCGCCGGCGAGTACGAGTCGGAGCTGGTGGAGTGGGTTGAGGCGCTCGGCGACTCGCCGGCGCTGCGACCGGCAACCAGCTCGATCGACCTGGGGCGCCACGAGTTTCACACCCCGAGCCGAGGGCAGCTGCCGCCCCTCAAGCGCTATGCGCGGTTGGAGCGCGATGGCGAGGAGCAGCTCGCGGGGTACGTCGAGGCCAGCCACGGCTGCGTGCACAAGTGCCGGCACTGCCCGGTGCCCGTCGCCTACGACGGCCGGATCCGGATCGTCGGGAGCTCCGTGGTGATGGCGGATATCGCCCAGTTGGTGGCGGCGGGGGCACGCCATATCACCTTCGGCGACCCGGACTTCCTAAACGGCGTCAAGCATTCCCTGGAGGTGGCGCGCGAGCTTCACCGCCACTTTCCCGAGGTCAGCTTCGACTGCACGACCAAGGTCGAGCACATCCTCGAGCATCGTCAGGTCTGGCCCGAGCTCAGCGAATATGGGTGCCTCTTCGTGATCTCGGCGTTCGAGTCGCTCAACGCCGAGATCCTCACCTATCTCGACAAGGGTCACACCGCCGACGAGGCCGCCCAGGCGGTGGCCTTGCTGCGCGAGCATGGGATCGAGATCCGCCCGTCGTGGTTGCCGTTCACGCCCTGGGCGACACCGCAGGACATCCTCGAGATCCTCGATTTCGTGATTGCCAACGAGATGGTGGGCAACGTGGATCCGATCCAGTACACGATCCGTCTGCTCGTGCCCAAGGGCTCGCTGCTGCTCGATCGCCCCGAGATCACACCGCACCTGCAGGACTACGATCGCGACCGCCTCACGTATGACTGGCAAGCCGCGGATCCGCAGCTGGATCGCCTCCATGCCGAGCTCGCCGAAATCGTCGAGGCCAATGTCGCGGCGGAGGTCGACAGCGTGTCGACGTTTCGGACCCTGTATCGGACGGTGGCCGATGCCGCGGGACATTCAGCCGACCCCGCCGACCTTGGCGACGTCGAGCCGCGCCCGCGGCTCACCGAGGCATGGTTCTGCTGCGCCGAGCCCACCGACATCCAGCTCGCCTCGGTGGCCGGCGGCGAGCCGGTCGCTTAGCGGGCTCGCCCGAGCCCTGAGACCGCCTTGCGCTTCGCAGCTACAGCGTGATCACTTGGTCCGGCGGGTTTCCCGACAAGGCCCCGTAGAGGTCCGGAAAGCAGCCGACCCGCACTCCCGCGACCGTGCCGCTGGGACGGCAGTCACCAGGCTCACCCTCCGCGAGCGAGCGCTCGATCGCGCACCGGTCGCAGAGCATCAGCATGATTCCCTGCTCCTCGGCAACCTCGGCGAGGCGCTCGCCGAGCGGATCGCCCGCGCGCAGCACGTAGGTGTTGTCGTCGAAGAAGAACATCCCGACGACCTCCACCCCGTGGTTTCCCTGCTCGAGCTGCGGCAGGATCATCTTGCCGAGCTTGTAGCTCGCCGTGTGCCCGGAGGTGGAGAAGATGTAGGCGACCTTCACGCGGTTGCAGCCTAGCTTCCACGCCGTGTCTCGCCGCGCGTAGGGTGTGGGTTGCGAAAACTCGGTCGTGTCGTGAAACCAGTCCGATTGCAGCGGAATCGACTTTATGTACCTACGCGCGGGAAAGGGAGGCGGTTGCGTCCGCGGAACGCTCCCGCCGCCTGTCGCGCCCTACCTCGAGGCGGTGTTCAGCGCTATGTGGTCCGCCGGTTAGCCGACCAACCAGATTGCGCCGTCACGCACGTCGACCGGGAACGTCTTCAGCGATCGAGCGCCAGTCGTCGCCTTGACGGCGCCCGCCAGCGGCTTGAACGCGCCCTGTGGACCCTGCACCATCTCGCCGGTGCCGACGTCGTAGCGCGCGGCGTGCTTTGGGCACTCCAGGCATCCATCGTCGGTCACACGCCCCCTCCCCAGCGAGGCCAACAGGTGGCGGCAGCGGTTGGACACCGCGAATGGCTTACCCGCGCTGATGCCAACGGCTAGGGCGCCGTGTGGTGTCCCTTCCACGACCGTGACCTGTGAGGCACCGAGATCGTCGACGGCTACGAGGCGGGTGGCGGACTGCTCGGAGGTGGCCACTCGCGGACTATCTCACACGAGAGTGCTCTGTGTGAGGCCCAAGCCGGCAAGGCAGCTCCAGCTCCGTGCGTTCGCTGACAGCGACGACGCCATCCGCGACACGACCTCGCCCGTCCGAGCGATCTCAGTTAGCTACGTGTCAACGCGGGGCCGGTGTCCTCTGCCGACGGTAAGCCCGCTGTCGCAATGCGCGAAAAGCAACAGCGCGGGTGAGCTAGCCGCCTGGCCCGATAGGGATTGGGCCGAACAGGCCGGCGTACAACTCCGATGGGGTTGGGAAGCCGTTCCACTACCCGGGCGCAGCGGCGTTGGTGTCCGTTCGGTGTCCGCGGTCGCGACGGCCGGCACCGTGACTGCGCGCATTTCGCTCTACAGCGCGC
>DATDAQ010000058.1:0-3176 GCA_036525295.1 Solirubrobacterales bacterium | reverse complement strand
CGGTCGCGAGCGCGATCAGCAGCGGCCAGAAGGCGCCCGGCACCTTCTTCGCCCGGCTGCGTGCGGTGAGCGCGCCGAAGACGACCATCACGACGAGCAGGGCGAGGACCAGCCAGAGCGTGTCGGCTTCGAAGATCAGGGTGATCACGTAGCCGATCGCTGTGAGCTGGACGAAGGAGCGCAATGTCGCGATGCCGATGTCGCGCTCGAGGTCGGCCTTGCGCCAGAAGGAGATGGCGGCGGCGAGGGCGACGAGCGCGAGGGTCGCGGCGACCTGCCCCGCGGACACATGGATCGAGGTGCTCATGCCAGGACCTCCGCCAGCGGACCCGAGGCGGTCACCCTTCCCCCCTCCACCCGCACCACCCACTCGCCGAGACGCCGGGCCTGCTCGGGGTCGTGGCTGACCAGGACAACCGAGATCTCCAGCTCGCGGCGCAGCTCGGCCAGCGTCGCCTCGATCGCGTCGCGGGACGCGTGGTCGAGAGCCGAGGTCGGCTCGTCGAGCAGCAGCACCGCCGGCTCCTGGGCGAGCGCCCGCGCCAGCATCGCCCGCTGCTGCTCGCCGACCGAGAGCTTGGTGACGTCACGCGCGGCGAAGCCGGGGTCCAGGCCGGCGAGTCGCAGGCAGCGCCGTGAGTCGGCCCGCTTGCCGGCGAGCTCCGCCGCATAGACGATGTTCGTCTCCACCGTGCCGTCGAGAAGCGCCGGAAGCTGCGGCACGAGCGAGACCTCGCACCGCAGTGCCAGCGGGTCGTATGAAGCGAGCGGGCGGTCGCGATAGGAGATCGTCCCGGCGTCCGGATCGGCCAGCCGGTTGAGCAACCGCAGCATCGTCGACTTGCCGGCGCCGGAGGGCCCGACGATCGCCGTCGCCCCGGCGGGGATGCCGGCGCTGACCGAGTCGAGGACCCGGCGCCCTCCGCGGATGAGGCTCACGCCCCGCAGCTCGAACAGCACCGCCGCATGATCGCGCAGGCGCAAGATGACTCCCGGCCGGGTGCGGCGCTTGCCGCGGCCGGTGAGCGGCTGGAACAATCGGGGTAGGTGAACGCCGATGGCTAGAGCGATCTGGAGCGGCTCGATCAGCTTCGGGCTCCTCAACGTGCCCGTGAAGCTGTACAGCGCGGTGGCCCGCCGCGGCATCTCACTGCGTGAGATCCGCGAGTCCGACGGCGCCCGCATCCGCCACCGCCGCGTCGCCGAAGGGACCGACGAAGAGGTGCCCTACGAGAAGATCCAGAAGGCCTTCGAGATCACCGAGGGCAACTACGTGCCGATCTCCAAGGACGAGATGGCGGCGCTGGCACCGAAGAAATCCCGGGCGATCGAGGTTCAGGACTTCGTCGACATCACCGAGATCGACCCGATCTACTTCGACAGCCCCTACTACCTCGGTCCCGCCGACGGCGCCGAGCGGGCGTACTCGCTGCTCGCCAGCGCGATGGAGGGCTCGGGCAAGGTGGCGATCGCCCGCTTCGTCTTCCGCAACAAGGAGCACCTGGCGGCGCTGCGCACCGACGGCGGTGTCCTCACCCTGACCACGATGCGCTTCGCCGACGAGGTGGTGCCACCCTCCGAGCTCGAGGACGTGCTGCCCGCCGAGAAGCCGAAGGTGGCGAAGAAGGAGATCGAGATGGCGGAGCGGCTGATCGACTCGCTGACCAGCAAGTTCGAGCCGACCGCCTACCACGACGAGTACCGCGAGGAACTGCTGGCTCTGATCGAACGCAAGGCAGAAGGCAAGGAGATCCTCGCTCCCGAAACCGCCGAGCCGGAAGCGACCAAGGCACCCGACCTGATGGCCGCCCTGGAGGAGAGCATCGCCGCGGTGCAGGGCAAGCGCGACGGTGGAACGAAAGCGCGCAAGCCGGCGGCGAAGAAGCGCAAAGCCGCAGCGCCGAAAAAAGCTCCGGCGAAGAAACGCGCCAAAGCAAAATCCCCCAAATAGCCGGTGGCCACGAGCCAGCAGGTCGAGGTCGACGGGCGTGAGCTGAAGCTCACCAACCTCGACAAGGTGCTTTACCCCGAGGCCGGGTTCAGCAAGGGCGAGGTGGTCGACTACTACGCCAAGGTCGCGCCGGCGATCGTTCCCCACCTGGCCGGGCGGGCCGTGACCCTGCGCCGCTTCCCCGAAGGGGTCGACGACACCGATTCCGCCTTCTTCGAGAAGCGCTGTCCCAAACACCGGCCGGAGTGGGTGCAGACCGCCCGGGTGCTTGCCGGCCCCCATGCCGGCTACATCGACTACTGCGTCTGCGAAGACCGGGCGACCCTGGTCTGGATGGCCCAGCTGGCGGCGATCGAGCTGCACCCATCCTTGTCCCTGGGCAAGAAGCACGAGCAGCCGACCGTGCTCGCCTTCGACCTCGACCCCGGCCCGCCCGCCGAAGTGCTCGACTGCGGCCGGGTGGCGCTGCGCCTGCGCGAGCTGCTCGGTCACGTCGGCCTCGAGTCATTCGTCAAGACCTCCGGCTCGAAGGGAATGCAGCTCTACGTGCCGCTGAACACGGAGACGAACTACGAGGAGACGCGGCCCTTCGCCCAGGCGCTCGCCCAGCTGCTCGCCAAGCAGACGCCCGACGAGGTGATCGCCAAGATGGGCAAAAAGACCCTGCGCAAGAGCAAAGTCTTCATCGACTGGTACCAGAACAACGAACGCAAAACGACGATCGCCGTCTACTCCCTGCGCGCCCGCGAGCGCCCAACCGTCTCGACGCCGGTCACCTGGGACGAGGTCGAGCGTGCCGTCGAGAAGAAGGACGCCGACTCACTCGTCTTCGAGGCCGCCGACGTGCTGAAGCGAATCGAGGAGCACGGCGACCTCTTCGCTCCCGTGCTCGAGCTGAAGCAGAATCTCCCGGATCTCTAGCGCCGGCTAGAGCCCCTGGCGCACGACCGGCTTACGCGTCGCCTTGACCTCGTCCAAGCGGCGGACCGGGGTCGTGTAGGGCGCGGACTTGGCGACCTCGGGGTCCTGCTCGGCCTCGGCGAGGATCCGCTCGATCGCGTCGGCGAAGGCGTCGAGACTCTCTTTGGTCTCGGTCTCGGTCGGCTCGATCATCAGCGCCTCCTCGACCAGGAGGGGGAAGTAGACGGTCGGCGGGTGGAAGCCGAAGTCGAGCAGGCGCTTGGCGAGGTCGAGGGTGGCGAGGCCGAGCTCCCTCTTCATCGGC
>DATDAQ010000057.1:0-4230 GCA_036525295.1 Solirubrobacterales bacterium | reverse complement strand
TCGGCGGCGGCGACTCCGTCGCCGCGTTGCAGCAGTTCGGGCTCGCTGACAAAGTGGACTGGCTATCGACCGGAGGAGGAGCGTCGTTGGAGCTGCTGGAGGGAAAGAAGCTGCCGGGCGTGGAGGCGCTGCAAGATGCCTGATCGGATCCCGTACGTCGCTGCCAACTGGAAGATGCACAAGACGGTTGCCGAGGCGGCCGAGTTCGTCGACGCGCTGCTGCCGCGGATCGCGGCGACCCAGAGCGACGTCGTGATTTGCCCTCCGTTCACGGCTCTGAGCGCGGTGGTCGAGCGCCGCTACGGCACGGCGGTGAAGGTCGCCGCGCAGAACATGCACGAGGAGGCCTCCGGCGCGTTCACGGGCGAGGTCTCGGCCCCGATGCTGGTAGAGCTCGACGTCGAGGCCGTGGTCCTCGGCCACTCCGAGCGGCGCCAGTTCTTCGGCGAGACCGACGAGGCGCTGGCGCGCAAGGTGCCGGCCGCTCTCGCCGCCGGCCTGGAGCCGATCCTCTGCGTCGGCGAGACCGAGGAGGCTCGCGACGGCGGCCAGACCGAGGCCGTTCTGGAGCGCCAGCTGCAGGTCGATCTTGCCGGGGTCGAGAGCGGCAAGCTGGGCGACGTGGTGATCGCCTACGAGCCGATCTGGGCGATCGGCACCGGGCGCACGGCGACCTCTGAGCAGGCCCAGGAGGCCTGCGCCTACATCCGCGACCTGCTGCGCGAGCGGGGCGCCGCCGCCGATGCGGTGCGGATCCTCTACGGCGGCTCGGTCAAGCCCGACAACGCGGCGGAGCTGATGTCCCAGCCCGACATCGACGGCGCCCTCGTCGGCGGCGCGAGTCTGGACGCTGCCGACTTTGCCGCGATAGTGAAGGCGGCCCTGTGAGCGCCCCAATCGACGCGGTGGCAGCCGGGTATTCGAATCCGTGTCGATTGGGGCGCGAACGCCAGAGGGTCTGTTGACACTTCCCGTTCCCTCGCTGGCGCTGGTCATCCTCGACGGCTGGGGACTGGCCGAGCCCGGCCCGGGCAATGCGATATCCCTCGCCGAGACGCCGGTCTTCGACCGTCTCTGGGAGGGCCTCCCACACACGCAGCTCTCGGCCCAGGGCCGCGACGTCGGCCTCCCGGACGGTCAGATGGGCAATTCCGAGGTCGGCCACCTCAACCTCGGCGCCGGCGCGATCGTCAAGCAGGACCTGGCCCGGATCGACGACGCGATCGCCGACGGCACCTTCTTCGAAAACGAGGCGCTGCTCGCCGCCTGCGACCGGGCCCGTCGCAGCCCGCGCGGGCGACTGCACCTGCTCGGCCTCGTCTCCGACGGCGGCGTGCACTCCGGCTGGGAGCACATCGAGGCGACGATCGAGCTCGCCTCGCACGAGGGCGTTCCCGACGTCGTCTTCCACGCCTTCACCGACGGGCGCGACACGCTGCCGCACGGCGGCCGCGGCTACGTGCACGAGCTGGAGCGCTGGCTGCGGCAGGCCGGCCGCGTCGGCACGGTCAGCGGCCGCTACTACGCGATGGATCGCGACACCCGCTGGGAGCGGACGAAGCTCGCCTACGACGCGATCGTCCACGCGCAGGGGCTTCGCGCGGCGGGTGTCGAGGAGGCGGTCGAGGCCTCCTACGAGTGCGACGAGACCGACGAGTTCGTCAAGCCGACCGTGATCGGCGAGTACGACGGCACCGCCCCCGGCGACGTCGCGATCTTCGTCAACTTCCGTCCCGACCGGGCGCGCCAGATGACCCGCGCGCTGGCCGAACCGGGCTTCGAGGAGTTCTCACGCGCCGGTGGCCCGGTCCTCGACCTGACCACGATGACCGAGTACCGCAAGGGCTGGCCGTATCCGGTCGCCTTTCCCGAGGCGCGGCCGAAGACGACGCTGGCGGAGACGATCTCCGAGGCGGGCGGTCGCCAGTTGCACGTGGCCGAGACCGAGAAGTACGCCCACGTCACCTACTTCTTCAACGGCGGTCGCGAGCAGGAGTGGGAGGGGGAGGAGCGCCACCTGGTCGAGTCCCCCCGCGACGTGCCCACTTACGACCACAAGCCCGAGATGAGCGCCCGCGCCGCCGCCGACACCTTCGTCAGCCACTGGAGCGAGGGGGACTATCGCTTCGGAATCATCAACTTCGCCAACCCCGACATGGTCGGGCACACGGGTGTGATTCCCGCCGCGGTGAGGGCGGTCGAGGAGGTCGACGGCTGCCTCGGCGACGTGGTCGAGGCGGTGAGCGCCAAGGGTGGCGTTTGCATCGTCACCGCGGACCACGGGAACTGCGATCACATGCTCGAGCCCGACGGCTCGCCCAACACCGCGCACTCCTTGAACCCGGTGCCGCTGATCGTGACGGCGGAGGGACTGACCCTTAGGGAGCACGGCATCCT
Organism: Solirubrobacterales bacterium; assembly: GCA_036525295.1. Classification (GTDB taxonomy): domain Bacteria; phylum Actinomycetota; class Thermoleophilia; order Solirubrobacterales; family 70-9; genus VRUE01. The sequence continues at coordinate 1,833 of DATDAQ010000057.1, read as the reverse complement.
GGCCGATGTGGCGCCTACGGCACTCGAGCTGCTTGGGATACCTCAGCCCCCCGCTATGACCGGTGAATCGCTGGTTGTTGGGTAGGCCGTCGGCCTTGCGACAGGATCAGTGGTTCGATGAGGGTTGAGCCGGGCAGGTTGAGATTCGAGATCACCGCGCGGGACGGAGCCGCGCGGACGGGGGTGCTGCGCACTGCGCACGGGCCGGTTCAGACACCGGCTTTCATTCCGCTGGCCACGAAAGGGACGGTGCGCGGCCTGGAGGCTCGCGAGGTAGCTGGGTTGGGCTACGAGATGGTGTTGGGGAACACATACCACCTGTTCGTTTCTCCGGGGCCGGAGCGGATCGCGAAGGCGGGGGGGCTGCATGGGTTCATGGGGTGGGACGGGGCTCTGATTACGGATTCGGGTGGGTTTCAGGTGTTCTCGTTGGCCCATGGCGGGGTTGCCAACGAGGTGAAGGGGAGTGGGCGGCAGGGGGGAGGCCACGGCTCGGTGGTCTCGATCGAGGAGGAGGGGGTGCGATTTCGCTCCTACCGCGACGGGACGGAGCTGTTCATCTCGCCGGAGGTCTCGATGCAGGTGCAGGTGGCGCTGGGCTCCGACATCGCCCTGGTCTTCGACGAGTGCACGCCCTTTCACGCCGACCGCGAGTACACGGCCCGCTCGACCGAGCGTACGCACCGCTGGCTCGACCGCTGCCTCGAGTGGCACGAGCGCGAGGGGCCCGAGCGGCAGGCCGTGTTCGGCATCGTTCAGGGCGGCGTCCACGAGGACCTGCGGCGCGAGTCGGCCGAGTACGTCTCGGCCGCCGGGGTCGACGGCCTCGCGATCGGCGGCACGCTGGGCCGCGACAAGGCCGAGATGCGCGAGGTGCTGGCGATGACCGCGCCGCTGCTGCCGGAGGAGGCGCCCAAGCACCTGCTCGGCATCGGCGAGGTCGACGACCTGCTCGCCGGCATCGCCTTCGGCCTCGACGTCTTCGACTGTGCCGTCCCCACCCGCCTCGCCCGCCACGGAGTGGCCCTGGTGCCCGACCCCGACAACCGCTTCCGCCTCGACCTGCGCAAGTCCGGCCACGAAGGCGACCGCAGCCCGATGGTCGAGGACTGTCCCTGCTCCGCCTGTCAGCACCACGACCGCGACTACCTCAGCTATCTCTCCCGCGCCGAGGAGCTGACCGCGGTCCGCCTCCTCTGCCTGCACAACCTCACGTACCTGCAGGAGCTGATGACCCACGCCCGCACAGCCATAGAGGTGGGCGAATTCAGTGCTTATGCGGCGGCGGTGCTGGCCGGATCACCGCCCTGGACTGGCCTTTAACAGCTCAGCCGAGCGGTCTCTCGCGGCGGGTGGCGCCGATTTGGGGGACACCCCGAGGAGGCGGCGCAGCCGCCCCCGCAGCGGGGTGGTGGTGCCAAATCCGTGACAGGACCCGCCGCGCCTACGACGCCCGGGTAAACCGCCGTCCCGCCGTAGGCGAGACATCCTCATCGAGAAGGACCTTGTCGGACTCGCCCCGTTCGGCCGCTTCGTGCTCCATCCTGGCGATCTTCTCGGGGGTGAGTTCGTCAGCGTTTTCCTCCTCGATCTTCGCCAGCCAGGCCGCGCCCTCGCGCGACTCGGCCTCGTCGAACTCGACCTTGCCGCGGTCGAGGGACTTGTCGATCTCCTCGAAGAGGGTGTCGACGAGGGTCTCCTGGGGGACCTTGCGCAGCGGCTTGCCGTGGGCATAGATCAGGCCCTCGTTCTTGGCGCCGGCGATGCCGAAGTCGGCGTGGCTCGCCTCGCCGATTCCGTTGACGGCGCAGCCGAGCACCGCGACCTCGATCG
>DATDAQ010000056.1:0-2883 GCA_036525295.1 Solirubrobacterales bacterium | reverse complement strand
GGGAAAACTCAGACACGCCCCTTGTGGGGGCTTTGTGAGGGTGATTGCGGGAGAGCTGAGGGGGCAGCGGCTGGTCGCTCCGCGCGGCTGGAAGGTGAGACCGACCTCCGACCGGGCCCGGGAGGCGATCTTCTCCGTCCTCGGCGGCATGGTCGAGGGCGCGACCGTCCTCGACCTCTACTGCGGCACGGGTGCGCTGGCAATCGAGGCGCTCTCGCGCGGTGCCGCGGCTGCCACCCTGGTCGACCGCGACACCCGCGCCGCCCTCGGCAACGTCGAGCGGTTCGGCCTCGGGGGCCGGGTCGAGCTCGTCCGCGTCGACGTCTCTCGCTGGCTATCCGGCCGATCGGAGGACGAGGAGAGCCCGCGCTTCGACCTCGTCTTCGTCGACGCCCCCTATAGACTCGCCGACCGCGTGGGGCAGGAACTGGACAGCCATCTTCCGCGCCTTCTCCAACCGGGCGGGCGGGCGATAGTCGAGAGCGGCGCACGGCGCCCGCTTCGCATCGACTCGCTGTCGCGCCTGCGCCAGCGCCGCTACGGCGCCGCCGACGTCTCGATCTACGGAGAGGACGGCTGATGGCGGAGCGCGACGGAACGGTGGTCTGCCCCGGCAGCTACGACCCGGTACCCAACGGGCACATCGACATCATCACCCGCAGCGCCGCCGTCTTCGAGCGCGTCGTGGTCGGCATCGTCAACAACCCGATGCGCAAGGACAAGACGCTCTTCACCGCGGAGGAGCGCAAGGGGCTGATCGAAGAAGCGACGGCGAGCCTGCCCAACGTCGAGGCGAGGATCTTCTCCAACCTGCTGGTCGAGTTTGCGCGCGAACAGGGCGCGAAGGCGATCGTCAAGGGCCTGCGGGCGATCTCCGACTTCGAGTACGAGTTCGAGATGGCCCAGCTCAACCGCAAGCTCGACCCGGGGATCGAGAGCATCTACATGATTGCCTCGCCCCAGTACAGCTTCCTTTCCTCTACCGGCGTCAAGGAAATGGCGACCTTCGGCGGCGACGTCTCCGACCTCGTCCCGGGCCCCGTCGCGGGCGCGATGGCAGAGCGCTTCGGCGAGCGGTAGGCTTTCCGACGTTGGGGGGTGTTGGGCGAGAGCTTGCAAAAAGCCGAGGAAATAACCGCTTCTTCACCGAAGACGCCGCTTACACGTAGGCTTACGACCTGCTGATGGACGTTCTCGTTCTCATAGACAAGCTTGACGACGTTGTGCACAACGCCCGGCCCGTTCCTCTGACGGACCAGGTTCGCGTCGATCGCGAGGAGATCTACGACCTGCTCGACCAGATGCGGGCGACGATTCCCGAGGAGATCAAGCAGGCGCGCTGGATAGTCAAGGAGCGCCAGGAGATGCTGGCCGAGGCCAAGCGCGAGGCTGAGCGGATCGTGCGCGAGGCCCGCGAGCAGCAGGCCCGGCTGATCTCCGACGAGGAGGTCACCAAGCAGGCCGAGCGGGCCGCGGACGAGATCGTCGAGGACGCCCGTACCCGCGAGCGCGAGATCCGGCTCGGCGCCGAGGACTACGCCGACGAGATCCTCAACACGCTCGAGGTCAACCTTCAGAAGTTCCTCGCCGCGGTACAGCGGGGGCGGGACCGGCTCGCTGGGCGTGATGAGGAGCCGGTCGCGGAGCTGGACGAGCAGGCTTAGCGTTTGGTGGTGGGAGGGCCGAGTGCCTCTCCCCAGAAGACCGTCCGTCTCGCAGTCTGCCTAGCTTCGGGATCGTTGCGCTCCCAAAGCCTTCTGGGGAGAGGCACTCGGCCCTCCTGGCGGGGCTGCTACTCGTCGAGCTTTAGCTCTTGGAGCTTTGACCAGCGAGGGTCGGGGGCTGTTTCGTGCTTGTGTTCTGCCGGGTCGGCATCGTTCAACGATTCACCGCATGTAGGGCAGAGGCCGGCGCAGTCTTGGCGGCAGAGGAACCGGGTGGGGATGGCCAGGACGGCGGCGTCGTGGGCCCAGCGGCCCAGGTCGAGCTCGTCGTCCTCCACGTAGGGGCTTCGCAGCTCCTCGTCATCGGTGTCTTCGTGGGCGACCTCGCGGGCGTCGGCCTCGGTCTCCATCGCCGCGCTCTCCAGGCAGCGCATGCAGGGACCCTCGATTCGCAGCGGGAAACGGAGGCGGAAGGCGTAGCCGCCGCTGGGTCGGGAGACGTCAAGGCGGGTCTGCACGGTTTCGGGTGAGACGGCGTACGTCTGGCCGGCCAGCTCGAGCGGCTCCAGCCGCACCGGCAGGTCCAGGCGGCGGCCCTCGCCATGCGACAGCGATAGCCGCGCCAGGTCGATGATCGTGGTCGCTTGTGCCATGAAGACTCTCCCTCCGCTGAGCCGGTGCTTACGATGGCCTCACAGCGAGATTACGGAATGGGCCAATTCGACTGGACACCCGAGATTTACCTGGAGCGGATTCGCTCGCAGATCCCGCGCTATGACGAGCTGCAGGAGCAGGCGATCGCCGCGATCCCGTTTCCGCCCGAGCGCGTGCTCGAGTTGGGGATGGGCACCGGGGAGACGACCCGGCGCCTGATCGAGGCCCATCCCGATGCCTGGGTGGTCGGCCTCGACGCGAGCCCGGACATGGTCTTCCGGGCCCGACAGACCTACGACGACGTCCAGCTCGCTCGCATGGAGGACCCCCTTCCCGACGGCCCCTGGGACCTGGTCATCTCGGTCCTCTCGGTCAACCAGCTCGACGACGAGCAGACACAAGCGCTCTGTCGCCGCGTCAAGGAGCAAGCTCGCTCGCTGGTCATCGGCGACGTCTTCGAGCCAGACAAGCTCAACAAGCTGGTCGCCTGGTCGGCCGGTGAGATCACGTGGCAAGCCGACGGCCTGGCGGTAGTTAGAGCGGTGTACTGAGGGAGGGGTGGGGG
>DATDAQ010000055.1:0-20093 GCA_036525295.1 Solirubrobacterales bacterium | reverse complement strand
CCCCCCCCCCAGCCCCGCCCAACCAACCTCAGGCGTCCTCCCGAACCCCACCCATCTCCGTGAACACCGCCGTCGTCCCGCCGTCCTCGCGCTGCTCATCCGCGATCACGTGCGAGACGGCGTTGATCAGGGCCAGGTGGGTGAAGGCCTGGGGGAAGTTGCCGAGGTGCTGTCCGCTGCGTGCGTCCAGCTCCTCGGCGTAGAGGTCGAGCCAGCCGGAGGACTCCAGCAGGCGCTCGCAGAGCGTCCGGGCGCGGGCCGGCTCACCGATCTCCGATAGCGCCGAGACGAGCCAGAAGGAGCAGATCAGGAAGGTGCCCTCCTCGCCGCTGAGGCCGTCGTCGGTCTCCTGCACCTTGTAGCGCAGGACGAGGCCGTGCTCGGTCAGATCCTCGGCGACGGCCTCGACCGTGGCGCGGACCCGCGGGTCGCCGGGGGGGAGGAAGCGCAGCAGCGGCAGCAGCAGGATCGAGGCATCGAGCGCATCGGTCTCGTAATGCTGGCGGAAGACCCCGTCGCGCACGCCCCGCTCGAGGATCTCGGCCTTGAACCCGTCGGCGGTTCGCTCCCACTCCTCGGCGACCTCCTCGAAGCCGAGGCTGCGGGCGAGGCGGGCGCCGCGGTCGACCGCGACCCAGATCATCAGCTTCGAGGAGACGTAGTGCCGGGGCTCGCCGCGCGACTCCCAGATCCCCTGGTCGGGGTTCGGCCAGGCCTCGATTGCCGCTTCAACCTGGTGGCGGATCAGCTGCCGGTCGGCCGGTGTCCCGGTTCCGCGCAGGGCCTTCTCGTGCAGGTAGATCGAGTCGAGCAGGGCGCCCCAGACGTCGTTCTGGCGCTGGTTGAAGGCGCCGTTGCCGATCCGCACGGGCTTCGCCCCGCCGTAGCCGCTGAGATGGTCGAGCGTGCTCTCGGTCAGGTCCTTCTCGCCGCCGATCCCGTACATGATCTGTAGGTCGGAGTCCCCGCGGCAGACGTTGACGATGAAGCGCATGAAGTCGCGCGCCTCCTGGTCGAAGCCGAGCGTGTGCAGGGCCCAGAGGCTGAAGGTCGAGTCGCGGATCCAGCTGTAGCGGTAGTCCCAGTTGCGTTCGCCGCCGGGGGTCTCGGGCAGGGATGTCGTCGGCGCCGCGAGGATCGCGCCGGTGGGCGTATAGGTGAGGCCCTTCAGGACCAGGGCCGAGCGCTGCAGATGGGTGCGCCAGGGATGGTCGGGGAAGTCGCCGTCGCGCAGCCACTCCCGCCAGAACTCTTCGGTCGAGTCGAGCCTCTCCAGCGCCTCCGGCGCGCTGCGCGGGCCGCCCAGGTCTTCGTTGCCCCAGCTCAGCGCGCAGAAGCCGGTCTCGTTCTCGCGCAGCTTCATGGTTCCCCGGGCGACACCGCCCTCGAGCGAGAGCTCCATGTCGCTGGTCAGTAGAAGCTCCGTGCCGTCGCTCGCTTGCGCCACCGCTTCGCCCAGCTCACCGCCTCTCCAGCTCGCCGGCTCGGCCCCGTAGGCGAAGCTCGGCAGGCACTCCATCTCCATCTCGACCTCGCCGTCGACGCAGGTCATCGTTCGCAGCAGGGAGTGATCGGACTCGTGTTCGGTGTCGGGCCGGCCGCGCTCGCCCCCGGCGCTCGCCCACTCGGCGATCGTCAGCACGTCGTGGATCACGACCCAGCCGGTATCGGTCACCCAGGTCGTCTCGATCACCAGGGTCCCAGGCTTGTAGCGGCGGCTGAGCGGAACGACGACTCCACGGGGGGCGACCTTGAAGTGGCCGGCGTCGCGGTCGAGCAGGGCCGCGAAGGCGCTCGGCGAGTCGAAGCGGGGCAGGCAGAGCCACTCGACCGCGCCGTCGTAGGAGACCAGGGCGCTGGTGTGGCAGTCGGAGAGGAACCCGTAGCTGCCGATCGGCGGAAAGCGATGGTTTTCCTCAGCGCCCAAAGCGAGGCCAAGCTAGCAGCGGGCGCGGGCGGCGTCCTCGCAAACCGCGTCGCTACGCTGAATTCGTGACCCTGCCGTTTGCCCACGTCGCCGGCGCATTCGCCCCGATCGAGATCCTGCCGCTGACCGTCGCCGGGATCCTCTACTGGCACCGGGCGACGGTCCTCTCCTGGGGCGGCCGCCCGGTCCCGGTCTGGCGCCAGGTCTGCTTCGGCTCGGGCCTGGCGATCATCGCGATCTCGCTCTTCTCGCCGATCGGCCACATCGCCGAGGAGCTGGTGATCGGCCACATGGTCGAGCACCTGCTGATCGGCGATGTCGCCTCGCTGCTGCTGGTCCTCGGCCTGACCAAGTCGCTGCTGCAGCCGATCCTCGCGATCCGCGTCTTCAACCGGCTCCAGGTCCTCGCCCACCCGCTCGTCGCCTTCCCGCTCTGGGCGCTGAACTTCTACCTCTGGCACATACCGGCGCTCTACGAAGCCGCCTACGGTGGGGCGCCGATCCACGCTCTGGAGCACTCCACCTTCCTCTTCTTCGGCTGCCTGATGTGGATGCCGGTCTTCGGCCCGCTGCCGAAGCCGGAGTGGTTCACCGCCGCCTGGAAGGTCGGCTACGTGATCGGGGTCCGCTTCGCCGGCGCGATCCTCGGCAACGTGCTGATGTGGTCGGGGACGGTGCTCTACCCGATCTATGCTCCTGGGGAGCGCTACTGGGGCATCTCGGCGGTGGCCGACCAGAGCACCGCCGGGGTGGTGATGATGATCGAGGGGACCTTCCTCGCCCTCGGCGTCCTCGCCTGGGTCTTCTTCGAGGTCGCCCGCGAAGGGGTCGAGAAGCAGCGGCTGCTCGACCTCGCCCACGACCGCGGCGTCCCCCTCGACGAGCGCCGCGCCCAGCGTGCGGTCGCGGCCGGTCACGGAGCCCGGCTCGAGCAGCGAATCGCCGGTGCCACCGATGAGCCCGAGCGCGACCCCGCCTGAGTCGAGGCCGCTGCTGGCGGCGCTCGTCTTCGTCGTCGGGGCGGCCAGTCTCGGTGCCGAGATCGCCGCGGCACGCCTGCTGGCGCCCTACTTCGGCGCCTCGACGATCGTCTGGGCGAACACGATCGGCGTCGTCCTCGTCGCCCTCTCGGTCGGCTACTGGCTCGGCGGCCGCTATGCCGACCGCCACCCGCACATGCGCGGCCTCTGCCTGCTGGTCCTCGCGGCGGCGCTGCTGATCGCCGCCGTGCCCTTCGCGGCGCGTCCCTTCCTCGGCTTCTCGGTCGACGCCTTCGACAGCGTCTCGGTCGGCGGCGTCGCCGGATCGCTCTTCGGGGTGCTGGTGCTGGTCGCGGTGCCGGTCACCCTGCTCGGCGCCGCCGCGCCATGGGCGGTGCGGCTCGCGGTCGCCGACGTCGAGGGCTCCGGCGAGGTGGTCGGCCGCCTCTACGCGACCTCGACCGCCGGCTCGCTGGTCGGCACGATGCTGGCCGCCCTGCTGCTGATCCCTTTGCTGGGCACCCAGCGCACCTTCCTCGTCTTCGCCTTGGCGCTCGCCACCGTCGCCGCGCTGGGCCTCGGCTGGCGCTTCGCCGCCGTCCCCGTCGCCCTTGCCCTCGCCGTCTCGCTGCCGGTCGGCACGATCAAGGCCGCCGACACCGGCCGCGTCCTCTACGAGGCCGAGACCGTCCACGAGTACGCCCGCGTGGTGGAACGGCCCGACGGCGTTCGCGTCCTCGAGCTCAACGAGGGCCAGGCAGTCCACTCCCTGTACCGGCCGGGCAGCTACCTGACCGGCGATTACTGGGACGGGCACCTCGTCCTGCCCTTCGCATCCGGGGCAGAGCCGCCGAGGCGGATCGCGATTCTCGGCAACGGCGCCGGCACCGTTGCCCGCGCCTTCGGCCGCTTCTTCCCGTCGACCGCGGTCGACGCGGTCGAGATCGACGCCGAGCTGACCGAGCTGGGCCGGCGCTTCTTCGACCTGCGCAACCCGCGCATGCGCACCTTCGCCGAGGACGCGCGACCATGGCTGCGCCGTTCGGCCGGGAGCTACGACGCGATCATGGTCGACGCCTACCGCCAGCCCTACATCCCCTTCTACCTGGCCACGCGCGAGTTCTTCGAGCTGGCCCGCGAGCGGCTGGCGCCGGGGGGCGTGACGATCGTCAACGTGGGCCACCCGGATGGCAGCGCCGAGCTCGAGACGGTGCTGGGGCGGACGATGGCGGCTGCCTTCCCGACCGTGCTGCGCTACCCGATCGAGGACACCAACACCCTGCTGCTCGCCGGCGAGGGCCCTCTCTCGGCCACGCGCCTGCTTCAAGCCGCGTCGCGCCTGGCGCAGCCGCTGCGCCCGCTTGCGCTCGCCGCGGCCGAGGGGCTGTCGCCGCGCCTCGCCGGCGGCGAGGTCTACACCGACGACCGCGCCCCCGTCGAGTGGCTCGTCGACTCCTCCCTGCTGGAATACGCGAATGGCGAGTAGCCCCCTGACCCGAGTGCGAGCCTGGCTGGTCACCGGTCCCCCTGGCCGCGGCCTCGCCTTCACGATCGACTTCGCCCTCGCCCTGCGCACCATGCTGGCCCAGCGGCTAGTAGGGATTGGCAAAACCCCCGCACGCGTCCAGCGGCGGCGGACACGGCGCGGTGCTGCGTCCTCGGGAGTCCGAATAGCGCTGCTATTCGGACTCCCTGCGTCCTTGCTCCGCTTGGTCCGGCGCTCGCTGGCCCGCATACGCGGGTTTCGCCAATCCCTACTAGGGTCTCGCGTTCGATGAAGACGGACGTCAAAGAGCTGCCCGACTCGCGTGTGCGGGTCGACGTCGAGGTTCCCGCCGAGAACGTCGACCGCGGCGTCTCCCGTGCGGCGCGCGGCCTGGCGCGGGAGATGCGGATGCCTGGCTTCCGCGCCGGCAAGGCGCCGCCCTCGTTGGTGGTCCAGCGCCTCGGCTACGGCACCGTCCTGCAGGAGGCGATCCGCGAGTCGCTCCCCGAGTGGTACGAAGAGGGCCTGCTGCGCTCCGGGATCAGCCCGGTCGGGGATCCCCAGATCGAGATCGTCACCGCTCCCGAGGCAGAAGGAGAGCCGCTCAGCTTCAAGTTCGAGATCGGCGTGCGGCCGAAGGCCTCTCTGGGCGAGTACAAGGGCCTCGAGGTGGGGCGGGCGGCGCCCGAGCCGTCCGAGGAGATCGTCGAGCGGGAGGTCGAGCGCATCCGCGAGGGCTTCGCCAAGCTCGAGCCCGTCGAGCGGGCGGCCGCCGACGGGGACGTGCTGCTGATCGACTACGAGGGCATGGTCGACGGCAAGGCCTTCGAAGGCGGCAAGGAGGCGGACCGCATGCTCGAGCTGGGCAGTGGCCGCTTCATCGAGGGCTTCGAGGCACAGCTGGCCGGCGCCAGCGGGGGCGAGCAGCGCGAGGTGAAGGTCACCTTCCCGGAGGACTACCAGGCGGAGGACCTGGCGGGCAAGGACGCGGTCTTCGCCGTCGAGGTGAAGGAGGTGCGGGAGAAGATCCTTCCCGAGCTCGATGACGAGTTTGCCGCCGAGGCCTCCGAGTTCGACACCCTCGACGAGTTGCGCGCCGACATCGGCAAGCGCGTTGCCGAAGCGGTGGATGAGCGTGCCGAGCAGGACTTCCGCGTGGCCGCGATCGACGCCGCGGTCGACGCGGCGACCGTCGAACTGCCGGACGACCTCGTCGCGGCGCGGGCGGGGGAGCGCTTGGAGCGCTTCGAACGGCAGATCGCCGGCCAGGGGATGAGTCCCGACGCCTTCCTGCAGATGCAGGGCAAGACCCGCGAGGAGCTGCTCGAGGAATCCAGGCCCGACGCCGAACGGGACCTGAAGCGCGAGGCCGTGCTTGCCTCGATCGCCGAGGCGGAGGGGGTCGAGGTTTCCGAGGAGGAGATGGTCGAGGCGCTCGCCCACCCGGCCGAGCACGAGCGCACGACGCCCGAGAAGCTGCTGAAGCGCCTGCGCGAGAACGGCCGCGACGCGATGGTGCGCGAGGACATCCAGGTGCGCAAGGCGATCGACCTGATCGCCGCCTCGGCGAAGCCGATCCCGCTCGAGCAGGCCGAGGCCCGCGAGAAGATCTGGACGCCGGAGAAGGAGAAAGAGGAGAAGGGCGAGCTCTGGACCCCGGGAGAGGGCGGCTCCTAGCCGGAAATACGATTTTTCGCGCGTGGATTTTCGTGCAGAGTTAAAAAAGCGATACCCAATACCGATTAGGTATCGCGAATGAACCACTTCGCTTCCAAGCCCAGGTTCACGGCCGCGCTTCTGTTCGGGGCGATCTTCGCCGTACGGGCGACCGTTGGAACGGTCGGCGACGCGATCAGCTTTCTCTACGTCATACCCGTGGTGATCGTCGCGGTCGGCGCCGGCTTTCGCGGTGGCCTGGCGGCCGGCACCGTGGCCTTCGCCCTCTCCTCGCTGGGTTCGGTCGTCGAGCAGCTGCCGATCAGCCCGGTCGGCTACGTCAACCGGGCGATCGTCTTCCTGTTCATCGGCGGGTTGGTCGGTCGCTTCGCCGATCGGCTGCGTGCCCTGGAGGCCGAGAGCGCCCGTCACTTCAACCTCTCCCTCGACATGATCAGCACCGCTGGCTTCGACGGCCGTTTCAAGAGCGTGAACCCGGCCTTCGAGCGGATCCTCGGCTACGCGAAGGAGGACATGGTCGGCCGCCCCTTCCTCGATTTCGTCCATCCCGACGATCGCGAGAGGACCGAAAGGGAGGCGGCGGCGCTCGGCGAGGGCCGCCACACGATCCAGTTCCAGAACCGCTACTTCGACAAGGACGGCGAGGTGCACTGGATCGAATGGGCCTCGGTGCCGATCCCCGAGGAGGAGATCATCTACGGAGTCGCCCGCGACGTGACCGAACGCAAGGCCCTCGAGCTGGAGCTGGAGCGGCTTTCGCGTCGCGATCCGCTCACCGGCCTGCTCAACCGGCGCAGCTTCGACGAGGCCCTGGAGAACCAGCTTGCCTACACGCGGCGCTACGGCAAAGGAGGGGCGCTGCTGATCGTCGACCTCGACCGCTTCAAGCAGATCAACGACCAGCACGGCCACGCGGCCGGAGACGAGGCTCTCCGCCAGGTCGCGCGAGTGCTCGACGACAACGTGCGCCAGACCGACACCGTCGCCCGGGACCCCGATGGCTTGGTCGCCCGGCTCGGCGGCGACGAGTTCGCCCTGCTGCTTCCGGAGGCCGATGAGGCCGGGGCGGAGGCGGTCGCCGAGCGTCTCCTCGCCGCCCTCGCGGCGGCGACGCTCGAGGTCGAGGGCCGGCGGGTCGAGCTTGGGATCAGCGTCGGCGTGGCGCTCTTCGACGAGTACGGATGCCCGCCGGCGGAGGACCTGCTCGCCGCCGCCGACCGGGCGATGTACGTGGTCAAGGCGGCCGGTGGGGGAGGGGCGGTCCTCGCCGCCTCCCAGGCATGAGCCCCTGCCGCGAGTCCGTGTTGCGGCTTCTATAGAGTGCCGGCCATGAGCCCCCTGGTTCCGATGGTGGTCGAGCAGACCTCGCGCGGCGAGCGCGCCTTCGACATCTACTCGCGCCTGTTGGGCGAGCGGATCGTCTTCCTCGGCACGCCCGTCACCGAGGACATCGCCAACCTGATCGTGGCCCAGCTCCTGCACCTGGAGTCCGAGGACCCCGACAAGGACATCAGCCTCTACATCAACTCCCCCGGTGGCTCCGTCTACGCCGGCCTGGCGATCTACGACACGATGCAGTTCATCAAGCCCGAAGTGCAGACGATCTGCGTCGGCATCGCGATGAGCATGGGCGCGCTGCTGCTGGCCGCCGGCGCGGCGGGCAAGCGGATGTCACTGCCCAACTCGAAGATCCTCATCCACCAGGTCTCCTCCAGCTTCCAGGGCCAGGCGACCGACATCGAGATCCACGCCAAGGAGATCATCGACGTCCGTACGCGCCTCGACGAGATCCTCGCCAAGCACACCGGCCAGGACTTCGAGAAGGTCGCCAAAGACACCGAGCGCGACTACTTCATGAGCGCGGAGGAGGCGAAGGAGTACAACCTCGTCGACCGCGTCATCGAGCACCACTGAAGCGCCCGGCTCTCCTCGTCCTCCTACTCGCAGTTCTCGCCGCTCCGGCAGCCGCCGGCGCCGCCGGCGATGACGGTGGCCTGCTCTATCGCGACCACGTCTACCCGGTCCAGGGCCCGCACGGCACCCGTGGCTCGATCGGCGAGTTCGGAGCACCGCGCAGCGGCGGTCGCACCCACGAGGGCTTCGACATCGTCGCCGCCTGCGGCACGCCGCTCGTCGCGGTACGAGGCGGCCGCGTCCTGCGCGCCGGCTACGACCCCGTCCTCCACGGCAACTACCTGACGATCCATGGCGAAGGGGAGAGGCGCAGCTACTTCTACGCCCACCTGCCCAGGCCGTCCCCGTTCGGCCGCGGCGACCGCCTCTACACCGGCGAGCGCATTGGCGCGGTTGGCAAGACCGGCAACGCCCGCACAGTCGGCTGCCACCTCCACTTCGAGATCCACACCCGAGGCAGGCCGATCGACCCGGAGCCCTTCCTAGACCGCTGGGACCGCTACCGCTAGAGGACTGTTGCTCGTCGGGGTACAGCACCGCCGCTTTCCACGCGAGAGGAGTAGCCCGCCGAGACTGGATGCATGAAAAGAAGAGGCGGCTGACGCATCGTTAGAAGCCATCGCGGCTGCGCGCTGGCGCGGCTCCGAGTCTTGTGTCAGGATCAGCGGGTGGCCGATAGATCAATCGCGGACCAACTGCGCGACCTCGGCGTAAAGAATGGAGACGTCCTTGTGAAGATGGCCGAGCGCGGCCAACTCCTCGCCCTAAAGTGCGAGATGCCGCAGTGCTACCACCACAAGGGACGCGGCGCGTTCGATCCGCTCACGACGGCGCGCACCAAGTGGGCGCCGTCGCGCGACCACTACCCGATCCTCAAGTCGGCCGGCGGGAAGCTAGTTCCCGAGAATGTTCGACTGTCCCACGCGGAGTGCAATCAGCGGGATTACAACCGGCGGAAGCAAATCGGGACGCTGCTTGAGAATGGCAAGTCTCTCGAAGACATTGCCGACACGCTGAACCGCAAGGGTGTCCCCCCGGCTCACGGCACGAACCAGTGGACGGCCGCCATGGTGCGCAAGGCCTACGTGTCCTAGTCCGGGTTCGGCGCTGGGTGCCGCTTTGCGCGAAAGCCAGCACTCCCTTCACCCAGAGAAGGGACCACCTGCCAGGACTTCACTGAGCAATGCTGACCATTTCCCAAGCGCCTACTGCTTGACTGCGAAATACCCCGAGCTGTCCGCCAACGTCACCCATACTCAACGCGATTAAGGCAGAAGATCGGCCGACTTCGAACCCTTTCTTGCCCTCCTGGTAAACGAACGTCCACGCACCGCCAGTCTCGCAACCTTCGTACTCGGTTCTCCGCCGGTCGGAGTGAACGTGGCCACTGCCTCAAACCTCAGCGGTCTCCCAGCCTTGAGTCGCAATCTCGCCTTTCTCGTCAGACGCAGAGGGACCCACACGGTTCCGGGGCCGCCCGAGGCGCTGGACGGCCTTATCGCTCTCTTGAAGCGGTCACGCGATGCTCGTCGTTTCGGGTGCCGAGACAGGCGGGCGACCACGCGCACCCTTCCCGCCGAGGACAGCGTGATCTTTAGCTTTTGCTTTTTCACCCGACCGATCCTGAATTCATTTGACGGCTTGGGCTGGGGTTCCGAGGACAGCGGTTCGGGGCGCGAGCAGAAGATCAGTTCGATGCGAGAAACCAACCCCGTTTCTCCGGCTTCTTCGTCTCGGACCACCAGGTTCCAGGTTCCGTTGATCTGCTGGCTGTTGAGCCAATTGCTTTCGTCGCCAATAGGAGGCTGTACTATCACTGGATTCACCGACACCGTGCTCGAGTCGGCCGCGTAAGGATCGAAGCGCTCAACCATGTGGGGTTCGATTGAACCTCGACGAAGTCGCAATGGTATTTCGGAGCGGCTAGGCGTCCAAAGCGAGATCGCCAAATCTTGCATTCGCGGATGGGTCAGTTCGAGCCCAACGGCCGCTCGGCTGATCGTGTCGCCATCCGTTACCGGGATCGGGAAGGCGACTCCTCCCCAATCAGGAATCGTTCCCGGAGACGGCGTGCTTGTGTATGTCCGGCATCTCGGTTCTTCGGCTGGCAGAATGGTGGCTGAGAGATGATAGGTCGCTTCCGGGCCGCCTTCTCCTCCTTCGGCTGTAGTGACGACGGCGTAATAGGTACCGCCCTTCAAGACCGTGAACTCATACGCGTCTGAAGGCACTCCGTACGGTTCCCTGTTGTGGACGGCAGAGATGTATCCGGGTTCGCCCAACAAGCCGAACCCTAGGCTGCCATTGAAGCTCTTGCCATCACGCTCGGGATCAAGGTCCAGTGAGAGGAAAACGGTATCGCCGGCCTGTAGTTGCATGGCGAAGTAGTCGCGGTCTGGCGGATCTTGCCTGCCAGAGACGTAACCGCTGGCAGGAGAATCAGCGGTTTTGAGGGTGCTATTGGGCTCACTCTCCGGGACTGGACTCCCAGATCGCAACTGCAGATAGAGATCGTAGGGGACTACTTCGCCGCCAAGCGATGGATCGGTCACCTTCAGGTAATAAGTACCGCTTATCGGAATAGTCGCGCCGGCGATGCTTGAGGCACTAAAGGCGCCATCGCCATTGTCAGTCTCGATCACCGATTTGCCGTCTGGCGCGACTAGAGTGAGCTGTGTTTCACCAAAGTTGCCCAACGCATTTGTCACTGTCGCGGTGAAGACTCGGTCTCCGGCATTTGCACTGAAACTGTAAACATCAACGTCTCCGGCTGGGGAGACACTTCCCCGGATCCGCTCCCCGCTCGTGATCGGAGTGGCGGTCGCAGGAGTGTCGTTTGGCTCCTGCTCAAAGGCCGGCATCGAGGGCAGGGTTGTGGGAGTGAGAGTCGCTTCTTCAGCCATCGCAGGCGTTGACGAAGCCAGTAGTGATACCGCTACGAGCACGACTGCTAGCCCGATTACTCGCAATCCCCTCCGTGTCACCTCGATGAGCTTACTCGGTCGGTGGCCAGCCGTCGGTCTAAGGGTGGCGATTCCTGTCGGCACCAGACGACCGTTCGGACGGAGAGCGCTTGAAGAACTCTTCCAAAGCTCCTCCCCACCCGTTGATATGGCCCGCCCACGTCTTCTTATGGCATGTAGCCAGCGTGGTTCCGCTTCGCGCGATTTGCGAGCGCGTTGACGTGCGCAAGTCGCGCGCTCCCGCAACGGGGACGAGAACCAACCGTCTCGGTCGGCAGGGGGTTGCGTCTAGAGCTCGACCTCGACCTCGAACTCCGTCGTCTTCGGTGGGCCCGGCAACACTGATCCTCCTCCTTGGGGCGCAGGCAACAGCGTCTCGCCGCGGAACTTCTCCCAGATCTCCTTCGACTCCCAGATCGCGACGACGACCCAGCCGTTCGCGCTCGGCCCGGCGTAGTGATGCGTTTGGCCGGGGGGCAGGCCACCCGCCGGGTGCACCACAGCGGTGGTGGCGTCGTACTGCTCCCTAGTACCGCCCTCGAAATCGTTGACGATCACGTACGCCATCTCATCCTCCAGTTCGTCGCAGGTGCGCCGGGGGGATTCCCCGACTGAGCCACGGTAGTTCATGAATGGGGTTTGTGCCGTCCGGCGCGAGGAGGGAACGAGAACCTCGGTTACTGCCAGCGAAGCCGGCACTCCTTTTCGTGCAACCGGGGGGCGCCGGGATGGTTGCGGAAGGTTGGAAGTGTGCTTGACACGAGAACGCACTGAAGCTCTGGCGCCAGGGCTCCTCGGTGGTTTGCCCCTGGCACGTCACGTTGTTTGCACGGATGGCAAGCGGCCGGGGGGCAACTAGCCTCCGACAATGTGTGCTCATCTTCGCTCGGTGCCGGATCTCGCCGGGAGTGATCCAAGCCGTCGGTCCGCCTCATCGATCACCGTGGTATTGGCCGACGCTCATGCCTTGACGCGTCGCGGTCTACGGCAGCTACTCGAAGGTGCGGAGGGCATCGAGGTGATCGCCGAGGCAAACAACCTGGCGTCCACCATGCACCATGTTCGTGACAAGAAGCCCAACGTGCTCGCCCTCGACCTCCGCATGCCCGAGGACGCCCGCGAGGTGCTGATCGGTGCGCTCCGCGAATGGACACTTGACACCCGGGTGGTGGTTCTGACGATGCACGAGAGTCCCAAATTCGCTCAGCGCGCCCTCGCAGACGGCGCGCTCGGCATCGTCCGAAAGGAGCACGCCGACTACGAGCTGCCGCAAGCGGTTCGCACTGTCGCCGGAGGCGAAATCTACGTCAGCCCACAGATCGGCGGTGGAAGGGGCTTGCGCTAGGACGTGGCCTGCTCGATCAGGACTTCGAGGGTGTCGTCGTTTCCATCCAAAGAAGAAGCCACTCCGATGCTGGTTGTGTCTTCGGGGTAACGCGCGGCAATTTCAGAGCACGCGTCGGAGAGCCAGCGCCGCACCTCCTCGGAGTCGACCTCGGCGAGAGCGCAGACGAACTCACTCTCGCTCCAGCGAACAATCGGGTCAAAGGGGCGGAGCCTCCCCCACAGGGCGAGGAAGAGATCGCGAGCCAAGGCGGCAAGAGCCGCGTCGTCCTGACGTTGCTCGGCCTGGGAGATCTTCTCGAACGTAACGACGGCGATCGCCAGCGTGCTGCCCATGCCTTGAGCACGCTGGAGCTCATGGTGCAAGAGCATCTCGCCGAGCCGCCGCCCGTAGGCGCCGGTCGACTCGTCCCTATGGGAGCGTTCGATCTCGGCCATCAACAGCTCGCGGTCGCCGGTGGCCTCCTGGCGGTCGAGTGCCGCTTCCTCGCGGTCGCGAGCGGCGCGCCGGCGGTCCTCGGCGGCCCGTGCCCTGGCGGCGGCGGCGCTGACCCTCGCCACCACCGCCACCTTGGCGGCGGGGCTGCCCTTGCCGAGTTGGCCTGCCATCTCCTCGGCGGCCATGTCCACCTCCTCGGCCTCGCGGTCGCGAGCGGCGGCCACCTCGTCGCGGTGGTGGGCCATCTCGTCGCGGCGCCATGCCTGCTCGTGGCGTTCGGCGGCGACCTGGGCGCGAACCGCGGTCGTCGCCATCCGGGCCATCGTCCCCTCGCCCCGGCCGGCCTTGGCCAGCTCGTGTGCGCGTAGCTGGCCCGAACCGGCGGCGGGGTCGGCCCCCAGCTCGCGGTCGGCGATGACTTGGTCGCGGTCGGAGACGCGCTGGTCGGCGTCTGAAGCCGCCTGATCGCGCTCGGCCATGCTCTGGTCGGCGTCGGAGCCGGTCTGGTCAGCGTCGGAGGCGGTCTGGTCTCGATCCGATGCGGTCTGATCGGCTTCCAGCTGGCCGGAGCGCCGGCGCCACGGAACTCGCGAATTGATGTTGCTCCCTCTCTTCGACCGACTGGGCTGCCCTGTGCCAGGCCTTACCGAGCGGCCGTTTGATCAACACTAACAGTGCTGACCGAACAACCCCGAGCCCCACCTCGCAATCGAAGGTGGGGCTCGGGCAGCTTTTCCTAACTAGCCGATGTAGGCGATCGCGATTGCCATCGCGTCGTCGATTGGGTGGTGGCCTTCCGGCACGTTGTAGATCCCGTGCAGGCGGATCGTCTGGTTTTTGCTGATCGTGGAGATCGGGTTGCCGGTGCAGGTTCCCATCGAGGAGACGTGTTTACGCCCGTCGGGAGTTTCGTAGCCCGGGCCGCCGTAACCAGCCACCGAGTTGCAGAGCACGGTGCCGCCGGTGCTCTCGTTAGTCAGTTCGATGTTGACGCCGTGATCGTGGATGTGACCAGCCGCGGCGATCAGTTTGCCCCCGAAGCTAGCTTTCCAGTCGTAATGCGTGTCGCTCAGCCCGATCGGAACCGAGATGTAGGAGTTCAGCGAGCACTGGTTGGCGTCGAGCCAGACCGGACGCACCGGTGCGCGGCTGGTGTGGTCGCTGCCGGTGGCGTACTTCCAGGTCATCCGGATTTTCACGGTTTTGCTGGTCGTTTCCCAGTTCATCAGGTCGAAGACCATGTTCCAGGTCTCGCTGCTGTTGACCTTGTAGCCGTAGGGCAGAGACTGGAGATCGACCGGGGTGCGCTCGTCTCCGGAGGCGAAGAAGCGTTCGCCGAGCAGCCCAGGCCCTTTGCCGGCACAGGTGACATCGGACTTGCCGCTCGACTGGGCGGCGAACATCGCGTGGTGGAGCATTGGACCCTGGCTGATCGTCGCCTTGGTCCCGTCGGTGTAGACGAGGTCAGGGGTCACCCCGATGATCGAGCAGCCGGTGCACGGCTTGGCGATGTTGGTGACGATTTTGTTGGTGATCATCCCCGCGTTCTCGTGGTCATGCGGGTCGCCGTTCCCAGCCGGGATCGTGTAGGGGCCGTAGTCGATCGTTTTGGTCGTGATCGCCGCATTGGCTGCGCTGACCGGCACGACGAAGGCCGCGACGGCGCAGACAAGCAGCATCAACCGCTTAAAAGTTGACATCCATCCCTCTCTTGGAAGATTGGTGCTGAGTAGTAGAGAAACCTTAATAGACCATGGATCGCTGTCAAGGTTGCTCTACAGCCCCAGCTCGTACTCGACCCACTCGCTGCGCTGAGCGCCGGTTGAATCGTAGAGGCGCTGGGCCTCCTGGTTGTCCGGGCGGGTGGACCACTCGAGGTGATGGGCTCCACGTTCGCGGGCGACGTCGGCGCTGGCCTCGATCAGAGCCCGGCCAATTCCTTGGCCTCGCAGGCCCTCGTCGACGTAGAGGTCGTTCATGAGGACGGTTTCCATCGCCCTGGTTGAGGAGAAGTGCCAGTAGAGGCAGGCGTATCCGACGAGGTCGTCGCCTCGCCAGGCGCCGATCAGCATTCCGTCCTCGCTGGGGGCGATGAAGCGCCGAAAGAAAGCGCGGTTGCGAGCGGTCCGCGGGTTGTTTTCTCCGTAGAAAGCCTGGTAGGCAGCGATCATCGGCAGCAGCTGCTCGAACTGCCTCTCGAGGATCGGCTGGATTCGAAGCTCTCCCGGCACCCCCTCCAACCGTACCCGGCTACGCAAGGTCGCAGCCAGGGAAAGGGACGGGGGGATCGGCGACGTAAAGACCGGCACCGACAGGCCGGCTTGCGCCCACCTTTAAGCTTTGGACGCGAGCCGGAGGCAACCCACTGCCCCGCAAGGAGGGGATTCCGCTGGCACGGCCCACAGACTCGAACGAGCAACTCCTCTGCAGCTTCTGCGGCAAGTCGCAGCGCCAGGTCAAGAAGCTGATCGCCGGCCCGGGCGTCTACATCTGCGACGAGTGCATCGACCTCTGCAACGAGATCATCGACGAGGAGCTGACCGCGCCGACGGGGACGATCGAGCTCGAGAACCTGCCCAAGCCGCGCGAGATACACGAGGTCCTGCAGCAGTACGTCGTCGGCCAGGAGGCCGCCAAGAAGGCCCTCTCGGTCGCCGTCTACAACCACTACAAGCGCGTCCAGATGAACCAGTCCGAGGACGTCGAGGTCGAGCTGCAGAAGTCGAACATCATGATGCTGGGCCCGACCGGGTGCGGCAAGACGCTGCTCGCGCAGACGCTCGCCCGCATCCTCAACGTCCCCTTCGCGATCGCCGACGCGACCGCGCTGACCGAGGCCGGCTACGTCGGCGAGGACGTCGAGAACATCCTGCTGAAGCTGATTCAGGCCGCCGACTACGACGTCAAGAAGGCCGAAACCGGGATCATCTACATCGACGAGATCGACAAGATCGCGCGCAAAGCCGACAACCCGTCGATCACCCGTGACGTCTCCGGCGAAGGCGTGCAGCAGGCGCTGCTGAAGATCCTCGAGGGCACGACCGCGTCGGTGCCCCCGCAGGGAGGGCGCAAGCACCCCCACCAGGAGTTCCTCACGATCGACACGACGAACATCCTCTTCGTCTGCGGCGGCTCCTTCGCCGAGCTCGACAAGGTGATCGAGAAGCGCGTCGGCGACCGCGGTGTCGGCTTCGGCGCCGCGATCTCCTCGCGCGAGACCAAGGACACCGGCGAGTGGTTCGAGCAGGTGCTGCCGGAGGACCTGATGGAGTACGGCCTGATCCCCGAGTTCATCGGCCGCCTACCGGTCGTCGCCGCGATTCACCAGCTCAGCCGCGACGACCTGATCACTATCCTGACCGAGCCGCGCCACGCCCTGACCAAGCAGTTCCAGCGCTTCTTCGAGTTCGACGACATCGAGCTGGTCTTCGCCGAGGACAGCCTCGAGGCGATCGCCAACAAAGCCCTGGAGCGCGAGACCGGCGCCCGCGGCTTGCGCTCGATCCTCGAGGAGACGCTGCTCGAGGTGCAGTTCGAACTGCCCTCGCGCCGCGACGTGACCAAGTGCGTGGTCACCAGGGAGACGATCGAGCAGAGCAGGCGGCCGACGCTCGTCACCGAGGCGGCGCCGCAGGACATTGGGCCCGACGAGGGTCAGTTGAGCGAGGAATCTGCGTAGGTAATAGGCCCCCTTTCGCCACGCTGCTGCTGTGACGCCTGAGGTCACAGCTATCTAGACTCGCCACGGTGGACGCCGAGCGGCTGAAAAAGCTTGAGGAGACGACGCGGTATGAGCCTGCGGAGGTAGAGGGCAGGATCTTCTCGGAATGGATGGAGGCGGGCTATTTCCATCCGCCGGCCGAGGGCACGCCCGAGGAGAACTTCTCGGTCGCGATCCCGCCGCCGAACGTGACCGGCGCGCTGCACATGGGGCACGCCCTCAACGGCTCGATGCAGGACGCGCTGGTGCGGATGAACCGGATGCGTGGTCGCAACGCACTCTGGATCCTCGGCACCGACCACGCCGGGATCGCCACCCAGTCGGTGGTCGAGAAGATGCTGCGCTCCGAAGGCACGTCCCGCCACGACCTCGGCCGGGAGAAGTTCGTCGAGCGCGTCTGGGAGTGGCGAGAGGAGTACGGCTCGCGAATCGTCGAGCAGTACAAGCGGCTCGGCGCCTCCTGCGACTACGAGCGCGAGCGCTTCACCCTCAACGAGGGCTACGTCAAGGCCGTCTACCGCGTCTTCAAGCAGCTCTTCGACAAGGGCTACATCTACCGCGACAACTACATGGTCAACTGGGACCCGGGCTCGCACTCGGCGATCTCCGACCTAGAGGTCGAGAACCGCGAGGTCGAGGACACCCTCTACTCGATCGCCTACCCCGTCGAGGGCTCCGACCGGGTTCTCACCGTCGCCACCGTGCGCCCGGAGACGATGCTCGCCGACACCGCCGTCGCCGTGAGCCCCGGCGACGAGCGCTACGCCGACCTCGTCGGCAAGCACTGCGTCCTTCCCCTGGTCGGCCGCCGGCTGCCGATCGTCGCCGACGAGCACGTCGACCCCGAGTTCGGCACCGGGGCGCTGAAGATCACCCCCGGGCACGACCCCAACGACTTCGAGATCGGCCGCAAGCACGGGCTGGAGGAGATCGTCGCGATCGGCCCCGACGGCCGTCTCACCGAGGAGGCGGGGGAGAGGTTCGCCGGGATGACCGCGGCCGAGGCGCAGGAGGCCGTCGTCGCGGCGCTTCGCGAGGAGGGCGCGCTGCGCGCCGAAGAGGCCTACGTCCACTCCGTCCCCTTCTCGCACCGCTCGGGCGAGCGGATCGAGCCGCTGATCTCGCTGCAGTGGTTCTGTCGCATGGACGAGCTGGCGGCGCCCGCGATCGAGGCGGTCGAAAAGGACCGGGTGCGGATCGCGCCGGCGCAGTGGAAGCGGGTCTACCTCGACTGGATGCGGGAGATCCGCCCCTGGTGTATCTCGCGCCAGCTCTGGTGGGGCCATCGCATACCGGTCTGGTACTGCGATCCCTGCGAGGAAACGATCGTCGCTGAGCAGCCACCCGAGCGCTGCGGCGCCTGCGGCGGGGAGCTGCGCCAGGAGGAGGACGTGCTGGACACCTGGTTCAGCTCGGCGATCTGGCCCTTCGCCACGCTCGGTTGGCCCGACGACACTCCGGAGCTGCGGGCCTTCTACCCGACAAGCTTCCTCACGACCGCGCGCGAGATCCTCTTCCTCTGGGTAGCGCGGATGATCATGACCGGCATTGAGTTCGCCGGTGACGTGCCCTTCGACGACGTCTACGTGCACTCGGTGATTCAGGCGCGGGACGGGCGTCGCATGTCGAAGAGTCTCGGCACCGGGATCGACCCGCTGGACGAGATTGACGTGCACGGGGCCGACGCACTGCGCTTCGGCCTACTGGCGATGTCCTCGACCCAGGACGTGCGCTACTCCGACGCCAAGGTCCAGCAGGGGCGCGATCTGGCGAACAAGCTCTGGAACGCCAGCCGACTGATCCTGCTGAACGCGGCCGAGGTCGAGTCAAAGCCGCAACCGCTGCGAGTCGAGGACCGCTGGATCCTCTCGCGGATGGAGCGGACGATCGCCTCGGTGACCGGGAAGCTCGACACCTACGACTTCGCCCACGCGGCCACCGAGGCCTACGCCTTCTTCTGGTCTGAGCTCTGCGACTGGTACCTGGAGATCGCCAAGCCCCGTCTCTACGAGGGCGAGCCGGAGGTGTCGGCCAACCTGCTCTGGCTGCTGGAGCGGACGCTGGCCCTGCTGCACCCGCTGATGCCGTTCGTCACCGAGGAGGTCTGGTCCTACCACCCCTCGCGCGAAGGGCACCTCGCGGTGCACCGGCTCCCCGAGGCGGACAGCTCGCTCTTCGACGAGGGGGCCGAAGCCGAGGTCGATCGCGGCATCGAGCTGACCCGCCGGCTGCGCGCCTGGCGCGACATGGTCGAGGCGCCCGCCGCGACACAGCTCTCCGCCCGCGTCGAGGGCCCCCACCCGCAGGAGTTCGTCGGCCGCCTCGCCCGCGTCGAGTTCACCGACGACGGTGGCGACCCGATCGCCTCGGTCGGCCCGGTCAGGGTGCTCGCCTCGGCGGAGATCGACGCCGGCGCGATCGCGGAGCGCCTCGAGAAGCGCCGCGACGAGCTGCGCTCGGAGGTTGCCCGCGCCGAGGGCAAGCTCGCCAACGAGAAGTTCGTCGCCAGGGCCCCGGCCGAGCTGGTCGAAGAGGAGAGGGGCAAGCTGGAGCGCTACCGGGCCGAGCTCGAGGAGCTCACGGAATAGACGCGCAGGCCTACCTCGACTCGCTGGAGCCGGTCGGCTGGAAGCTCGGCCTGGAGCGGATGCACCGGCTCAGCACCGCTCTCGGGCTGCCCCAGCACCGGTTCGCCTCGATCCACGTCGTCGGCACCAACGGCAAGTCCTCGGTGACGTGGATGATCGCGGCTCTGCTGGAAGCGCACGGGGTGCGCTGCGGCGCCTGCGTCTCGCCCCACGCCTCGCGCTGGTCCGAACGGGTGCTTATCGGGGGAGCCGAGATCGGCGAGGCGGAGTTCGGCGGGGCGGTCGAGCGGACGGCGCAGGCGGCCCAGGCAGTCAACCGCGGCCTGGAGGAGGGCGAGGAGGTGACCCAGTTCGAGGTCGCCACCGCGGCCGCCTTTGTCGCCTTCGCCGCCGCCAGGGTCGATACCGCGGTCGTGGAGGCCGGCCTCGGAGGGAGGCTGGACGCGACCAACACGATCCCGTCGAGGATCACGGTCCTGACCTCGATCGGGCTGGACCACACCGCCTGGTTGGGGGAGACCGAGCTCGAGATCGCCGCCGAGAAGCTCGCCGTGCTGCGCGACTACACGATCCTGGTGCGAGGCCGGCTCAGCCCGGAGGTGGCGGGCCTGGCCGAGCGGACGGCCGGAGAACGCGGCGCCAGGCTGATCGTCGCCCCCGAAGAGCCGGGCCAGGGCGTCGAGCTGCGTGCGGCGGGCGGATTCCAGCGCCGCAACTTCGCCCTCGCCTGCGCCGCGGCTGAGGCCTTCCTGGGAAACCTCGACGCCTCGCTCGTCGCAGGGGTCGCGGCAACCCTGACCGTGCCGGGTCGCCTCGAGCGCGTCGCCGACGACCCACCGGTGCTGCTCGACGTCGCCCACAACCCCGACGGCGCCGCCGCGCTTGCCGAGGGACTGGGCGAAGTCGCCGCCGGCCGCCCGGTCGTCGCCTGCCTTGCCGTCCTCGCCGAAAAGGACGCGGAGGCGATGATCGCCGCCCTCGCCCCCGCCGTAACCCACCTCGTCTGCACCGAACTCCCCGCCGACGGGCCGAAATCCGGAAGCATGTTCCGGAT
>DATDAQ010000054.1:0-3071 GCA_036525295.1 Solirubrobacterales bacterium | reverse complement strand
GCCCCACCGGCGATGCTGTTCGGGCGTGCCCCCGGGATGAAGAGGTTGGTGAAGAACCGGCAGAAGGCCGGGTTCTCGCGCCCCCAGCCGATGCGGACGAAGTTGACCAGCGTCTCGGCCTCCAGCCGCTCGGCGTCCGTCCGAGCCCGGACCCGTCCGCCTTGCGCGTAGGCATTAACAAGCACGAGATGCGAGACGCGCTCGGGGTGGTCGAGCGCGTAGCGTGCGCATTCCGGGCCCATCCGATCGCGCATTCCGATCTGACCCGATCAGCCATTCCAATTTGATCCGATCACGGATTCCGGGGCATCCGATCGCCTCGGATCGTCCGGGTCGGCGCTGCTGAGCAACCCTGCGGCGGGTATGCCTTGCTCCCTTTGGCTGGGAGCGGGGGAGACCCGATGAAGAGGTTGCCGATGCGGAAGATCAGGGATGCCTTGCGGCTGCGGGCCAACGGCCTGTCGATGCGCGAGATCGCCGCGAGCCTGGGCGTCGGGCAGTCGACGCTGAGCGACCATCTCAAGCGCGCCGCGCGGGGGGGACTGGTCTGGCCGCTGCCCGAGACGCTGACGGAGGCAGCGCTCGAGGCGATGCTGTTCCAGCCGACCGGCGGCGTGACCCGGCGGGTGCATGCCCAGCCAGACTGGCCGATGGTCCACCGCGAGCTGCGCCGCAAGGACGTGACGCTGGCGCTCCTGTGGGAGGAGTACCGGGCGGCGCATCCCGCCGGCTACGGCTACAGCCGGTTCTGCGAGCTCTACCGGCGCTGGGAGGGCCGGCTCGCGCCGACGATGCGCCAGCACCACGTCGCCGGGGAGCGGATGTTCGTCGACTACGCCGGCGCGACGCTGGCGGTGATCGACGCCGGGACCGGCAGGGTGCGCCAAGCCCAGCTCTTCGTCGCAGCCCTCGGCGCGTCGAACTACCTGTTCGCCGAGGCGACGTGGACGCAGAGCCTGCCCGACTGGATCGGGTCGCACTGCCGCGCGCTCGCCTGGTTCGGCGGCGTGCCGGGGCAGATCGTGTCCGACAACCTGAAGGCCGGCGTCAGCAAAGCCTGCTTCTACGAGCCCGCGATCAACCGGACCTACGCCGACATGGCGGCGCACTACGACACGGCGGTGGTGCCAGCGCGGCCGCACAAGCCCCGCGACAAGGCCAAGGTCGAGGTCGCGGTCCAGGTGGCGCAGCGCTGGATCGTGGCACGGCTGCGCCACCGGCGGTTCTTCTCGCTCGCCGAGCTGAACGCGGCAATCCACGAGGTCGTCGTCGCGCTCAACGGTCGCGTCACCCGCCACCTCGGCGCCAGCCGCCGGCAGCTGTTCGAGGAGCTGGAGCGCCCGGCGCTGAAGCCGCTGCCCGCGACGCCCTACGAATACGCGCAGTGGCAGGAGCGCACCGTCGGGCTCGATTACCACGTCGAGGTCGACCGGCATCACTACTCGGTGCCCCACCGGCTCCTGCGCCAGAAGGTCTGGGCGCGCGCGACGGAGAAGACGATCGAGATCTTCCACGACGGCCAGCGCGTTGCGGCGCATCTGCGCAGCCCGCCGGACCGCCGCCACACGACGGTGCGCGACCACATGCCGTCGAGCCACCGGCGCTACGCCGACTGGACGCCGGAGAAGATCCGCCGCGAGGCCGCGGCGATCGGCCCCGGTGCGGCGGCGCTGGTCATGGCAATTCTGCACGAACGCAGCCATCCCGAGCAGGGCTTCCGCTCCTGCCTCGGCATCCTGCGGCTGGCCAGAGCCCATGATCCCGATCGGCTCGAGGCGGCCTGCCGACGCGCGCTCGAGATCGGCGCGCGCTCCTACACCTCGGTCAACTCGATCCTCAAGACCCGCCTCGATCGCCGGCGGCCCGAGCCTGCCGCGGACGGGCCGGCGATCTCCCACCCCAACATCCGCGGCGCCCGCTACTTCCACTGAAGGAGACACCATGCTCACCCACCCGACCCTCGACCATCTGCGCGCGCTCCGGCTCGACGGCATGGCCGAGGCCTTCGCCGAGCTGCAGGCCCAAGACGGCGCCCGCGATCTGCTCCACGCCGACTGGCTCGCCCTGCTGATCGACCGCGAGGTCGCCGACCGCAACACCCGGCGCTTCCGCACCAGGCTGCGGGCCGCGTCGCTGCGCCATGTCGGTGCCGCCATCGAGGACGTCGACTACCGTGCTCCCCGCCGGCTCGACCGGGCGCTGTTCCAGCGGCTCGCCACCGGCACGTGGATCGAGGAGCGCCGCAATCTGCTGATCACCGGGCCCTGCGGCGTCGGCAAGACCTGGCTCGCCTGCGCTCTCGGCCAGAAGGCCTGCCGCGACAACCGCACCGTCCTCTACAGGCGCCTGCCGCGGCTCTTCGCCGAGCTCGAGCTCGCCCATGGCGACGGGCGCTTCCCCCGCCTGTTCCGCAGCCTGGTCAGGGCCGACCTGCTGATCCTCGACGACTGGGGCCCGGACAGGATGACCGCCGGCCAGCGCCGCGACCTCATGGAGATCGTCGAGGACCGCTGCGGAACCGGCTCCACCCTCGTCACCAGCCAGCTCCCGGTCGATGCCTGGCACGCGGTGATCGACGAGCCCACCGTCGCCGACGCCATCCTCGACCGGCTGGTTCACACAGCCTACCGCCTCGACCTCGACGGCCCGTCAATGCGCAAGCTCGAGGCCGCTGCCGAAACCACGCAGGTCCGGCCATGACCGCCGCGGCCAACCCGACGCCCGCCCCCGTGCATCAACAGGTACCTCCCGCGCGCGCCGCAGCGTCAGCCCCGAAATCGGCACGCCGCGCCGCGCGCGGGGCCCTCCTATTGATGACGGGGACGGCCTGCGACGCGCTTGACCAGAAGAAGGACGACTGACATCACAAACCATGCTCAGCGGCGGCAAGCACGATGATCGGATGCCCCGGAATCGGTGATCGGATGTCGTCGGAACGCCTGATCGGATGCTCCGGAATACGCACGCGGGTCTCTGGTCGCCAGCCAGCAGAACGAGGTAGTCGCCCACATCGACATCTGCCATGTCGCCCAGCGACACGATCTGGGAAAATCCAACGTTGTTGTCTGCCG
>DATDAQ010000053.1:0-11174 GCA_036525295.1 Solirubrobacterales bacterium | reverse complement strand
ACCTCGAGCTCGCCCAGGAGCGCCTGAACGAGGCGCAGCAGCAGCAGGTCAAGCAGCGTCAGCGGATCCACGCATCCGGCCTGCCGAAGGGGCTGCAGGGCCTCGAGTGGGGCGAGATGCGCACCGAGATGGAGCGCGCCGAGGTGATCGAGGCGGTGCAGGAGTGGATCTACCGCGGCGGCGGCTTCTTCCTCCACTCGGCTCGCCCAGGGCCGGGCAAGACGAGGCTCGCCGCCACCGCGTGCTGGCACATGCTGACGCATGGCTTCGAGACACCCACGTTCGTGCAGTCGTCGGTGCTGTTCACCAAGGCGAACGCCGACTTCTCCTCTGACGGCCGCCGCGAGGCGGAGCGCATCCTGTTGGGAAGCGGCCCCCTGTTCCTTGACGATCTCGGCAAGGAGTCGAACAGCCAGCTGACCCGCCAGCTTCTGCAAGCCTGTCTGGACGAGCGGCTCGAGAACGAACAGCACATCTTCATCACCTCGAACATGACCGCGCCGCAGCTCGGCGCACATCACGGCGACTGGCTCGCGAGCCGGCTCGCCCGCTTCCGCCATTTCCGCCTGCCCGGGCCAGACATGCGTCTGCCCGTCTGAGCCTGGGCCGGTCCTGCAAGCAGTCGCCGGTCTGCTCGCCGCGTGCGCCCTTATGTTGGCGATCGCGGCGCTGCTCGTCGTCGACAAGTTTCTGATCTGAAAGGGAAGGGATTGCCATGCCCGCCACACCGAAGCCCGCCGCGAAGCCGAGGGCGGCCGCCAAGCCCAAGGAGCCGAAGGGCGTCCACGCCAAGCTCGAGGCGATCGTCGACGAGGTCGGCTACGTCGAAAAGACGGGCGAGGTGTCGTTCGGCAAGACCCAGTACGACTACATGCAGGAGCACGGCCTGCTGGCGCTGCTGAAGCCGCTTTGGCACAAGTACGGCGTCACGTTCGTCGTCGGCCTCACGCAGCGGCCGACCGGGATCAACGTGGTGGTATCTGATCGCCTCACGACCGTTGTCGTCCAGGCCGTCCTGACGGACGTCGAGACTGGCGAGCAGATCGTCGCCGAGTACGTCGGCCAGGGCCAGGACCAGACCGACAAGGCGTCGAACAAGGCGCTCACCGGCGCGAACAAGTACGCGCTGCAGAAGTTCTTTCAGGTGCCGACCGAGCAGATCGACGACTCCGACCAGACGGTGCCGGAGGGCCAGCAGGCAACGGCGACGACCAAGCCGCCGAAGCCCAAGGCGGGCGAGGAGCCGCGCATGTCGGCGACGCAGATCAAGAAGCTGCGCGAGGTCGCCGGCGACGCCGTCAGGCAGAAGATGCTGACCGCTGATCGCGTCATCGCAGCGTTACAGGGCAGCTACGGCAAAACGGAGATCAAGGACCTGACGCCGAAGGAGGGCAAGGCGTTCTCCGAGTGGCTGACCGAGCAGATCGAGCTGTCCGCCGAGGCGGCGCACGAGGACGGGCTCGAGGCTGCGGCCAACCCGGACGCGCAGTGAGCCGCGAGCTGGACCGCGAGGCGGTCCGCGCCGTGCTCGACGATCAGCTCGGTCCGGCCGCCCGCGAGCTCAACGGGACGGCCCCGATCTGCACCAGCTACATCTGCATCGCGGTGTTCATGACCGCGCATGCCCAGACGATGGTGTCGCTGTCGGCCAACGCTGGCGGTTCCGAGTTGAGTACGTGGGAAGCTTCGGGCCTACTGACCGCCCGATTGATGGAGGTTGCTCGTGGCCGAGAAGAAGAACGACAAGACCGGTAAGGGCACCGCAGCCCTTGCGGCCCAAAGCCCGGACGAGCCGGGCGCGGCGCCGCACGAGATCCGGCAGGCTCAGCAGGAGCAGCACGAGGCTGCCCAGGGTGAGCGTGAGGAAGGCTCGATCCCGATCAACGCCGACCAGGTCGTCATGCACTTCGACGACGAGAGCTGGATCGTGCTGAGCCGGGACACGACCGGCCATTCGCACTGGCAATTCAAGGAGTACAACCCGGACTTCGGTCCGGATGCCGTCAGCCAGGGCGTGATGACGATGGCGCGGGCGGCCAAGTTCGCCGACGACGCCGCCGAGGTGGAGGCGTACCCGAACGCCCACGTCGACCAGCTCGACCAGGACCAGGCCGAGCAGGCCCAGGAGGACGTCAAGGCGGCGGACGAGGGCCGCGAGCCGCGCAACCTGGCCGCCGAGCGTGCCGAGGCCAAGGACGGCAAGGGCAGCTCGAAGGAGAAGCAGCCCGCGTAGAGCTTCACGGCCCCCTGAGGGAAGCTGTGGATGAGGGGGAAAGGCCGGGGCGAGTCGTCCAACGCCCCGGCCTCCCTACATCACGAATGGAGCAGGTACAACAAGGAGCGGCGAGCCTAGCGGCCGCCGTGGTCGGAAGGAGCCATTAGATGCCTGAGCGCGCGCCCGTCATCGTCTTTGACGAGGACAAGCACCGCTACGAGATCGACGGGGAGTTCGTGCCGTCGGTGACCCAGATCAT
This sequence comes from Solirubrobacterales bacterium, assembly GCA_036525295.1. Classification (GTDB taxonomy): domain Bacteria; phylum Actinomycetota; class Thermoleophilia; order Solirubrobacterales; family 70-9; genus VRUE01. The sequence continues at coordinate 8,700 of DATDAQ010000053.1, read as the reverse complement.
CAAGGTCTCGGACCCGTTCGACGCCGGGCCGTGGTGGGGGATGCGCGTCGGCCTGGCGGCCGTCGTGCGGATGCTGCAGAACGATGCGCTGTCCCCCTTCTTCTTCTCGGACGAGGATCCGGACGAGATCATCCTCGGCCGGCAATCCAAGACGGAGAAGGCGATCGTCGAGGCGAAGCTCTCCACCAATCATGTGCGCACCGAGCGCGCCGACGAGGGGCTCGCGATCCACCACGCGATCGAGCAGATCAAGGAGACCGGTTCGATCCCACTGCTGTCCGACTTCGAGCCGGAGATGCGCGGTTTCATCCAGGCGTTCTCCAAGTGGTTCGTCGAGCAGGACCCGCTGTTCGAGTGGCAGGAGCTGATCGTGGCGTCGCGGCGCTTCCGCTACGCCGGGCGCCCGGACGCCGGGATCGCCAGCAAGCATGGCGATGAGGCGGCCCTGGACATCATCGACTTCAAGACCTCAAGGCACGGCAAAGGCCCGCAGATCTATGACAGCTGGCATCTGCAGGGGCGCGGCTACGTGACGGGCTACAACGAGCTGCTGCCGTTCCTGCCGAACGATGCGCTGCCCGCCGACCGCTCCTGGTCGGTCTGCCTGCACGAGTCGGGCGAGTATCTCGCCAAGGTGCATGTCTGCCCGGAGGAACTGTGGCTCACGACGGTGCAGCGCTGGTGGGACCATGAGGAGTTTCTGACCGCGCTTGCGGTCCAGGCCGGGAAAAAGCGGAGGAAGCGATGACGCTCGGGAGCATGTTCGGTGCGATGTTCGGCGGGCCGGCCGAGCCGGTGGCGCCGAAGTTCGTCTTGAAGGGCCTCGGCGTCTCGACCGTCGAGACACCGGACATGGGCTTTGAGACAGCGATCCTCGACGCGAACGGGACGCACCCGGTCGAGCGCTACGACACCCGGATCGAGGCGGTGCTGGGCCACCTCGAGTGGGCGGAGCGTTGCCTGCACGGCCTGGCGGGTATCACGAAGCTCGGCTACGGCGACCTCGTCAAGGAAAAGCAGGTGGTGCTCGAGCCCGTCCCCGGCATGACGATCGGCGCCGACGGGATATTCGTGCGGCCGTGACCTACACGGCCTTTCTCTGCCATGAGTGCGGCTGGCTCCAGTCGGAGGAGACACCGGACCTGACCTGTGCCAACTGCGGCGCGTCGCGCAGCAGCGTGGAGCACGTTGAACTGATCCGTGAGGAGGACGCATGAACCAGCCGCCCGAGATTCAGCTCGAGACGTGGGTCAAACAGTGCGACCTGTCGATCAAGCGCAGCCACCGTCGCCGGCGCCGCCTGCGCCGTTACCAGCTGGCGCTCAACCTGACCGTGCTGACGCTCGCAGCAGGAGCCTTGGCACTGTTCCTGTGGGTCACATAACGACTGAGGGAGGGAGTTCTCCCTCCTTGGAGTGAGGAGACGCCGGTGGACACTAAGAACCCTGAATCCGTGTTGGAGTCGCTCGGCAACGTCGAGGACTCGCTGGCGCTGCTCGAAAAGACGTGGCCCGACGACGTGGAGAAGGAGCTCAAGCTCGCGGAGGCGCTCAACACGATGCGCCACAACCTCCGCGACGAGGCCGAGGGCGGCTCGGCGGAGGACCGCAAGGCGTGGGTTGAGCGCAAGATCCGGGAGTCTGAGGACTTCACGGAGTGGCTCGATCTGAAAGCTGCGAAGAATGCGGCATCGACGCGCTTCGAGGTGTTGTCGAAACGCCTCTCGGCGTGTCAGTCTGCACTGAACCGGATGCCACTCGACGGCAACGGGCAAATGAGGCAGGGGCGCCGCTCCTGACCGTCGCGAGGGAGAGCAATGAGTACCGTCGATCTGCAGCTCGTCCATCCACTGCGCGCGTTGAAGGCGGGCGATCTGCGGCTGGAAGAGGTCTACGACTACGAGGAGCTGCTCGAGGAACGGCTGCTCGATCTAATCGGCTTCGCTCTGATCGGCCGCGGCGGCCAGCCGCGCGCCGACGCACCGACGCTGGCGCTCTCGATCGCCAGGGTCATCAACGTCGGCCCGCTGCTGCAGCTGAGGGAGTGCCCGCGCTCGATGGTCGCCGGCGCCGCCCAGGCGGTACAGGACGCCTAAGGCGCCGCGAGCGCCTCCTGCTCGGCGATCAGGCGCCCCAGGTAGTACCCGTGGGCGCGCTCACGCACCGTCTTGGCCGCCTCGTGGGCGAGCCAGTTCTCCACGGTCGGCGAGCGCTGGAACAGCTCGTAGGCGTCCTGCTCGGCCGCCTCCGCGTTGATCTTCAGCGTGTAGGCGTCGTCCGTCGACAGGTGTTCGCGATCAGACTTCATGTGGTCCCCGAGCAATCCTTTCCCCGTTGGCCGACATGGTAAGTCGCCCGGCGGCTACATCCCCGCCGTCGAGGTGTCGAAACGCGAGCACTGTGGCTGCCGGACCTTTGTGCATGACCCACCGGTTGCAATCCAGCCTACACCCGACCTGCAGACGACTTCTGAGGAGCCCGTCATGAAGATCCGCTTTGAGACCGTCCGGAAGATGGAGCTGCACGAGTTCCACGTCCTCGAGCTAACCCCGGAGGACCTGCACGACACGACGCTCGACAACGCGATCACGCAGGCGCTCGCAAACGGCACGACCCACGTGTCGGACAGCCGCCAGGGCGACATCGTCGGCGACTACGAGATCGAGTACGACTCCATCGACGAGACCGCCGAGTGAGCGTCTGGGGTGTCGACGTCGGGTTGAAGCACATCGCTTGCGTCGCGATCGGCGACAGGGGCACGGTCCCGTGGCAGATCGACCTCAAGTACCCATCGACGTTCCGGCTGCCGGACAAGCTCGCGCTGATGCACATTCAGCTGCTCACCTGGTGGCCGGAGCTGTGGGCGACCGTCAGCCCCGACATGGTCTGGGTGGAGCAGCCGGCAGGCAGGTTCACGAACCCGTCGCTGTACGCGGCCTGGGGGATCGTGCAAGCGTCGCTACGGGAGGGACTGGCGCCGTTGACGAACTATCCGACGCCGATCCTGCCGATCGTGCCCTCGGAGTGGAAGAAGATCGCCATTGGCCGCGGTGACGCGAACAAGGAGGCGATCATGGCGTGGGCGCGCGAGGAGGGTTTCCAGCACGCCTCCGGCGATGTGATCGACGCCTACGGGATCGCTACTGCGGCGTGGGTGAGCTCGCAGCCAACTCCTCGTCCGTGAGCTGGTCCACCTCGAGCAGCTCGGCGGCGTCGAGCTGATCGAGCAGCACCTCCTGCCCTTCGTATTTCTGCCATCCGTCGAGCCACTTGTAAACGACCGCGGAGATCGCGGCGAGACCCGCGGCGATACCGGCGACGGAGCTGATGTCGAGGTTGGCGACGACCGGCGCCAGGGCGCCCAGCACCCCGGCCGCCACGGTCAGGTAGAGGGCGATCCGGTTCGGTGCGGGCATTTCAGACTCCCACGTCGGAGAAGTGGACAAGGTCGCGGGGCAGGTGGTTCTCGAGCCAGGAGTCGAGCCGGTTGCACTCGGCCGCGAAGGTGAGGAAGTCGGTCAGGTCGACGGCTCCGTTGCGGCCGCCCTTGCGGGCATGGTTGGTGGAGCGTCCCGCGCACAGCCCGGGGCAGCGGGGCGCTCCGCACATGTTCATGCACAGCTGCTCCGAGTGTTCCGGGGTGCGGTAGCCCGACACGACAAAGCCCTTCCAGCGGCCCCCGGCGCGGATGCGCAGCACCTCCTTGCCGACAGCGGTGGCGACCTGCTTGCCGTCGATCTGGATCAGGCCGTCGCCGTCGGCGTCGAGCTTCGGCGGGTGGTCTTTAAGCCAGGCGATCTTCTTCTCTGCGCGCTTGCGGAGAATCTCCTCGGTCTCGTCGATCTTGCGCGACAGCTTCGCGGAGGCGCGGTAGTTGCGCAGCGCGATCAGTGTGCGCGGGTCGCGCTCGCCGAGCTGCTTGCGCGCCGCCAGGTACTTCTTGCGCCGCCGTTTGGTGACCGCGTCGCGGCGCCGCTCGGCGCTGAACAGGTGTCGCAGCCGCTTCTGGATCTCGGCCAGCCGTCGCTTCACGCCCTTGCGGTGCTTCTGCTCAGTCGGCACTGCCGCTCCCTAGTCGAGGATGCACGTGTAGATCGAAGTCTGTCCGCCCGGGTGGTTGATCACAAGCTTGCCGAACGTGGAGCCGCTCGGGCAGTCCTCGGGCCCGCCTCCTCCGGGCGGCCCAGCGGGGCCGATCTCCCCCTGCTCGCCCGGCTCGCCCTTCTCCCCGGGCGGGCCGGCGGGCCCGGGATCGCCCTTCTCGCCGACGCCGACGTCGACCGTGACGGTCTTGGTCGGCGGCTCGTTGCCGGTCTGGGCGATCACGGCGGCGGCGCCGAGGCCGCCCGCGGCCGCGAACGCGCTAGCTCCCACGACCGCTAGGACGGAGCTGGCCTTCACCGGACGCCTCGAGCTTCAGCGCATGGAGCTCGGCGGCCAGGCGCTCGGACTCGGCGCGGGTAGCGGCGAGCTGCTCGAGCGCGTGGACGTGCTGCTCGTCGGTCGACTTGCGCAGCGCCATGATCGTCGAGGCAATCCCGCCGATCGCAGACACGATCGCCGCAACTCCCAGCAGCGTCGGTCCCTCGAACGCGGCAATTAGCCACATCGCCCGCCCGTCGAAAAGGCCGATGTCCTAGGCAGGTGAGGCATCAGGCGGCTACGGACGGGCGGGCGATGCCACAACAGCATCGACACGCCCCCGGACGGAAGGACCGTTATGTACGCGAATCTGGTCGTCAGGCTCGCCGATGGCGAGGTGCTGCCCGCATGGCAGGTCACCTTCACGGACACCCAGGTAGTCGTGCATCTCGACGACCCGTTCGACGAGAGCAAGTACGCCGCCCCCCAGGGCACGCGAATGCTCGACCCACCGCAGATCGCGTCGATCAAAGCGAGCTTCTAGGGAACCTGCGCACTCCGCCGCGATCACGCCTAGTCTGGCGCGGTCAACTACCCAAGGGGTTCCATGAAGTGGATAGGGGCGGCCGTTCTAGCGGTCGCACTGCTCGTTCCGGCTGCGGCGGCGTCCGCGAACGAGGAGCAAAAGGTAACGATTTGCCATGTGCCGCCTGGCAACCCGACGAATGCGCACACGATCGAGGTGGGCGAGTCGGCCGTGCCGGCGCACCTCGAACACGGCGACCAGCTGGGCGAGTGCGCGCCATGTCCGGTCATGGCGACATCCATGTCCGGTGATGAGGACACGGAGCCGTGCGAGCAGCCCTGCAAGGAGGCGCTGTTCGGGGAGAAGGATCCATGCGACGGGGGCGGCCATCACGGCCGCAGCCGGATCGTCATAGAGGTCGAGCCTGCCGGCGATAACTGCGCCAACGGTGGCGTCAGGATCATCGTGGTGCACGGCCGCATGGACGACGAGGTCAACCCGTTCTCGGACGAGGATGGCCGCGACGACCCAGCGGACGAGGTGTTCTTCGTCTGCAACGGCGTCGACGGTGATCCAGGTCCTCCTGGCCCGCCCGGTCCTCCCGGTGAGCCCGGGGCGCCCGGCCTGCCAGGGCTGGTCGGTCCTCCCGGACCGCCCGGGGCTCCCGGCCAGTCGCCATTCCAGTGCGTCAACACGCGCCGGATCGTCCCGATGGTGGTGCCGCACCGCGGCCACCGCCAGCGCCAGTGGCCCCGAGCCGGCGCGCGGGTCAAGATCCGCGTGAACAAGCAGACGCAGATCAGGCGGATCGTTGTCCGCAACGGGCGCCGCTTCGTGCTGATGTCCGTGCGCGGCTTCGACTGTGGTGTCTACCCGGTCACGATGAGGGTGCCGGGCCGCTTCGCGGCCCTGCGGATCGTGATTCTCCGCGGCGGCAACAACGTGGAGCGCTTCATAGTCGGCAACAAGGGCATCGGCGTCACGCCGTTCTAGCCCTTCCCGGCAGCAGCGGCCGCCGCCTAACTCCGATCCGGGTGGCGGCCGCCCGCTGTCCGTCCGTGGCCGCTGCTGCCCTTCGCGCATGGGGCACATGGCGCACTGGAATCGGATCCGGCCGCCCGACTGCCCGTTGTCGTGGCGCCAGTTCCAGTGCGCGTCGCTGCTCGCGCTGGGCTTCACCAGGGTCGAGATCGGCCAGCTGCTGAACGTCAAGGCGTCCACGATCCGCACCCATGTGCACCAAGGCTGCCACCGCCTCGACGTGAACACCGCCTGCGCGCTCGCCGCCCAGGTGGCGGTCAGGTGGATGCGCACGCCGCGCAACGGCCGACAGGGCTACATCGACGAGTTCGATCGCAAGCTCACCACGGCGCTCGAGAGCCGCCACCCACGCGACCACCGCCAGCCGCGCTACCCGGACCTCGACGACCTGATCAAACTGACACTCGAGGTGGACGGGAAGCCGTAGGCTTCACGCCGGGGCCCCGGCGTGTCAAATGGCTTTGCGGGCCGGGGTCCTAGCTACGTAGCGCCGGGATCTCGCGGCTGATCGCGAGGCCGACCAGCACACCGACGAGGGCGCCGAGCCAGGCGACCCAGTCCTCAGGGCTGATCTCCTCGCCGATCTGGAAGCCGATCACGGCGCACAGCAGGACGAGCACGATTGTCAGCAGCAGGTTCACTTCTTGCGCCTCTTCCCGGCCGCGGCCATCTTGCCCATCTTTTTCGCCCCGTACTTCTTGCGCCCGATTGCGGCGGCGACCGCGTTCGGGTCCCGGGCGCCGGAGCGTTTCGCGGACGCGGCGACCTTCTTGAACCTGGCGCCCGAGCCGAGCTTGGCCTTCTTCGCTGCCATCTGAGCTCCTATCCGGGGATGTCGACGCGATCGACGCCCATGTGGATGTGGTCGTAGTGGTCGGGGACCTGCCAGCCGAGCTGGAAGCGGTACTGGCGGCCGTTGATCGTCTTGGTGACGTTCAGCCAGCTGCCGCCCTTCCAGTTCTTGACGCCGAGCGCCCTGGCCATGCGCCGCGCGACCACCGTGCCGGCGTTGCCGCTGGTGGCGAGGTCCCAGGCGTAGGAGTCCTTGTTGCCCGCGTAGTGGTCGGACACACCGCCCGAGGCGGTCATCACGGTGCCACGCTTCTCGGAGGACACCGGCAGCCCCGTGGCCATGGCGAGCGCCTGGCCTGCGGTCTTCGAGCCCTTCCAGCCGTCCTTCGCGATCTGGAACGCCGGGTCGCCCTTGCGACTGCGGCGCACCGCCGGCTTGCCGCCTCCGGTCTTGACGCTCTGCTCCGCGACGTCGCCGAGCTGGCTGACCTGGCTGACGAAGTCGAGCATCGACATGCGGCCGTGCAGGAAGTCCAACGCCATCATCGTGCGGGCGCGGCGGTTGTCGACCCCGGGCGTAACCACGGTCCGGCCGTTCGACGCCCCGGAGGCACGGAGGGAGGGATTCTTCCCTCCGTTGAACCTCGGCGCCTGGGACGGACGTCCCTGGAAACGCTGGAAGTGGCTGCGCGCGTACGCCTCGGCGGAGCCGATGTTGTCGGAGCGCTCGAACTGCCCGTCGAAGATACGTGCCGCCTCCTCCGGGGTGCGGGCCCGCTTGAGCGAGTTGTAGGCGGCAGACTCGGTCGTCTTGAGCTCGTGCATGATGAAGTTCAGCTGCGTCTCCAAGGACTGCCAGTTGGGCCGCTGCTTGAGTGCTGTGAGGCGCCCGCCGAGCCACTGGGCGAGCCCGGTGGCCCCGGAGCCGACCTTGTTCAGCACGCTGGTCGAGAAGTTCGATTCCTTCTGCAGCGTGCCGGTGATGCCTGCGGCCTGGGCGGCGGTGAAGCCGTTGTCGCGGAAGAAGTCGTAGACGGTGGCGCCGCCGCCACCGCCTCTGGTGGCGACCTGGCCGCCCGGTGCAGGCGCGGCGAGGATCTTTCCGCCCGGTGTCAGCCTCAGAGCGCCCGCGTACGGGCCCGTGGGCGCCCCACCGGACACTGCGACGCCGGAGCCGCCACCGGACGCCACGGGCGCTCCTGCGGCCCCTGGGAAGCTCGTGCTCGGCCTGGTGATCTTCGGGGCGAAGCGCACCTTCTTGCCCTTGGTGGTGCGCAGCACGAACGCGCCTGACTTGCGCTGCTCGAGCGTGCGGTCCCCGATGCCCTTCCTGGGGTTGCCGGGCTCGGCTGCGCCCATGCGCTGCGCGAACGGGTTGAGCTCCGGTGCGCCCTTGAAACCGGGCACGCGCCCGCCAGGCGTCAGCTTCAGCCCGAGCGGCATCTTCACGCCTGCCTGCTCCGCCTGTTTCGACCCCGGAACGAACGTGCCGATCGCCTTCTCCGCGCCCGTCTTGAGCCGGTCCTTGCGGCGCGTGTGGGAGATGTAGGAGTCCATCCCGAACGCCTGCGCGGCAGCTTCCTTGCCGAGCTTCACGTTCGATCCGGCAGCCGCCCCGCCGATCCCCTGCGCAAACGGGAGCAGCCGCGACGCCACGTTGGCGGCCGGCTCAAAGAACTGCTTGGCGCCCTTCTGGTTCAGGTCGGGCATCAGGTTGGCGGCCTCGCCGAAGCTCGTGAACGGCATCAGCGGGATCGCGGCGCCGTGACCGACCGGCAGCGCGCCGGTCAGGAAGCCGTCCTGCTGCTCGCCCATCCCCATCTGCTCGAGCTCGTCGTTCGTGTAGTAGTAGTTCAGCCCGAGCCGCTTGCGTTCCTCGGCGGTCATCGCGACCGCGGCGGCGATCATGCCCGCTTTCACGGGGTGCTTGACCGGCAGCGTGTAGAAGACGAACTTGTTGGCGGCCTTAAACCAGTTCCA
>DATDAQ010000052.1:0-2923 GCA_036525295.1 Solirubrobacterales bacterium | reverse complement strand
AACGAGTTCGGATTCCGACAAGAACTTCGGGTGGCGGGGGACCCTGAAATCCAACCCACCTGCTCCCGCTGACATACCTCGTAACCCCACTGCCGCGCGGCTCCTCTGGCGACCAAAGGGCAACGATAGTTGCGGAGCGGGCACGGCACGAGATGCCGGTCCTGCTTTGACATCAACAAGCTGCCGGTCTGTGGTGCAGCGCGACAATCTGGGTGATCTGAGCGCGACAATCTGGGTGAGAGTCGAGGTCGTCGCGGCGAGGGTGAGCATTGCGGCGGGGGGCGCCGCGAGCAAGGGCTTTCGCATCCTGATTGTCGCGGAGCGTCAGTCAGCGGGAGCGTTGATTGTCGGGCTCGGGGGCCGGCCAGGCCTCTTGCGGCGCTCGACGGCGGTTCGGCGTCGGTAGCTCTCGACGTTGAGCTCGAGGATCGTAGCGTGGTGGACGAGCCGGTCGACGGCGGCCAGCGTCATGGCGGGATCGGGGAAGATCCGGTTCCACTCGCCGAAGGGTTGGTTGGCTGTGATCAGGATGGAGCGGCGCTCGTAGCGGGCGCTGATCAGCTCGAAGAGCACGCTGGTCTCGGCCTGGTCCTTGGTGACGTAGGCGAGGTCGTCGAGGATCAGCAAGTGGTACTTGTCGAGCTTGGCGATCGCGGCTTCCAGGGCGAGCTCACGCCGGGCCACCTGGAGCCGTTGGACGAGATCGGTGGTGCGGGCGAAGTGCACGCGCCAGCCGTTCTCGATCAGGCCGAGACCGATGGCGGCGGCGAGATGGGACTTTCCGCCGCCGGGCGGTCCGAAGACGAGCAGGTTGTCGCCCTTCTCGAGCCAGCTGTCGCCGGCGACGAGCGCCATGACCTGGGCCTTGGAGATCATCGGCACGGCGTCGAAGTCGAAGGCGTCGAGGGTCTTGCCGGGCGGCAGGCGCGCCTCGGCGAGATGGCGCTCGATGCGGCGGCGGGCGCGCTCGGCGATCTCGTGCTCGGCCAGCGCGGCGAGGAAGCGGGCGGCAGGCCAGCCCTCCTTGTCGGCGCGCTCGGCGAAGCGGGGCCAGATGTGCTTGATCGCCGGCAGGCGCAGATCGCTCAGCAGGAGTGCGAGGCGGGCATCATCGACGGGATCGGTCGCGGTCATGCCGAGGCCTCCTCGACCGGCGCGGCGGCGGTGAGCGCGTCGTAGGCGCTGAGCGGGGTCAGGGCGACGGTGACCTCCGGCAGCGCGCCGGACCGCGGCGCGAAGCGGGCGCGCAGCTCGGCGAGGTCGGGCATGACGCCGGCGCCGAGCTGCGCGTCGATGTCGGCGGCGAGATCGGCCTCGCAGCCGCGCTCGTGGGCGAGCGCCAGCGCCCCGACGACGAGACGGCAGGCCGCCTTCTCCGGCAGCGCCGCCATGGCGGCGTCATAGAGGTGGCGATAGGCGTCGCGGGGGAAGAGCTGGTCGCGGTAGACGAGGCCGGGGAGCGCCATGGGCTTGGCCCTGAGCGTATGAATGACGTGCCGGTAGTCGACGACATGGGCACGGCGGCGGTCGCCGTAGCCGCGGCCGCGCGGCAGCGTCATGAGATGCGTGCCGCCGAGGAAGACCTCGAGCCGGTCGTCGTGGAGGCGCACGCGCAGACGGTGACCGATCAGGCGCGAGGGCACGGTGTAGAAGACGCGCCGAAGCATGAAGCCACCGGAGGAGGTGACCGTGACCATGGCCTGCTCGCCGTCCTCGGCCCGCCGGCTCGGCAGTGGCCGCAGCACGGCGCGCTCGGCATCGATGCGCTTGCGGTTGCGGGCGTTGCGACGGCCGACCAGTTCGTCGACGAAGCGACGGTAGTCGGCGACCGTGTCGAAGTCGCGCGAGCCGCGCAGGAGCAGCGCGTCCTCGACAGCGCGCTTGAGATGGCCGTGGGCGGCCTCGATCGTGCCGTTCTCGTGGGCGAGGCCGCGGTTGTTGCGGCTGGCGGCCATGCCGTAGTGGGAGCAGAGGGCAGCATATCGGACGGTCCAGTCGTCCTCGACCTCGACGGCCAGGTTGCGGAACGCGGCCGACAGGCTGTCGCTGCGATGCTCGCGCGGCGCGCCGCCGAGCCCCCAGAGCGCGTCCTGCAGCCCGACGGTCAGCGCCACGAAGCTCTCGCCGCCGAGCACGACATGGGCGTGTTCGAAGCCGCTGAACGCCAGGCGGAAGTGATAGAGCCGGTGCGGCAGCGGGGCTCCCGCCACCGTGAGACCCAGGTCGGCCATGTCAGTGAAGTCGGAGAGGCCCAGCCGGCCGGGCTCATGGGTCTGGCGGAAGATCACCTCCCGCTCCGGCCCGTGCAGCGCCCGCCACTGGCGGATGCGCCGCTCGAGCGTCCGCCGCACCCCGGCGCCCAACTCGGGATGCCGGCGCATCAGCTCCTCGAAGACGGCGACGGGCCTCAGGCCCGGGCTCGCCTCGAGCATGGGGACGACTTCGGTGTCGAAGACGACCGCCAGGGGATCGGGCCGCCGCCGCTCGCGCGGCGTGCGCTTATCGGAGGGCAGGCGTGGGTCCTGAGCAATGCGGTAGCCGGTGGCGGCGCTGAACCCGGCGCGGGCGGCGGCGACAGGGATCGGGTCGGTCGCTCGGTGCTTCATGAAGAGCCTCATCTGGTGATCGGTCACGTGGCGGCCGGGCACGAGCGCTCCTCCGAAGCAGAGAAAACACCCGCTTAGCCCTGACCGGCCGCGATCACCCCGCCGCACCCGACCCCTGCGGCCGGAGCGCAGCGCCGCCGGGGGCGAACCTCCGGTCGGGCTACGCCCTCCCTGCGGTCCGCCCCCGGCGCCACGCTCTCATCCAGATTGTCGCGCCTCTCTCATCCTGATCGTCGCGCTCCACGGGGGCTCGCAACCAACTTAACCTGCTGTTTGAGGCGCCTAGGCTCGATCGGATCGGCGTTGGCGCTAAAGCT
>DATDAQ010000051.1:0-38905 GCA_036525295.1 Solirubrobacterales bacterium | reverse complement strand
CGACCAGGCGGAACGGCGTGCCGGCCGCGCGGGCGAAGCTGGCGAGCGCCAGCGTGTCCTTCGGGAAGCACGAGCCGCCGTAACCGGGCCCGGCGTGCAGGAACTTCGGCCCGATGCGGCGGTCCTGGCCCATCACCTTCGCCACGGTCTGGACGTCGGCGCCGACGACCTCGCACAGGTTCGCCACCTCGTTGATGAAGGAGATCTTGGTCGCGAGGAAGGCGTTGGAGGCGAGCTTGATCATCTCGGCGCTGGCGACGTCCGTGCGCACGATCTCGCCACCGAGCGGCTCGTAGAGGCCGGCCACCGCGTCGCCGGCGGACTCGTCGCCGGAGTCCGCACCGATTACCACCCGGTCGGGGTGCAGGAAATCCTCGACCGCCGATCCCTCCTTGAGGAACTCGGGGCAGGAGACGTAGGGGACGCCGGGGAGCTCACGGCGGATCGTCTGGCCGGTGCCCGCGGGCACGGTGCTCTTCATCACCAGCACGTGCTCGCCGCCGGCACCCAGCTCCTCGACGACCGAGCGCACCCGGGAGAGGTCGGCGTCGCCAGAAGGGGTCGGCGGCGTATCCACGCAGACGAAGAGCAGCCGCGCCGCCCCCAGTACCTGCGCCATCTCCGTGGTGAAGGTCAACCGCTCGGCGTTCCGCGCAAGCAGCTCCTCGAGGCCGGGCTCGTGGATCGTCGTCTCGCCGCGCGAGAGAGCCTCTACCTTCTCAGGCAGGATGTCGCGCGCGACCACGGGGTGACCGAGATCGGCGAAGCAGGCGGCCGTCACCAGGCCGACCCAACCGACTCCAATCACTCCGATCGGCTCTCTATCCCCTGTCATTGCTGAACCCTTCCCTTCTTCGGCTTCTTGTTCGGAATCACGACCTGTGCCGAGCGTGCCATCCCCACCATCTGGTCGTTGGTCAACACCCGCAGCAGACTGTTCGAGACCCAGTAGGTGTTATCCCCCCGGTGCCAGGCGATCAATTTGATCCTGTCGCCGTCGAGGAAGATCTCATAGTCGCGGCCGCGGATCTCCTGCTCGATGCTCGGACCGCCGAGGATCGGGGGATCGCTCCAGCCCTGTATCCCCTGCATGCCGAAATAGTGGGTGCCGTCGGGCAGATCCAGGGTGATCACCATCCGGTAGGCGCCGTGGCGGTTGCCGTCGGTGTCCTTGAAGTGGTAGACGCGCGGATCTTGGATGTGCAGGTAGGGGTCGCTTTCCTCGAAGGCGGCGCCAGGGGGCAGGCGGCTTGGGTAGAAGACCGGGAAGCCGTGGTTGACCTTGCGGGCCACGACCTTCGCCTCCGCCTTGCCGGCTTCGCCGGCCGGGCTGAGGCCGTCGTCGCCGGGCGGCTTGGGCTTGACCTTCGGCTTCGGTTTCGGCCTCTTCTTCGCCTTCCCCTCGCCCTTGCCGCTCGACTTGCCCTCTGCCTCGTCCAGCGAGCCGCGCGGCCCGCCGCTGGCTTCGATGCCGAGGAACTTGTCGACGGCGCCGGCGATCGCTTCCGGCGAGGAGTAGACGAAGCTCGGCCCCAGTTCGGCCGGGAAGTCGACCTCGTTGATCGTCGCGTTGCGCGAGGCGATGAACAGCTCCAGCACCTCGAGCATCGCCTTCGTGTCGCTGATGTCGGAGGTCGTGTACTGGGTGAAGACGTCGATCAGTTCGTTGCTGCCGAGGACCAGGTCCTTGATCGGCACCCGCTGGCGGGCGGCGCTGAGGAAGTCCTGCTGGCGGGCGGCGCGGACGATGTCGGTGTCGGTGTGGCGGTAGCGCACGTACTCCAGCGCCCTTTTCCCGCACATCAACTGGTATCCGGGCTGCACGTTGATCTCCGCGTACTCTTCAGAGGATTCCGCGTTGGAGTGGTAGTAGCGGCGGTCGATGTCGACGTAGACGCAGCCGATCGCGTAGACAGCGCGGACGAAGCCGAGGTAGTCGACGTTGACGACGTGGTTGATCGGCAGCCCGGTCAGTTCCTTGACCACCTGAAGGGTGAGCTTGGGGCCTCCGTAGGCAAAGGCGGCGGTGAACTTTTCGGTCCCCCAGCCAGGTATCTCGACCTCCAGGTCGCGCGGGATCGACATCAGCGCGATCGCGTTCTTGTCGGGGTCGAGGCGGAGCAGGATCGTCGTGTCGGAGCGGCCCGTGTCTTCCGGTTCGCTGGCCCGCTTGTCGGAGCCGATGATGAGGATGTTCTGCGGCTCCCCGCCCTGGGTCTTGGCGAGGACGCGCTGGACCTTGTTCTGCAGCACGTCGTTGTGCGAGAGGGCGTCGGCGATGCTGCCGACGTAGAGGAGGATGCTGGCGGCGGTGGCCGCGGCAACGGTGGTGACGATCACCACCGAGCCGAGCGTGAAGCGCCACCAGAAGCGCTTCGGCTTCGGCGGCGGCTCGTGGTCGCCGGAGGGCGGTGGCTTGCTGAGGCCGGTGTCAGCCACGGCGGCTCAGGCGTCGAGCTGGGCAGGGAGCGAGCGCAGGAAAGTGTCGAGCGTCTGCCGGTAGGTGTGCAGGGAGGAGACCGAGACCCACTCCTCGGGCCCGTGATGGCCCGCGCCGACGGGACCGAACTCGACCGCCGGCACGCCGACCCGCAGGAAGGAGACGGCGTCGGAGGCGCCGTCGCGGCCGACGCTCATCGGCTCGCCGTCGTGGTGCTCGGTGGCGGCGTGGCGCAGCGCCCGCACATAGGGCAGGTCGCGGTCCACCACCGCCGGCGGCCGGGTGAAGAGCTGCTCGACCTCGGCCGCACCGAGACCCTCCACCTGCTCCAGCAGGTCGGCGGGGTCCTGGTCGGGCAGGTAGCGAATGTCGACGTCGATCGCGCATCGGTCGGGCACCTTGTTGAGCGCGTCGCCGCCCACGATCCGGCCGAGGTTGATCGAGGGGCGGTCGAACAGCTCAGAGCTGTGCCGAGCGAACGGTAGCGACTCGATACTGCGGAAAACGTCGATCGCCCTGAGGACGGCATTGTCGCCCAGCCAGGGGGTGGCGCCATGGGCCGCGACGCCGCTGACCTGGACGCGCAGCGCCAGCACGCCCTTGGCCTCGACGCCGATGTGCAGGTCGGTCGGCTCCCCGGTGATCGCGAAGTCGCCGGTGAAGCCGCTGTCGACGAGCCGGTCGCTGCCACGGTCGACTTCCTCCTCGGACTCCTCGTCGCCGACGATCCCCAGCCGCACCCGCACCTGGTCCTGCTCGCGCATCGCCGCGGTGGTGAGCAGCATCGCCGCCAGCGCCCCCTTCATGTCATAGGCCCCGCGCCCGTACAGCCGGTCGCCCTCGACCCGGGGATCGAACTGGCCCGGCAGCCCCGGGACGACGTCGAGATGCCCGTGCAAGACGACCGTCGGGGCGTCCTCGGGACCCACCTCGGCGCGCAGTACCGGCAGCCCGCGAACCTCGTCGCCGGCGGCCTCGATCCCGCGTGCCTCGAGCCAGCCTTTGACGAACCCGGCCGCTTCCAGCACCCCGTCCGGCTCGGACGTGTCGTAGCCGAGCAGTTGCGTGGCGAGAGCTACGAGCTCGTCACTCATGCGAAGGTCCCGAGAGGGATCCGGTCGCCAAGCGTCGTGAGCTTTGAGCGTTTCATGCTGACGCGGACGGTATTTGAACCACGAGATCTCTGCCTGGATTGCTCTTTCAAGCGCCAACTTTGCCTTCCTCGTCTTTCAAACCGCGACCCGCGGGCTCATAACCGGAAGGTCGTAGGTTCGAATCCTGCCCCCGCTATTTCGCGAAAGTCCCGTATTTGCGGGGTTTTTATCTTTTTCTGGAGCGCAGACAATGGGGTTCAAAATGGCCCATGGGGCAACACCTGGGCACATGAGCTTCGAGAGAGGTCGATTCAGACCTTGCGCGAGGAGTGGAGGAGGAGAGGCCGATGACGCGCAACGAGACATCGGCAATCCGGGGAAGCATCTGGTCCAGGGGAGCAGGGGGTGGCATCTGGTGCGGGCTGTGAAGGCCGGTCCCATGCCTTCGGTCTCACTGGTTCAACCGCTACATCCCCGAGCTGACCGGTAGCGCTGCGCGGTCGCCGAGGGCCACCCCGACCCGGTCGCCAGGACGATCCACTACCCTGGCCGAGGCGTGAGCAGCTCGGCCCCGGCCACGATCGGTTCCCGCGACTGCGACGACGCAACCGGCTCTCAGGCCGGCGCCTCGCGCGCTCGTAAGGCGAACGGCGTTTACTACACGCCACCACGCCTGGCGGCGCTGCTTGCTGGCTGGGCGCTTGAGCGGGAACCAAAGCGAGTTCTCGAGCCCAGCTACGGAGACGGGGTTTTCCTTCGCGAGGCGGAGGCCAAACTGCTGGAGCACGGGGTGCGAAGCCCGGGCAAACGGCTCTATGGGGTGGAGATCGATCCGGCGGGACCGACCCGGCTACGCGAGTCCGGGTTGCGACTGCCGGAGGGCCATCTGTATGCAGCGGATCTTCTGTCCCTCGACGCGGCCCAACTGGGCGGGCCGTTCGAAGCAATTCTGGGCAACCCGCCCTACATCCGCCACCACCTGTTGGACGAGGAGCTCGTGACTCGTGGGCGCGAAAGCGCAAAGCGACTGGGGATCAAGCTGAACGGCCGGAGTGACGCGTGGGCCTACTTCTGTGGGCATCTGGTGACCTTTCTCGCCAGCGGCGGAAGGATGGCGCTGGTCCTGCCGGGCTCAGTACTTCAGGCGGACTACGCGAGGCCGCTCCTGGACGCGTTGGCGCGTGAGGAGGGAGAGGTGCAGCTCGTCCGGATCGGTCAGCGACTGTTCGAGGGGGTCCAAGAGCGGACCGTGCTGCTCCTGATCGACCGATCGAGGCCCGGCGGCGACCCGGTGATCCACCGCAGCATCGCCAACCTGAAGGGGCTTGGAGAAGCACTGAAGCGACGCCCCAAGGCACGCTCGTCGAAGCAGGCGGAGCGCGCCGGCGACTCGGAGGCGTTCCGATCGCGCTGGGGCCTCTCGGCCAAAGATGCGGCCGAGTGGGAAGAGGCCTGCGCGACCGACGGAGTCATCCGACTCGGTGAGCTGGCAAAGATTCGCATCGGTGTCGTCACCGGAGCCAACTCGTTCTTCGTTCGGTCGGTGGAGGAGGCGGAGGCTTTGGGCAAGCGGGTGCGATCGGCGCCGATCGTGTCCCGCGCCGCCTGGCTCACGGGCCCTCGATGGAGCTCGGCAGACCAGGCGAACGTGGGCGAGAAGCCGTCGCGGTTGCTGCTCTTCCCGCGTGGGGAGTCGGGGCTGTCCAGGGCGGCGCGAGAAACGATTGCCACCGGCGAGGCCGAAGCGCTGGACGAGCGTTATCACTGCGACAAACGCGATCCCTGGTACTCGATCGCGGACGCTGCGGTGCCGGAGTTGTTTCTGCCCTACATGGCGTCTGAGGCGCCGCGACTGGCGATCAACGACGCTCGAGCCACTTGCACCAACACCATCCACCGGATCTGGCTCGACCGGCCCACCCCTTCGAGCGCCGAGGCGCTTGCGGTGGCCTCCTGGACGACGCTGTACCGCCTATCCGCGGAGCTCGTCGGACGGACCTATGGCGGGGGAGTCCTGAAGCTCGAGCCAAGCGGCGCCGGGGCACTGCGGGTGGCGGTCGTCGGCGACGGCGAGCTCGTCACCGAGCTGGAGGAAACCCTCCGCCTCGGTGGCGCCGATGAGGCGAGCACGCTCGCCGACCGCAGGGTCCTGATCGAGGGCCTGGGCATGAGCGCGGCGGCGGTGAAACGGCTCGCGAGTGCCGCCGACACCCTCCGCCAAGCGCGGCATCGCTAGGCGCTAGCGCTCTAGAGGGGCCTCCTCGGCCTTCGCGAAGAGGTCGAGGACTCGGGCCTCGGGTCCGGCAAAGGAACGCCACCGCCCGTGGCGGGTCAGCCTCACTTGCGACGCCGGCCCGAAGCGGCACATGACGCGGCGATCGAGCAGGTAGAAGCACTCCTCCCCTCCCTCCCCTTCAAGGATGAAGGCATCCTGTCCCTCGCTCTGAAGGACGACTCTCACGCCGGGTATCCCTCGATCACCTCGTACCGGATTTCCTCTCGCTCCAGGTTCATCATCGTCGTCTGGTCGGGCGTACGGTTGCCGCAGAAGGTAACGAAAGAGATATCGCGAGGCCGGAGGCCGCCGTAGATCTGCAGCTCGGCATAGGGGTAGCCGGGGTCGACCGCCTTGGCCAGATCGTTGACCAAGCATAGGTCGGCGCTGGCAAAGGTGCAGAGCAGAGTCGGATCCCCCACCGGCGTCGGGGCGAAGGTTGCATTGCTGCCCTGGAAGGTGGAGCCAATCGAATCGCCGAAGACGATCGTGGCTCGATCGATCAGCTCCTCGGCGAGAACGAGGAGCACCGAGCCGTAGGCGTTCAAGGCGTTATGGGCCTCGTCGGTCCCCTGCAGGTAACCGTAGATCGGGCGCTCCGATGCCACGACGCCTTGTCCCAGCCCGAGAACCCTCGACTCGACCTCCGCTCGCAGCTCCAGGCTCCGCACGCCGCCGCTGGCGCCGCCGTCGAAGGAGTTGCGGTAGAAGCCGTCAGTCATGAAACCTTCGAGTCCGTCGTGGCGCATCCTCAGTTGCATGCGCTTGTCGAGCAGCAGCTCGCACACGCGCCTCGAAGCCTCCCGGCGATAGCTGTCCAGGTCGATGCCGGCACGTTCCGCGTGCGCCTCTTCGGCGGGCGTATGGTCGGCTTCGACCTTCCGCTTCCACTCTGCCGAGCACGCCGGCACCTCCACACAGCTCACTGCTCGA
This sequence comes from Solirubrobacterales bacterium, assembly GCA_036525295.1. Classification (GTDB taxonomy): domain Bacteria; phylum Actinomycetota; class Thermoleophilia; order Solirubrobacterales; family 70-9; genus VRUE01. The sequence goes on along the minus strand of DATDAQ010000051.1, from coordinate 32,163 downwards.
GCAGCTCGAGATCGGCGGGGTCGACGTAGCGACGCAGCCCGTCTTCGAGGACGTCGTCGATCTTCATCCAGGCGGGGGCAGCGAAGACCGGCCAGTCGTCGGGCCGCAGGCGCACGCAATCGAGTTTCGGGGCGAGCTGTCCGGATGGCTCGAAGTCATCGCCAACGCACGCCACCATCCCCAGCTGAGGCTCAACGCCCTCCCCGGTCAACTTTGCGATCTCAGCGACGCTCTCCTCGCTGGCAAGGGCGATGTCGGATGGCTCCCAGGCGGCGAGCTGGTGCTCGAGTCCGGCGCGCCACCAGCGCGGCCCGCCGAAGCTGGAGAGGGCGCCGTGGTACCGGTAGGCGTCAAGCGCCGACGACAGCGCGGACTCTTTGCCGGCGTGGCTCACCAGCAGGCTGGGATCCACGCCGAAGATCGCGGCCGTGTAGCTGGGGCCGACCAGGACTCCGGGGTATGGAAGCACCCGGTGTGCGAGCCAGCGCAGCGCGACCAAACCGCCGCTGGCCCCGATGAGCTCGTCGTGGGGCAGCTGGGCGACCTCCAGCTGCCGCTTCGCCGCGTCCGTCCAGGGCTCCGGGGGGAGCGACAGGACGTCGTCGAGCAGGGTCGCTTTCCAGCCGTCCCCCTCGCAGTCGAGCCCAGCCAGCGCGCGGACTGCCTTGGCAAGCGAGATCACACGTTGGTGGGAGGGCGGCATCCCCTCGGGGGGGAGCTTCGAGAACGCCCACTCGAGGCCGTGCAGGCGCGCGATCACGTGCTCCGCGCGTCCAAGCGCCATACCCTTGGCGAGGTCCTCAAGCTTTGCCGAGTACAGGGCAAGCCCGGTCGGATCCGTTTCGTCCTCCAGCCACGACCGAAGGACGGCCAGGACGGCCAGGCCCTCTTGAGGCTGCTGCACGAGCGGCGCCGCCGCGGGCGCCCATTCCTCGGTGATGCGAAAATCGACGAGGATCAGGTCGCGCGACTCGATGTGAGAGCGCTTGACTTCCGAGGGCCCCAGCGCCTCGGCGTCGTGTCCCTCCCCCTGCAGACGCCTGGCGAGCGCAGCGGAGGGGCCGCCACCGTCCTGCTCGGATCCGTCCGGCTCGACTTCGTCGTCGACCAGCAGGATGCGAAGCGGTTCGGTCAAGAGAAGCGGACCTCGAGCGCGGTCTTCATCTGCGCCCGCCGCGGCTTGACGAAAGCGACGGTGGCGCCGTACGCGGCAAGCGCCGAGCGGGTCAGGGGGAGGCCGAGCCCCATCCCCTGTCCCAGCAGCGGGTCGACGTCTTTGACCGAGGTGGATTCGAAGGGCCGGAACCAGCGCTCGCCTTCTCCGGGGTCGACCTCCCGGCCGGTGTTTTCGATCCTCAGCCAGGCCGCGGCTCGGGGGTCGTCGCTCGAGGGACCGGCGGCGATCGCGATCTTGCCGTCCGGCCCAGCCGCGCGGACCGCGTTGGAGACAAGGTTCGTGATCGCGGTGGTGATCTCGGCCGAGAGCATCAGGGGGGTGCGGAGGTCCCCGTCGACCCGGTTGTCGATCTCGATCCCGAGGCGATCGGCTGCGGGTGCCAGCAGGCGAACGGCTGCCTCGACCCGATCGCCCAGCTTCATCCGTTTGCGCCGGCGTTGGGAGCGCACCCCGGTGACGTCGGTGAGGTAGCTGGCCTGGCGCTCGATCCGCCCGCGCACGTCGCGCATCGTCTCCTGTACAGCCACCAGCTCCTCGGCGTTCTCGGGGAAGACGTCCCCGAGGTGCGAGAGGAGCTCTTCCAGGGTGGCGGCGGTGGCAACGATGTTCTCGATCTCGTGGACGAAGGAGGCCATCTGGGTGCCGACCGCCGCGACGCTGCGAAGCACGCTCCGCTCCTCGCTCATCTCGTCCGCGAGTCGGGAGAGCTTCTCCAGTTCGCCGATCAGCTCCTCGGTCTTCTCGAGGACCGGCCCGGCGGAGGCGTTGGCGGCGAGGGCGCGGACCGCGCGCGCTCTCTCGACCGCTTGCTCGATCCCCTCCTGGACGCGTTCCTCGGTGCTCAGCAGAACCGGGGTCGTCCGGGGAGATCGCTTGGCGAGTTTGCGGCCGGCGCGGAAGCGAGTGAGCAGGTCGAGCCCCGCCCGCACAGAGTCGCGCAGCGCCAGGTACTGCGGCGAGCTCACGAATCCCTCACGGTTGATCAGGAGCTTGAGGTCGGGGGCTCCCCCGTGAGTGAGGAAGACCGCCCCCAGGTAGCTGTTGTTGGGCAGCGTCCGGAGGCCCTCTTTCTTGCGGGCTTCGAGCGGCGAGCGGAGGCCCGGCAGGTCGAGCCTCAGACCGCTGGTGCGACGCGAGTAGTCGGCGTCCAGTTCGAGCCAGTCGTTGCCGCGGGCGCCGTACCCGGCGACGCGGAAGCCCTCGACGTAGACGCGCACCCCGGCGACCTGATCGGTGAATTTCCGACTGCGGCGAGTGCTGCGGGTGGTTTCGCGCACCAGGACCCGCGCCTTGAAGGAGGGCTGGACTTCGGGATCTTCGACCTCGAGCGAGGCCTCGAACAGATCGTCGGGATCGGGATTCGCCTCGTTTGCCGGCGCGAACCGGTAGAGGACCTCCTCGGGGGTGCCGACCATCTCGACCACCCACGTCATCGCTTTCCCGACCTCAAGCCAAAGGTCCTCGCCGACGTCGAAGTCGCCCTCCAGGCTGATCTCGAAGCGATCGTCGGGATCGCCGTCGCGGATCTTCGGCCGCTCGAACAGCAACGGCTCGGCGACAAGGCCGTCGAGGGGTTCAGTCAAGAGCGCGGGTGGCTCGAAGGAATCGACCTCGCGGACGAAGGTCTCCAGATCCTCGTCGCTCCACTGCCGGCGCAGCTCGAGAAGCTCCAAGGTCGTGCCTGCCGGGCTTCGGCCTTTGAGCGATGCGACCCCGACGTCGAGCGCACCGGCGCTGAGCTTGTCCAGGGTCTCGGCTCGCTCGACCTCCCCCCAGTCGATCCGCGCCTGCAGGCGGCGGGAGCCCTCCAGCGCGGGCAGGTCCGCCGCCACCGAGCTCAGCGTCAGCTGTCCGGCGAGCTTGTGGGCGGCGAGGCGCCCGATTCCCTTTTCTCCCGTGTACCGGCGTTCGAGGCGCGGGGACCGTCGCTCCCCTTCGCTCTTGCCGCGGCCGGCGATGCGCAGGAACCCGTTGACGAACTGTGCTCTGGTCATTCCGACGCCGTTGTCGGAGACCGTGATCGAGCCGTCGGCGTCTCTTAGGCCCTCGCCTGTCACGACCACATGAGTCGCGTCGGCGTCGTAGGCGTTCTTGATCAACTCGGTGAGGGCGGTCGAATCTCGGCCGACCAGAAGCTCGCCGAGCTCGCGGAAAAGCTGGGTGTCGACGGTGAAGCCCGTCGCCCCCGCCCCTTTTCTTGGCTTCGGTCGGGTGGCCATGAAAGCGGAAGTCTGCCCTAAGTCCTATGTGGGATAGAGCTGCTGGCTGCCGATGGGTGGAAGTTTTCTCAGGTTGTAGACAAAGCCCTGCCAGCCAGCGCGTTTTGCGCCAGGGCCGAGCGGCTTCCTCGGCTCGAAGATCTCGGGCGTTGTTTGGAGGATGTGAGCCGGTATGTAGTCGATGCGGACGAGGCGGCCCCTTTTCGAAAAGCCGACGATGAATAGACCGTGGTATATCCCGGCGATGATCTGCTCGTGTTGAGGCCCCCAGGCTGCTCCGAGGATGCGGTCGGGGAGATCTGGCCCCGAGAGGGTGACCGCCTTGACCTGCGCTAGGTAGCCGCAGAACTTGCAGATCAGATCGGCGCACTGGAAGTTCCGCTGCAGCTTCGCGAGGTGCCGGGGCTTGTTGCATCGCGGACAGGGAACATGTTTCGCAACTGCGGCCTCCCCTTTGTCTCCGAGTCGTTGGCGATCGGTTGTCACGGTCAGCGCTCCAGCTTCTGCGTCAGCTTCGCCACCTAAGCCACCGAGACGCCAAGCGCGCCTACGATTGCGCTGGCGGTTCCCCAGGTCGGATTCGTCAACCCGCGTTCGATCTTCGAGAGGTGCGCGACGGTGATGTCGGCGGCCCGGGCAATCTCTTCCTGGGTCGCGCCACTTTTGGCTCGAAACCCGTGGATCGCTGCGCCAAGCGCAGGCTGCGGCTTGCTAGATTCGCTCACCCAGGGGAACTTTTTCATAGCCAGAGGCGTTTCCGAACAGGTTCTAAAGAACTTGTTCTATAAAACCTTCTACGTTCCCCCTCACGTCCATATAAGTGGGGCCGCGTGAACGCCGACCCCGTGGCGACCGGCCAAGTTTGCCAGCAACGCTGCTGCGGTATCGCGCTGAGCACAACTTGAGCCAGGGAGCCCTGGCGAAGAAGCTGAGCCTTTCGCAGTCGCGCGTCGTCAAGTCAAGTCCGGGAGCACAACCCGGAGGTCGACACAATCATCAACGCGGTTCGGCGCCTGGGGATCGAGTTCGTGCTTGACGTGGCGCCTGCGAGCCGCAAGCCGGCCCTGGTGACGGGCGCGCGCTCAGAAACGCGAGGCGATCGCCCACGATGTCTCGGTCGTGGCGGCTTCCTCGGTGTAGTTGCTCAGCTCTGGGCGGGGCTATGTACGTCGGGTGTCCTTGCGCGTACCCTTGACCCATGGCTGAGCGGAACCGCCGGATCAACATCACTCTTGAACCGGACTACGCCCGCAAGCTGGCGAGCCTGGCCGAGCGCACGCATGTTCAGGAGGGGGCACTGGCTCGCTCGCTCCTTTCCAGTGCGCTCGATGAAGCCGATCTCGATGCCTCGCGGATCACTGAAATCCTCGATGGGATCCCCAGCGCCTGGGAGCGGGCGCAGGAGTCGATTGAGCAGGCCCGACGCGGCGAAACGGTGCCGCTCTCCGAGCTGTAGCCGATGCGATCGAACTTGCTCAGCCCTGAGCGATAGCCAGGAACGCTTCGGCCCGGTCGCGGTCCTTCTGCGCCCGGTTTTGGGCGCCGCTGCCCTCCTCGGCCTCGGTGAGGCGCTGCTCGGCGTCGGCGAGCTGCTCTTTCAGCTTCGCCGTGTCGAGGTCCTCGGGGGCAAGCACCTCCTCGACCAGCAGCTTGGCGTGGTTCCCGAAGACCTGCAGCCAGCCGTGGGCCTGGGCGTAGCGCTTCGTCTCGGAGTCGCTGACGTGCAACCGCAGCTCGGCCGGCTTCAGCGCGGCCAGCAGCGGGGCGTGGTTGGCGAGGATGCCGACCTCGCCTACCGCGGTGCGGGTCGAGACCTGGCGGACTTCGCCGCTGAAGACCTCACCCTCGGGGGTGAGGACCTCGACGTCGACCATGTGCTCGGCGGCCACGCGTCTCCCCCCTAGGCGGCCGCGGCCGCTCCGGCGTCGGCGGTGACCTGGTCGATGCCGCCCTTCATGTAGAAGGCGCCCTCGGAGAGATCGTCGTGCTCGCCGTCGAGGATCTCGCGGAAGCCGCGCACCGTCTCGTTGACGGGCACGTACTCGCCGCTGCGGCCGGTGAACTGCTCGGCGACGAAGAACGGCTGCGAGAGGAAGCGCTCGATCTTGCGGGCACGCGAGACCGTCTGCTTGTCCTCGTCGGAGAGCTCGTCGATGCCGAGGATGGCGATGATGTCCTGCAGCTCCTTGTAGCGCTGCAGCACCTCCTGGACTTCGGTCGCGGTCCGGTAGTGCTCCTCGCCGACGACGTCGGGCTTGAGGATGGTCGAGGTCGAGTCGAGCGGGTCGACGGCCGGGTAGATCCCCTTCTCGGAGATCGCCCGCGAGAGCGTCGTCGTCGCGTTGAGGTGGGCGAACACCGAGGCCGGGGCCGGGTCGGTGAGGTCGTCGGCGGGGACGTAGATCGCCTGCACCGAGGTGACCGAGCCGCGCTCGGTCGAGGTGATCCGCTCCTGCAGTTCCCCCATCTCGGTCTCCAGCGTCGGCTGGTAACCGACGGCGGAGGGCATGCGCCCGAGCAGCGCCGAGACCTCGGAGCCCGCCTGGACGAAGCGGAAGATGTTGTCGATGAAGAGCAGCACGTCCTGGCCGCCCTGCTCGCGGAAGTATTCGGCCATCGTCAGCCCCGAGAGCGCGACGCGCAGACGGGCACCGGGCGGCTCGTTCATCTGGCCGAAGACGAGCATCGTCTTGTCGATGACGCCGGACTCCTTCATCTCGAGCCAGAGGTCGTTGCCCTCGCGGGAGCGCTCGCCGACGCCGCAGAAGGCCGAGAGGCCTTCGTGCTCTTCGCCGATCGAGCGGATCAGCTCCTGGATCAAGACGGTCTTGCCGACGCCGGCGCCGCCGAAGAGCCCGACCTTGCCGCCCTTGGCGTAGGGCGCGAGCAGGTCGATCACCTTGATCCCGGTCTCGAGGATCTCCTGGGTCGGAGCGAGCTCGGAGGCTTCCGGGGCGGAACGGTGGATCGGCCAGCGCTCCTCGGTCTGCACCGGCTCGCCGAGGTCGATCGGCTCGCCGAGGAGGTTGAAGATGCGGCCCAGAGTGGCGTCGCCAACCGGAACCGAGATCGGGCCACCGGTGTCGATCACCTTGTCGCCGCGCTGCAGGCCGTCGGTGGCGTCCATCGCCACGGTGCGGACCCGGTCGTCGCCGAGATGCTGCTGCACCTCGCAGACCAGCTCGGTCGCCTCGTTGTCGGCATCACCGGCCATCTCGATCTTCACGGCCGAGTAGATCTCCGGCAGCTTGTCCGGGAAGACGGCGTCGACGACGACGCCCGTCACCTGCTCGACGCGACCTACGTTTGCTCCGTTCTCAGACATACGTTCCTTTTCTCGGTTCTAAGACTTATCCCAGCGCCTCGGCGCCGGCGACGACCTCGAGGATCTCCTGCGTGATCTCGGCCTGCCTGACCCGGTTCATCTCCAGGGTCAGGTCGCCCATCATTTCCTCCGCGTTCTCGGCGGCGCTGCGCATCGCGGTCATCCGCGCCCCAAGCTCCGAGGCGGCGGACTCGAGCAGCGCCCGGTAGACCGAGATGTTCACGTACTCGGGGATCAGCTGTCCGAGCAGCTCCTCGGCCTCGGGCTCGTACTCCCAGATCGACTGGCTGTGCGCCCGCTCGATCTCGGTTTCCTCGCCCTCCTCTTCCTCCCCGGCGACCCCCTCGCCGATCACGTCGGCCTGCTGCAGGGGCAGGAGGGTCTGGCGCCAGACGTGCTGGGTCAGCGGCGAGACGTAGTGGTTGTAGACCAGCTCGACGCGGTCGAGCTCCTCGTCCACGTAGCGCGCGGTCAGCTCCTCGCCGATCTCGCGCGCGTTGGCGAAGCCCGGCCGGTCGGTGAAGCCGACGTAGGAGGTGCGCGGGTCCTCTTTGCGGAAGGTCAGCGCCGAGACGCCCTTGCGGCCGACCGCGGAGAAGGCCGTCTCCTTGCCGTCCTCGCGCAGCTCGCCCCGCAGGCGCAGGCCGTCGCGGATGATGTTCGTGTTGAAGGCGCCGGCGAGCCCGCGGTCGCCGGTGATCAGGACGATGCCGACGCGCTTCTCCTGCTCGCGCTCTTCCAGCACCGGCACGCGCGGGATCCCCCCCGCCTGCTCGGCGGCGCGGCGGGTGAGCTTTCGCATCGACTGCGCGTAGGGGCGCAGCTGCTCGATCCGCTGCTCGGCCCGGCGCAGTCGCGCCGCGGCGACCATCTCCATCGCCCGCGTGATCTTGTTGATGTTCTTGATCGACGCGATGCGATTCTTGACGTCCTTCTGGGTGGCCATTGGCGGTACCGGCGCTGGGAGCTAGGCCGGGGTCGCCTCCTTCTCGGTCTCCTCGGACTCGGCGACGCGGCTCGGCTTCTCCCGCTCCTCGGCCGACTTGACCCGGTCGGACTCGCCGGCCTCCAGCGGGTCGCCGTGCTCGTCGAAGTCGGGGCCGAAGTCGTCGACGAACTCGGCGATCGCGGCACCGAGCTCCTTCTCGTCGTCCTCCTCCAGCTTGCCGGTGTCCGAGATTCGCTTCAGCAGCTCGGCCTTCTCGGCATGCAGGCGGATCTTCAGGTCACCGAGGAACTCGCCCACCCGCTCGGTCTTGATCCGGTCGAGGAAGCCACCGGTGCCCGAGTAGATCGCGGCGACCTGGTCGGCCACCCCGAGCGGCTCGCGCTCCTTCTGCTTGAGCAGCTCGACCAGCCTTTCGCCGCGGTTCAGCGTCTTCTGCGTCTCGGGATCGAGCTCGGAGCCGAACTGGGCGAATGCCTCGAGGTCGCGGAACTGGGAGAGGTCGAGGCGGAGCTTGCCGGCGACCTTCTTCATCGCCTTGGTCTGCGCGTTGCCGCCCACCCGCGAGACCGAGATGCCGACGTTGATCGCCGGCCGCACCCCCGAGTAGAAGAGGTCGGACTCGAGGAAGATCTGGCCGTCGGTGATCGAGATCACGTTGGTCGGGATGTAGGCGGAGACGTCGCTCGCCTGCGTCTCGATGATCGGCAGCGCCGTCAGCGAGCCGCCGCCGAGATCGTCGTTGAGCTTCACCGCGCGCTCCAGGAGGCGCGAGTGCAGGTAGAAGACGTCGCCCGGGTAAGCCTCGCGACCCGGCGGGCGCCGCAGCAGCAGCGACATCTGGCGGTAGGCGTAGGCGTGCTTGGTGAGGTCGTCGTAGACGCAGAGGGCGGCCTTGCCGTTGTAGAGGAAGTGCTCGCCCATCGCGCAGCCGGCGTAGGGGGCGATGAACTTGATCGGCGCGGCCTCGTCGGCGGGAGCGGCGACGATGATCGTGTTCTCCATCGCGCCGTTCTCCTCCAGCACCTGCTTGAGCTGAACGACGGTGGACATCTTCTGCCCGATCGCGACGTAGATGCAGATCATGTCCTTATCGCGATTGTTGATGATCGTGTCGATCGCGATCGCCGTCTTGCCGGTCTGGCGGTCGCCGATGATCAGCTCTCGCTGGCCGCGGCCGATCGGGATCATCCCGTCGATCGACATCAGGCCGGTCTGCACCGGTTCGGTCACCGGCTGGCGCTGGACCACGCCGGGGGCCTTGAACTCGGCCGGGCGGGTCTGGGTCGTCGCCACCTCGCCCCTGTCGTCGAGCGGGCGGCCGAGCGGGTCGACCATGCGGCCGAGCAGCTCGTCGCCGACCGGGATCCGCAGCAGGTGGCCGGTGCGCTTGACCGTGTCGCCCTCGACGACCTTGTCCCACTGGCCGAAGAGCACGGCACCGACGTTGTCGGCCTCGAGGTTGAGGGCGAGGCCGGTAACGCCGTGAGGCAGCTCGAGCATCTCGAGCGCCATGCAGTTGTCGAGGCCGTGGATGCGGGCGATCCCGTCCGCGACCGAGAGCACGGTGCCGACCTCGGCCAGGTCGGCCGACTCAGTGTCCAGTCCCTCGATCCTCTCGCGGAGGATCGATGCAATCTCGTCTGGCTTTATCTCCACTGCGGTTCTGCCTCCTTACGCCGCTTGGGCGACGCTCTTTCGAAGTTTCTCCAAGCGAGCGCGGATGCTCGCGTCGAGGATCTTGTTGCCCACCTGCAGGACGATTCCACCGAGGATCTCGTCGTCGACCCGGCTGGCCAGCTCGACCTTCTGGCCGGTCTGACGCTCGATCTCCTCGCCGACCTTCTCGACCACCGCCCGGTCCAGCGGGACGGCACTGGTCACGGTCACGTCGATGCGCTTGTTCTCGTGCTTCCAGAGCTCATCGAGCTCACGGCGGATGCGGAAGACCTCCGGCATGCGCCCCTTCTCGATCAGCAGCTCGAGGAAGTTGAGCAGCTCGGGATCGGCGCCGGAAACCGCGCGCCTCAGCCCGGCCGACTTCTCCGCCGAGGAGAAGTAGGGGCTGAAGAAGAAGACCTGCAGCTCGCGGTCGCCGTCGACCGCGTCGGCGAACTGGGCGAGTTCGTCGCGAGCCGCGTCGAGCTTGCCCTTCTCCTTGGCGACGTCGAACAACGCCTCGGCGTATACGCGAACTGCCTCGGACATCAGTTCCTCGACTCCTCCGCTCCGGATAGTGCCGAGAAGTCGACCTCGCTCAGCGCCTCCTCGACGAGGCGGCGCTGGTCCTCCTCGCTGAGGGACTTGCGGGTGACCTTCTCGGTCGCCAGCACGGTGAGGTCGGCGACCTCCTTGCGAATCTGCTCCAGCGAGCGCCGGGTCGCCGCGTCGATCTCGCGCTGTGCGGCAGCCACGAGCTCCTCGCCCTTCTCCCTGCCGGCGGTTTTCGCCTCGGCCTCGGCCGTCTCGGCCGCCTTGCGGGCGCGGGCCATGATGTCGTCGGCCTGCTCGCGCGCCTCGGTGAGACGCTCGCGGTACTCGGCGAGCAGCTCGTCGGACTCCTTGCGCTGGCGTTCCGCCGCCTCGATCGACTCGGCGATCGTCTTGGCGCGCTTGTCGAGCGCCTCCTGGATTTTCGGGAAGGCGACCTTGCTCAGCACCCACATGGTGAAGAGGAAGAGGACCAGCGTCCAGATCATCAGGCCGAGGCCCGGCGAGACCAGGAAGCTGCCGCCTTCTTCCTCCCCATGCGCGGCCTCCGCCGCGAGGGGCAGCCATGCGGCTATTTCAGCGATGAGCTCCACGCGATCGGCCTAGAGGAAGAAGGCGATGAGGCCGAAGATGAAGGTGTAGAAGGCCACGGCCTCGGTCAGGGCGAAGCCGAGCCAGCGGATGCTCTGCAGCTCGTCTTTCATCTCGGGCTGGCGGGCGACGGACTCGATCTCCTTGCCGAAGATGATGCCGATGCCGATGCCGGCGCCGATCGAACCGAGACCGGCACCGACGCCGAGGGCGATCGCCTTGCCGGCGGATTCGATCCCTTCGTCGGAGATCGCGGCGACAACTGGGGACAGGTCCATGTGAGGTAGCGCTCCTTTTTCAGTGGCTGGCGGAGGTCGCTCCGCCGAGGTAGATAGCGGTAAGGGTCGAGAAGATAAACGCCTGCAGGGTGGCGATGAGGCCCACCTCGAGGATGAAGAAGAAGAAAGCCAGGGGGAAGGTGAGGGCGCCCAGCGCGGCGATGCCGAGCAGCACGGCGAGCCCGCCGCCCATGAAGAGCAGCAGCAGGTGGCCGGCGAGGATGTTGGCGAAGAGTCGCACCGAGAGCGAGATCAGCCGGGCAAAGTGAGAGATCGCCTCGATCACGAAGATGAACGCCTTCGCGATCGGGTTCATCTCCTCGAGGCCGGGCGGCAGCCAGCTGGCCAGGTAGGGGATGAAGCCCTTGGCCCGCACGCCTTCGACATGGTAGGAGATCCAGACGACCAGGGTGAGGACGAGCGGGATCGAGAGGTTCGCGGTCGCCGCGTAGATCGCGAACGAGGGGATCGCGACGCCGAAGACGTCGACGGTGTGCTCGGTGTTCGTCGGCAACGGCAGGAAGCCGATCATGTTCGAGAACCAGATCCAGAAGAAAAGGGCGGCGAGGAAGGGGAACCAGCGGGCGGCCGTGGCGGGGTCGAGGTTGCCGCCGGTGATGTTGTTCTTGGTCATGTCGTAGGCGACCTCGATCGCGGTCTGCACCCGGTTGGGCTTCTGCACCATTCGGCGCGAGATCCAGACCATCGTGAAGACCGTGAGGGTGCTGGCCAGGATCAGGTAGAGAACCGCCTTGTTGATGCTGAGGTCGATGCCGGCGAGTTCCAGCGAGATCCACGGTTCGAGCTTGAACTCGTTCTGTGGCTGGAACGCCTCGTTTTTGCCCGAGCTGCCGAAGATCAGCAGCATCAGGATGAAGACCGCGAAGTAGGCGCCGAGCCCGATGAAGACCTTGGTTTTCGTCTTCATGCCTTGCCCGCCTGCGGCTCTTCGTCGAAGAGGTGGGCGATGCCCTGGGCGGCGAGGGAGACGGTGAAGAGGACCGCGACGAGGACAGCCGAGGAGAGACCCGCCTCCCGTTCGACTATCCCCGCGATCAGGACCACGGTCGCCATCAGCCCGACGCGGCCGAGCGTGGAGACCGCGACGGTCGCCATCGCCCGCTGCCGGTTCCCCGCCGCCAGTTCCCGGTTGGCACGGCGCTCGGCGAGAGCCTGGATGCCACGCTGGAGGAGCCAGACGCCCGCCCCGGCAGCGAAGCCGAGCATGGGCAGCCCGCCGAGTAGAAAAACGGCGAGTGAGGCGGCAAGGACCAGAAGGTCGGCGTACTTGGAAGGGGACATAAAAGACGCCCGTCGTGGTTGAGCGGGCGGACCCGCGACTATATCCGAAAGGGCCGACGATCCGCTTTGTAGAGCCAGTTCGTGAGGCTTGTTACAACCTGTTACTAACTCTCGCCACGTTCGGGGTCGATCGCGCCGAACTCCCCCGTTTCCGGGTCGATCGCGGGGAAGGTCCCGGTCTCCAGCTCTTCCTCGACGGCGCGATCGACCTCGCCGGTTGCGGGGGGTGGTGCGTGGGCCTGACGGCGAATGCCGGCAACCTGGCGCAGCCGCACCCGGCGCAGCTTGAGGATCTCCAGCACGTAGACCAGGTAGACGCTGGTGGCGAGCGCGAGCAGGCCGAAGACGACGACCACGGCGGTCCAGAGCGCGTCGAAGTGGCCGCGGTCGTCGCTGTAAGGGACGAAGCGCAGGGCGAGGGCGAGGGCCGCGAGGGCGAGGGTCCAACCGTAGAGGTAGGCCAGGGTACGGCGCTGCGAGAAGCCGACGTTGGCCATCCGGTGGTGGAAGTGCCAGGTGTCCGCCTGGTAGATCGGCTGGCGGTACTTGAGCCGCTTGGCGACGACGAAGCCGGTGTCGAGGATCGGCACCGCGAGCACGACCAGGGGCAGGACGAGGGCGACGACCGCGTTGGTCTTCAGCGCGCCCTGGACCGAGGCGACCGCGAGCAGGTAGCCGAGCAGGTTGGAGCCGGTGTCGCCCATGAAGCTCGAGGCGGGCGGGAAGCCGTGGCGGAGGAAGCCGAGGGCGCCGCCCGCGGTCAGCGCCGCCAGCACGCCGGCGGCGTTGCGGTCGAGCGAGAGGGCGATCACCGCCAGCGCGATCGCCGCGATAACGCAAACCCCGGCTGCCAGGCCGTCGACGCCGTCGATGAAGTTGATCACGTTGACCACGGCGACGATGCCGAGCACGGTCAGCGGATAGGCGAGCCAGCCGAGCTCGAAGCCGCCGACGAAGGGCAGGGTGAGGACGTCGACCCGGACGCCACCCGCCACCGGGATCAGCGCCGCGCCGACCTGGCCCGCCAGCTTGGGCAGCGCCGGGAGTCCGCGCACGTCGTCAACCACCCCGACCGCCGCGATCGCCGCCGCGCCGAGCAGGATCGAACGGGTCTCGCCGTCGCTGGGCAGCCAGATCCAGCCCGCCACCTCGACCCCGGCGAAAATCGCCAGGCCGGAGAGTCGCGGCATCGGCTTGTCATGCAGGCCACGCTCCTTCGGCAGGTCGATCGCGCCGATCCTGTGGGCCAGCCGCTCGGCGTATGGGACCAGCAGCCAGGCGACCGCTGCGGCGAGCAGAAAGGCGAGGATGGCGTCGGTTGTCGCTGCCATTCGCGGAACCCGCGGAGCGAGCGGGCCGGCTCAGGCTACTTGACGTCTGCGACAGCCCCGAGCGCACCTTGGAAAAGCAGCTCGGGATCGCGGCGATTGAGTACGCCGAGCGGCGTCTCACGCTTGCGCAACGGCAGCTCGGCCAGATCGCCGAGCACGCGCATGCGCCCTTCCGCGATCAGGGCCTCGTCGACTCCTCCCATGCGCCCCGCGAAGGTCGTGAAGACGGGCGTGCCGAGAGCCACCGCCTCGCGGTTCATCGTCCCCCCCGCGCTGACCACGAGATCGGCGTGGGCGATCAGGCTCTGCGCGTCGATCGCCCGCTCGGGGACGATCAGGTTGGCGGCCGCCATCGCCCGCACCTCGGCGCCCTGGCGCTCGGTGCGCGGGATCACCACCGCCTGCACCGTGCCGGCCGCCGCGAGGTGGCTAATCGCCTCGCCGTAGAGGTCGTTGCGAGCGTGGTACTCGGAGGTCTCGGGCGGCGGCCTGAGGACGACGAGCACCTTCCCGCGATCGAGGCCGAGCTCGTCCAGCACCGCGGCATCGGGCTCGAAGTCGGCCAGGTAGTACTCCTCCTTCAGGCCCGGGTAGCGGACCAACTTGCTCTCCCTGGCACCGACTCGCCGCAGCCGCTCGAGCGGGATCGAGTCCGGCACCAGCACCCGGTGTGCCGCCCGGAAGGCGATCTGGCGCTGCCAGCCGGCGAACTCGTAGTCCTGCATCTGCACCGAGGGAATGCGGTAGAGCGAAGAGACCACGGCGAGGTCGACCGAGCCGTGCGCGACGGCCAGGTCTGGGCGCCGTTTCCAGACGAGCCGCGCGAGTGCCGCCGACCGGCCGGCGAGGGCCGCGCCCTTCTTCAGGCTAGAGGCGCCGGCGTGGCGCCCAACCGACTCATACGGGATGCCCAGCCGGTCGAGCACTCCCAGCGTCTGGCCGTACTCGCGAGCCGTGACGAGCACCTCGTCCCCCCGCGCCTCGAAGCGCTCGATCAGCGGCCGCAGAACCAGCGGATGAGCTGCCGCCGTGCAATCGACCCAGACCAGCATCTGGCGACCCTATTTGCTCAGGCCCTTAGACCGAAGCGGGCGAGAGCTGCGGGTAGAGCGGGTAGCGGTCCATCAGGACGCGAGTGCGCTCGGAGAGGGTGTCCTTCTGACCATCGAAGTCGTCGGAGAGCGCCGTCGCGATGACCGAGGCGATCTCGGTCATGTCGTCCTCGACCAGGCCGCGGGTGGTCAGCGCCGGAGTGCCGATGCGCAGGCCGGAGGGGTTCATCGGCGGGCGCGGGTCGAATGGGATCGCGTTGCGGTTGACCGTGATGCCGACCGCTTCGAGCCGGTCCTCAGCCGTCTGGCCGTCGAGGCCGGTCGGGGTGAGGTCGACCAGGACCAGGTGGACGTCGGTGCCACCGGTGAGCACGGGCACCCCGTTGGCTTCGAGGCCGGCGCCGAAGGCCTGCGCGTTGGCGATCGTCTGGCGCTGGCGCTGGCGGAACTGCTCGCTGGCGGCGATCCGCAGGGCGACCGCCTTGGCGGCGATGGTGTGCATCAGCGGCCCGCCCTGCTGGCCGGGGAAGACCGCTTTGTCGATCGCCTTGGCGTGCTCCTCCTTGCTCAGAATCATGCCGCTGCGCGGTCCGCAGAGCGTCTTGTGGATCGTCGTCGTCACCACGTCGGCATGCGGCACCGGGTTCGGGTGCTCGCCGGCGGCGACGAGGCCGGCGAAGTGGGCCATGTCGACCATCAGCTTCGCCCCCACCGAGTCGGCGATCGCGCGGAAAGCGGCGAAGTCAAGCTGGCGCGGGTAGGCGGACCAGCCGGCGACGATCAGCGCCGGCTTGTGCTCCTCGGCGAGCTGCGCCACCTCGTCCATGTCGACGAGCAGGTCGTCCCGGCGCACGTGGTACGGCACCGGGTTGTAGAGCTTGCCGGAAACGTTGATCTTCATCCCGTGGCTGAGGTGGCCGCCGTGGTCGAGCGCCATCCCGAGGAAGGTGTCACCGGGTTTGAGCAGCGCCATGTAGGCGGCGTTGTTGGCCTGGGCGCCGGCGTGGGCCTGGACATTGGCGTGCTCGGCGCCGAACAGCTCCCTGGCGCGGTCGATCGCCAGCTGCTCGGCGACGTCGACCTCCTCGCAACCGCCGTAGTAGCGCCGCCCGGGGTAGCCCTCGGCGTACTTGTTGGTTAGCACCGAGCCGACCGCGTCGAGCACCGCCTGGGGCACGAAGTTCTCCGAGGCGATCATCTCCAGCGTGCCCTGCTGGCGCTTCAACTCGCCTTCCAGCACCGCGGCGATCGCCGGGTCGACCTCGGCGAGAGGTGCCGTTTGGAAGTTCTCGGGTACGCCGTCCATCGTGGGCGACATTACCAACGGTCATGGATAGGCTGAGGCCGGTGAGACGCCGCCTCTCGCTTTGCCTTGCCGCTCTCTGCCTGGCGGCGCTTGTCGTCCCCGGCCCGGCCCCGGGTGCGGCCGGCGAAAACCCCTGCGAAGGACCCGAAGCCGCGGCGCTCCTCTGCCCGGATCTGAGAGTCGGCCCCGCCGCCGACCTCTTCGTCGAGCACGGCGGTGGTGGATACGGATACGGAGGCGGGACGCTGCTGCATGCAGGCAACGACATCCGCTCCCGCGGCCGGGGGCCGATGGAGCTGCGCGGGCTCCGCTACAAGCGCAACTGGATGCGGGCCAACCAGGCCATCTACCGGATCGGCGGCGGCGTCAGCATCTTCCGCACTGAGGCGAAGCTCCACTTCTACAGCGTCGGCTACGAGTACGGAGGCTCCTACTGGAAGGTGCACGACCCGCTCAGCATGGAGATCTGGTCGCTGAGCGAGGACCGGCAGCCGCTGGAGCGAGTGCGCAAGGGGCCGAAGGTCTTCTACTGCTTCCGCGACCTCGAGCGGACCCGGGCGATGAGGCGCTCCCCGGGGCACCGGGTCTACCCGGCCTGCAGCCAGGACCCGGGGCGCCAGCGAGTCCGCCTCGGCACCTCCGTGGGCTGGTCGGACATCTACCCCTCGACCTACGATCGCCAGTGGGTCAACGTCAGCGGCCTGCGGGGCTGCTTCGCCTTCGTCATGCGGGTTGATCCGCAGAACCTTCTCTTCGAGTCGAACGAGCGCAACAACCGCTCGGTGCGGATCGTGCGGCTCCCCTACTGGGACGGGCCACAGCATTGCTAGGCGGGTCCATCGCGAAATACACCGGCCTCGTCGCGTCTTCTACGCCGGGATTCGGACCCGCGACTGCTACGAGTAGGACGTTCCGACTACAGAGAAGCCCCGCGCGTCCGCCGGTCGGTGCGATTCTGAAGCTGGGGCTTGTCTTCGGACACCACGCGACGACCGACATAGCAGCCGCCCGCGATCGCAAACGCGGTTATGGCTGCGAAAAAAACACTGGGTCCAGCGCCAGCGAGATTCAAAACCGCATCGAGCGCGAGAATGGCCACCGCCATCACTGCAAAGGGAATTGACCATCTGCGGATCACGTTCACCATCCTAGCTCCACATGAGATCGCCTATGAGGAGCACCACCGCCAGCGCAGCACCGACCAGGAATCCAACGGCAGTCGCTCGCTCGACGCGATCTGGATCCGCTCCGCAGAGGACTGCGTAGGCCCTGGCTATTCCGGCGAATACCCCGCTGAGCACCACGACGACGCCTGCTGCCCCAGAGACGAGATCCGTGAGCGGAGCTGTGGACGCAGAGGCCATCTATCACGGATCGTGAACGGACCATCCGCACCCATGGGTCTTCCACCGTCACAAATTTGCGCCGGTCAACGCACCGAATACACATCGCGGCTATCAGCCCCCAATCGGGGCCCGTGGGGTCGAGCCCCAGAAGACGACTGTGCCCAACATTCCGATGATGTGGACGAGGATGATGTTGACCACCATCGACTGCGCCGTCGCGGTGCCGACTCCGACCGGGCCGCCGGAGGCGGTGTAGCCGTAGTAGCAGCCGACGAGCACGATCGCGGTCGCCATCACCAGCCCCTTGATCAGGCTGAAGCTGAGGTCCAGAGGGTCCTGGTACATCCAGAAGATCAGCAGGTAGCCGCCCGAGGAGACGTCGCCGACCTGCTGGACCACCGAGAAGTAGCTGGCAAAGTAGGCGACGCCGATCCCGACCAGGTAGAGGAACGGGATCGCGATCCAGGCCCCGAGCAGGCGGGTGGCGCAGAGGAAGGTGACCGGCTGGATCCCCATCACCTCGAGCGCGTCGATCTCGTCGGAGATCCGCATCGCGCCGAGCTCGGCGACGATCCCCGTGCCCACCTTGGCGGAGAGGATGTAGCCGAACGCGTAGGGCAGGCCCTCGCGCAGGTCGCAGTAGGCGGAGAAGAGGCCGGCCAGCGAAGGAGCGCCGATCGAGCGGTTGAAGTAGGCGCCCTGAAGGCCGCACTGCAGGCCGAGGATGAAGACGAAGGCCCAGATCACGATCGCCGAGCCGAGGATCAGGATCCCGGCCTGGCGCAGGCTCTCACCGAAGTAGCGAAGCACCCGGCCCGAGTAGACGTGACCGGCGACGCGCGAGCCGAAGCGGGCGATCTCGCCGAAGGCGTCGAGCCATTCGCGAGGGACGTCGAGCCACCCGATCATCGCTTCCTTGGCCCTCATCGGATGCTCTGCAGTTCGGGATTGGTGGCGAGGAGGATCGCGGTGAAGACGAAGTTGAAGAAGAAGACCGCGACGAGGGCGATCACCACCGCCTGGTTGACCGCGCGGCCGACGCCCTCGGCGCCGCCGGATGCGGTCATCCCCTTGAAGGAGCAGACGACGGCGATGATCGCGCCGAACATCGTGCACATCAGAATCGAGCCCCAGATGTCGGTGATCGAGGCGTTGGCGAAGAGGGTCGCGAAGAAGCCCCCGAGCGATTGCTTGTAGAGGAGCTCGGCAGCGATGCCGGCGGTGAGCCCGAAGACGATCGCGAAGATGTCAAGCAACCCGGTGATGACCATCAACGCCAGGAAGCGCGGCACGACCAGGTTCTTGACGGGATCGACCCCAAGCACCTGCAGGGCGTCGAGCTCCTCGCGGATCTTGCGAGCTCCGAGGTCGGCCGTGATCGCCGTTCCGGCGACGCCGGCGACGACGACGGCGGTCACCAGAGGGCCGATCCAGCGGATCGCGGTCAGTACGAAGAAGCCACCGAGGCGGTCGAGGGCGCCGAACAGCGAGAGCACACCCGCCGCCTGCAGGCCGGGAGCGCCGAGGCAGAGCGCGAAGGTCGAGATCAGCAGCGGGAACCAGGAGAGCTTGAGCACGAAGAGGAACTGCCAGACCAGCTCCTCGCCGTAGGGGTAGGGAGGGCGCACCGCCGAGACGATCGTCTTCGCGGTGAGGATCATCATCTCCCCCACCTGCTCGAAGGCGGACTTGGCGGGCAGCAACGCTCGGCTCACGACCGCGACTCCCGCCGTCGATTCGCCCGTACCGGAAGACTCCCACTCCCGCCGCTCATCAAGGTCAGCGTACTTTCCGCTGCAACGACGGTCGGTTAACGGGGCGTTAGGCTCGCCAGGCGCATGCGGAGCTCCGCCGGGCTCAGTCCACCGGTCCTGAGAACCCTCCACTCCCCGGCATCGTCGAAATCCGTCAGGTCGACCACGGTCGAGGGCAGGCCGGTGAGGGCGCCGCCGTCGATGGCGAGATCGGCCCCGGCGCAGATCGCGCGAGGCACGTCCGCGAAGTCCGAGGGGGCCGGCTCGCCGCTCCGGTTCGCCGAGGTCTGGAAGAGCGGGCACATCGCGCCGGCCAGCGGGCCCTCGATCAGGCGGACGCCGAGGCGCCCGGGGTCTTCGCGGCAGGCGAGCGGATAGCGGCTCTCCGGGTTGGCGACGACGAGGGTCGCCGGGCCCGGCAGCAGCGCCCCCACGGCCGCCCGGGTGCGGTCCCCCAGACCCGCGACCAGCTCGCGCATCGCCAGCGGCGAGAAGTAGAGGACGGCGGAGGGCTTGCCGTCGTCGCGACCCTTGATCTCGTGGATGCGCGCGATTGCCTGTGCGTCGAGCGGATCGCAGGCGAGGCCATAGAGCCCATCGGCGGGGAACACGGCTACTCCCCCGCCAGCGATGCAGCGTTCCAGCGCCGAGCGAGCTGCGTCCGCCCCGTCGCGCTCGATCGAGACGACCTCGGTCACGGCCGCCCCACCACGACCCGCTCGATCCCCGCCAGGTCCGAGCGCGTCTCGACCGAGCCAAAACCGGCCTCCAGCAACATTTCGCCAACGGCTGCCGCCTGCCCCTCCCCCACCTCCAGCGCAATCACCGACGCCAACGATGTCGCACTTTCCGCCGCATACCGGGAGGAACTGCGACCGCTATCTGACGCAAGGGCGGCAAGGGCGGCAATAGCGGCGCGGATCGCGTCGAGGCCGTCGGGGCCGGCCAGCAGCGCCTCGCGGGGCTCCCACTCGGTCACCTCGGGCTCGAGGGCGCCCCACTCGGCCTCGCTGACGTAGGGAAGGTTGGCGAGGACGAGGTCGAACTCGCCCGAGTCGGGCAGCGTCCCCTCGACCAGCTCGACCCGCTCTGACAGGCCGAGCCGCTCGGCATTGGCCCGGGCGACTTCAAGCGCCGCCGAGGAGGTATCCGTGGCGACCACCTCGCAGTCCGGCAGCTCGCCGGCGATCGCCAGGGCGATCGCGCCGGAGCCGGTGCCGACGTCGAGGACCCGGCGCGGCCGTGTCTTCAGCGCAAGCTCGACCAGCAGCTCGGTCTCGGGCCGCGGGATCAAGACACGCGGGTCGACCGCCAGCTCGAGATGCCGGAAGCCTTTCCAGCCGGTGATGTAGGCAACCGGCTCCCGCCGCAGCCGACGCCGAACCGTCTCGCCGAACCGCCGCGCCGCTGTGGGTGGGATCTCCTCGTCGGGATTCGCGGCGAGGCGGGCACGGTCCCATCCGGTCGCCTCGCAGAGCAACAGTTCTGCGTCGAGCCGCGGCTCGCCGATTCCGGCGGCGCGCAGAGCGTCGACCGCCGCGCTCAGCGCGTCGCGCGTCACCCGACCGCTGCGGTCTCGAGGCGCTGTCGCTTCTCCTCGGCCGCCAGGGCATCGGTGAACTCCGCCAGCGCCCCGCCGAGGACGCCATCGAGGTTGTGCGAGGTGTGCTTGATCCGGTGGTCGGTCACCCGGCCCTGGGGGAAGTTGTAGGTGCGCACCTTCTCTGAGCGCTCGCCGCTGCCCACCTGGGCCTTGCGCTCGGAGGCGATCTTCGCCTGCTGTTCGGCCAGCTCGCGCTCGTAGAGCCGCGCCCGCAGCACCCGCATCGCCCGCTCCTTGTTCTGGAGCTGGGACTTCTCGTCCTGCATCGAGACGACGATCCCGCTCGGCTTGTGCGTGATCCGCACCGCCGAGTCGGTCGTGTTGACCGACTGCCCACCCGGTCCCGAGGATCGGTAGACGTCGATCTGGAGGTCGTTCTGGTCGATCTCGACCTCCACCTCCTCGGCCTCGGGCAGCACCGCCACGGTCGCGGTCGAGGTGTGTATCCGCCCCTGCGACTCGGTCTCGGGTACCCGCTGGACCCGGTGCGTGCCGCCCTCGTACTTGAAGATCGAGTAGGCGCCCTCGCCCTTGATCGCGAAGGTCACCTCCTTGAAGCCGCCGACCTCGGCGCTCGACTGCGAGAGCGCCTCGGTGGCAAAGCCGCGCTCCTCCGCGTAGCGGGTCAGCATCTTGTAGAGATCGCCGGCGAAGAGCGCCGCCTCGTCCCCACCCGTCCCTGCCCGGATCTCCACCAACACGTTCTTCGAGTCGTTGGGGTCCCGTTCGACCATCGCCAGCCGAATCTCCTCTTCGAGCTCCCCAATCCGCCCCGGCGCCTCCTCGACCAGCGCCCGCAGTTCCGGGTCCTCCCCGTCCTCCGCCAACAGCTCCCGAGCCCCCTCCAAATCGTCCTTCAGCGTCCGGTACTCAGCCACCAACACATGAGCAGATTGAAGCTCCCGATACTCCCGCCCAACCTCCGCATACCTTTCGCGATCGCCGATAACGGCCGGGTCAGACATCTGCTGCTCCAACTCAGCGAACCGCGCCTCGATCTGCTCTGCAAGTTGCTCGATCACGTCCGGCCAACCTTAGCTGCGCGCCACCGCTCCTCGCGCGGGTGGCACAGGGGGAGGGGGGTCGAGGACGGACCGTGGCCCGCCCGCAGTGCCCCCCTCCCCCTGTGACAGGACCCGCGCGCCGGTGCGCTAGGCGACGATCTCTATCTGCTGCTCCGAAGCCGCGGCCTCAGGCGACTCCTCAGCCAGCACCTTCTCGAGCGCCGCGATCGCCACCGCCAGCTGCTCTTCGTCGGGTTCCCGCGTGGTCAGGTTCTGCAGCATCAGCCCGGGCCACATCACCGCCCTCACCCAGCGTTTGCGGCGGTTTTTGCCCGCCCACTTGATCACCTCGTAGGAGAGCCCGGCAATCAGCGGGATGCCGAGGATGCGCGAGGCCAGCAGCCAGTACCAAGCGGGCAGGCCGAGCGGCGCGAAGACGAAGATCGCCAGCACCATGACGATCAGCAGGAAGCTGGTTCCGCAGCGCGGGTGCAGGCGCGAGTAGAGCTTGGCGCGCGCCGGCGTCAGTTCGTCTTCGGCCTCGTAGCAGGAGATCGTCTTGTGCTCGGCGCCGTGGTACTCGAAGACGCGGCGCAGGTCGGGCAGGCGGCTTATGACAACGATGTAGCCGATGAAGATCGCCGTGCGCAGCACCCCCTCGACCAGCCAGAAGAGGAAGGCCGAGCCGAGCTGGTCCTTGATCAGGCTGGTGAGGCCGACGGGCACGACGAAGAAGAGCCCGACCGCGAGGACCATCGAGAAGGCGATCGTCAGCGCCCAGATCCAGCCCCCTATTTCTTCTTTCTCCCCGTTCTCGTCCTCCTCCAGCTGGGCGTTGGCCGAGATGCCCAGCGCCCGGAAGCCGATCTTCAGCGACTCGCCCAGCGCGACGACGCCGCGCAGCACGGGGAGACGCCAGAGCCGGTGCCGCTGTGCCCAGGGCTTGATCGGTTCGGACTCGATCTCGACCTCGCCCTCGGGATTGCGCACGGCGACGGCCCAAACCGAGATGCCGCGCATCATCACGCCCTCCAGCACGGCCTGACCGCCGACGGGCGCGTCGCGCTTGGCGACCAGGGCGCCATCGGGCATGCGCAGCGGGTCCGCTCCGTTGCCGGACGACGGCACCTCAGCCTCCGGGGAGCCCAGCTCTGGGCTCACGGGCTACTTCCCGGCCTTGGCGTGCTTCGCGGCGCGTCGCTGGAAGCGCTCGACCCGGCCACCGGTGTCGACCAGCTTCTGCTTGCCGGTGTAGAACGGGTGGCACTCCGAGCAAAGCTCGACGTGAAGATCCGCCTGCGTCGAACGGGTGTAGAACTGGTTCCCGCAGGAACAATGCACGTTGGCGAGGGTGTACTCGGGGTGGATTCCGGCTTTCATCCGACAGAAGTTTAGATGACGCGCGCATTTGGCCCTTCCAGGGTTGGGGATTCCCGCCACGCTGCCGATAGTCGGTAGGTGGAGACCCACGAGCCGAACAAGACCTCCTCGCCCTTGTCGCGGGCCCTGCGACTCGCGCTCGCGGCGGTCCTCCTCGGCGGCACCGCACTGGTCATCCTGCACAACTGGCTCGGCGTCGGCGGCAGCAACCTCGACGACCTCGCGGGAGGAGAGCTCTACGACGCGGTGGTCCTCGCGGCGGGCATCGCCTGCCTGCTGAGGTCGCGGTCCGTCCCGTCCGAGCGTGCCGCCTGGCTGCTGATCGGTGCGGCGATCCTCGTTTGGGCCGCCAGCGAGATCTACTGGACTGCCTACATCCTCGACAACCCCGAAGCTCCCTATCCCTCTCCCGCCGACGTGGGCTACCTGGCCTTCTACCCCCTGGCCTACGCGGGTCTCGTGCTGCTCGTCCGCGCCAGAGCGCATGAGATCGACTGGCGCCTCTGGACCGACGGTGCGATCGCCGCGCTCGGCACCGCCGCGCTCGGTGCCGCCTTCGTCTTCGATTTCGTCGCCGATCGGACCACGGGAACCACGCTCGAAGTGGCCACCTCCCTCGCCTATCCGCTCGGCGACATCGGGATGCTGGCGATGATCGTCGGCGTGGTCGCGCTTACCGGCTGGCATCCCGGCCGGACCTGGTCACTGCTGCTTGCAGGCCTAGCGGCGATGGTCGTCGCCGACATCGCCTACACGGTCCAGGCCACCGGCGGATTCGTCCCACCGGGGAACTGGATCGATCCCATCTACCTGATCTCGGCAACGTGCATCGGCGCCATCCTCTGGCAGCCGAGCGCCGCGCGAATCGAGCCCGAACTCCTGGGAAACCGGCGCGAGCTGATGGTCCCGGCCATCTTCGCCACGGTGATGATCGGCCTCTTCGGGATGCAGCACATGAGCGCCACCAGCAGCCTCACGACGATGCTCTGGGCGGCGACGATGCTCGCTGTGATCGTCCGGCTTGCGTTGAGCGTCCGCGAGAACAGGGCGCTGCTAGAGCAGGTCCGGACGGATTCGCTGACGCGTATCGGCAACCGGGGTGCGATGCAGGTCGATTTCGAGAACGCCTGCGAGCACGCCACCGAGGGACTTCGGGTGACGCTGATCCTCTTCGACCTCAACGGCTTCAAGCGCTACAACGACAGCTTCGGCCATCCCGCGGGAGACGAGTTGCTGGGGCGCCTGGGTCAGGGGCTGAAGGCAGCCGTCGGCGATGCCGGGGCCGCGTACCGGATCGGTGGCGACGAGTTCTGTGTGGTGGTGAACGGCTCAGCGGAGGTCGTCGACGCGGTGACGAAGCGCGCGGCGGAAGGCCTCACGGCGAGCAACCACGGGGTCGAGGTGAGCGCCTCCTGGGGAGCCGCCACGGTTCCGGACGAGGCATCCAACCCCTCCGAGGCGATGCAGCTCGCGGACGTGCGCATGTACGCCCAGAAGGAGTCGCGCCGCCTCGCCCACCCCGCGGTTCCGCCAGTCCCAGAAGTGTCTGAGGTCGAGGCCGTCGAGCGGTAGGGGTCTAGCGGCGACTGAGGCCGTCGAGAAGGAGGTCTAGAGCGCGGGTGACCTCGGCCTGGGCGGTCTCCGCGTCCTCGGCGCGGGCGACCAGCATCGCAGCCTCATCAAGTGCGCCCATCAAAACGTGGGCCAGAGCCCGCACCGGCTGGGGCTCGATAGCGCCGGCGTCGATCGCTGCTTGCAGGCTCGCTTCGATCAAGCCCAGGCCGTGCTCCGCGGCGATCTCCCGCCAGCGGTCCCAGCCCAGCACTGAAGGTCCATCGAGGAGGACGATCCGCTGCGCCTCGGGCTCCGTGCAGGCAGCCAAGAACATCTCGGCGCCCGCCCGCATCGCCTCGAGCGGCGAGTCCGCGTTGGCGGCGAGCGCCCCGGCGGCGATCCGCTCGGCAAGCTCGGCCTCTATCCGTTCGTAGACGGCGGCGAAGAGCTCGAGCTTGCCGTCGAAGTGGTGGTAGAGCGCTCCCCTGGTCACCCCGGCGGCTCGGACGATCTCCTCCGTGCCGACTCCGGCGTAGCCGTGCTCGGCGAAGAGGATCCGAGCCGCCGCGATCAACGCCTCGCGAGTCGCCTCCGAGCGCTCCGTCTGGGTGCGTTTGACATTCATACTGTCTGTATGTAACTTACCGCCCGCGTCGGCCGGAAACAAACCGCAAAGGAGATCGCAATGAGCCCCCCAGACCAGCGTCACGAAGTCGAGCTTCCCGCCGGACGCATCCGCTACCGCGAAGCCGGCGAGGGCAAGCCGGTCGTCTTTGTCCACGGCTACCTCGTAGACGGACGCCTCTGGGACGGGGTGGTGGACCGACTCTCGGACCGCTGCCGCTGCATCGCCCCCGACTGGCCGATCGGCTCGCAGCAGATAGCGATGGATCCCGAGGCCGACCTGACGCCCTACGGGATCGCCGCGATCGTCGACAGCTTCCTCGAGGCGCTCGGCCTCGAGGACGTGACGATCGTCGGCAACGACTCCGGCGGCGCGATGTCGCAGGTGCTCGTGACCAGGCACCCGCAGCGGATCGGACGCCTCGTACTGACCAACTGCGACACCCACGAGAACTTCCCGCCGGGGATCTTCAAGGCTCTCGTGCCACTGGCCAAGCTGCCGGGTGGGATGGCCGCGCTCGGAGTTCCCTTCCGGATCGGCCCCGTGGCGCGCGCCGCCTTCCGCCCGTTCACGAAGGACCCGATCCCGCCCGAGCTGATCGCCTCCTGGATGGAACCGGGGCTGCACGACCCCGGCGTCAAACACGACCTCAAAAAGGTGACGATCGGGATGAGCAATCGCTACACGTTGGAGGCAGCCGAGAAGCTCAAGACCTCGGAGATGCCGATTCTGCTCACCTGGGCCCCGGGCGACCGTCTCTTCCCGATCAAGTACGCCAAGCGCCTGGCCGCTGACGTTCCCAACGCACGCATCGTCGAGATTCCCAACTCGAAGACCTTCGTTCCGCTAGATCAGCCCGCACGCCTGGCTGACGAGATCGCCTCGTTCGTCACCGCAAACTGAAGCCAAACTCGCAAGCTGCGCGTTCTTTTTCGCAGCTTGCATGTTTTTCGTCTGACCCGGAGGGCATCCTGTCGCAACCCCCCCGACAGGACGGAGACCTATGTCCAAGGAAATCTTCGACCAGGAACGGCCCAGGAGCACGATGGCAAAGCGCCTCGACGAGGCGTTCGCCGGCTGCGAGCAATGGACCCTCGCACCGCCCTCTCAGCGGCGCAGCGCGACCATCCTCAGCCCCCAGCTCTCGAGCTCCCCGAGGATGAGCGGCAGCACCGCCGCCGTGCCCACCCAGGAGCCGCGCACGCTGTAGCGGGGGCTATTTCCCGCGGGGCTTCTCTTTCTCCCCCCCGGGGGGAACCACGGTCGCTTTCAGCGTCAGCACCTTCTTGCCGCGCGCATCTCTGGCCCGTACCCTGACGACCAGCCGGCCCTTGCCCTCCTCTTCCAGGATGGCGAGGCATTTGCCGTACACCTTGACTCCTAGCCTGGCGCGTTTCCCCGGGGCAAGGCTTTTCCTGAGCCTCGTTCGCACCTGGTGGCACGACGCCTTGCCGGCTTTCAGAGTCGCCGAGAGGACCCTGAGCGTGCAGGGAGTGCCGCCGCAGGTGATCGTCCCGATCTTCGCCCTGCCTTTTTTGTTGAGCCTGATCTTCCCCTTCCTCACATTTGCCCTGGCGCGTGTTCCCGGTGGCGGCGGGGGAGCCACTGCCTGCCAGCTGGGCGCGTAGCCGTCGGCGGCGATCCGGGTGAACCCGGAACCGTCGAGAGCCATGGTGAAGAGGCCGGTTTCGTCTTTCCCTCCGGAGCCATAGACCGCCCGCCGGAGCACGATCCGCGAGCCGTCTGGAGAGAAGGCGGGAGAGTTGACGTAGCCGCCGGAGCCTTCCGGCAGGGCGGGCACTGGAAGGAGCTGCACGACGCCTCCCCCGACACCGACCATCCCGATCTCGGCGTACCCGTGGCTGAAGACGATCTTCGAGCTGTCCGGTGAGAAGTCGGGGGCGCGATCGGACTGGCTTGTCGTCACGCGCCGCGGCGCGTCCCCCGGGGCATCGATGACGAAGATCGACGACCCACCCGAGCCGACGCGAGAGAAGGCGATCTTCCCGTCGGCGGAGTAGGCCGGCTTGGTGTCCCTTCGATCGCCCACCAGCGACGTAAGCGCCCCGATCTGGCCACCGGTCTGGGAGTCGATCGAAACCAGATGGGACCCGCACAGGGTGCAGCTGTATTCGTAGTCGAAGTAGGCATCTGGATCGCCCCAGCCGAGACACGTCTGTTCGTTCAGAGCTTCGACCGCGCAGATGCTCCGGTTGGTGCGTTTCCCGCTGGCTTCGGAGACGACAAGCTGTGAGCCGTTGGGTGAGAACGACGGGTGATCGAAAGTCTGCCATTCGTCGACGGAGGTCTGGATCCTTACCATCGGGACCGTTTTGCCCGAGTAAGGATCGACGTAGTCCTCTTCCCACTTGGTCTGGAACGACAGCGAATCGCTGCCAACCAGAAGCTGCTTGAGCCCTGCGCCGGTCGCGCTCATCACCGCGATGCCACTTTCCCTGTCAAAGGCAATCCTGGAACCGTCGGAGGAATAGGACGGAGCCGAAACGCCGTCGCCCATCGCCAGCAACGCCGGAGAGCCCCCGTCCGCATTGGCGGACCAGATTGCCGCACTCGAGTAGGAATAGGAATCGCCCGAGGCATACGCCACCTTGCCGTTTGCGCCAGGAAACGCCGCATCGCCACGATCGCTCATCGAGATCGCCAAGGCCGCAAGCCCGAGGCACGCGGCCAAAACCACCGATGTGAGCGCAACGCGGTGACGTCGAGCCGCTGAAGACACGATCTGCATTTCGTTCTTCCTATTTTTTGCCGTGCTTCTTGTTCGTGCCTGCGGTCAGGGTCGACTTCAGCGTCAGCATCCTCGTGTCGAGCGCGTCGCTCACCCGGACCCTGACGATCAGGGAGCCCTTGCCGAGCCTCTTCAAGGCGGCCAGGCACCTTCCTGCGACCTTGACTCGAACCCTGGCGCCCTCGCCCGGGGCAAGCCGTTTTGGCAGCTTGACCTTGACCGCGCAGGTCTTTTTGCCTGAAGTCAGCTTCGCCGAGACGACCTTGAGCACGCACGGCGAGCTGCCGCAGGCAATGGTGCCGATCGAGCCCTTGCCGTTCTTGCCGAGCTTTACCTTGCCTTTGGCCGATTTGCCTTTGAACGGGATCGGAGCCGACTGGGGAGTCGGTAGCGCGATCGGTTGCCAGTCGGGGCCGGACCCGTCCACGACCTTGGCCAGGCCCGAGCCGTCGACTCCCATCGTGTAGATGCCGTGTTCGGATTTGCCGGCGACTGGGTTCAGCCTGCGCGCCAGTACGAGCTTCGAGCCGTCGGGGGAGAAAGCCACCGATTCCAGGTAGCTGTATTTGACGCCCGCCGGGTTCGGTATCAGGAGCGCCGTCAGCGGCCCACCTCCCACGCCGACGATGCCGACCTCATCCCCGTCGCGAATGAAGGCGACCCGCGTGCCGTCCGGCGAGAAATCGGGCGCGGAGTCATACGGCCCGTTGGTGACTTTGACCGGCGCGGCGCCGGGCGAGCTGACGACGTAAATCGGGGTTTTCCCCGACGAGTAATCCCAGCGACTGAACGCAATCGCCCCCCCGGAGGAGAACGTCGGTTCGTAATCCTGGTGCGAACTCGAAGGGGGCGCGATCTCGGCTATCTGGGCGCCGGAGGAAGCGCTGACCGTGATTATGCGCGACTCGCAGTCGATGCATTCTTCGTCATAGAAGTAGTGGCCCTCCTGGTAGCCGCTGAGGCATTCCGGGTCTTCGTCTTCCGCGACCGCACAGGTCAGCGTGTAGATGAATTCACCACTTCTCTCGCTGAGGACGAGCTGAGTGCCGTCCGGAGAAAAGGAGGGGTTGGAAAATATGTGCCACGCTTCGGTGAAGGTCTGGATCTTGACGAACGGAATGGTTTCCGAGGGTTCTTCGGGGTTTTGGAAGTCGCTCTGCCATTCGGGCGGTTCGGAGGAGCTGGAGTAATTCCCGGACAGAAGCTGCGTCTGCCCGGTGCCGTCCGCATTCATCACCGCAATGCCGTTTTCCCGTTCGAAGGCAACCCTGCCGCCGTTTGCCGAGTACGAGGGGGCGTAGTCGTTGCTCCCCGTGGTGAGCCTGAGCGGCGAGGAACCGTTCGCATCCACCGACCAGATCGAACCCGAGTAGCCATCGCCGTAGGAGTAGGCGACCCTGCCATCGGCGCCGGGAAAGGCGGCCCGGCCGGATTCGCTCATCGATATCGCCAGCAGCGCCAGCCCGGAGACCGCCGCCAGGGCCACGGTTGCGAACATCACTCGACGGCTTCGAGCTGGTCGAGACTCGATTCCCATGCCCACCCTTTCACGCGAGATTCCCCGACAGCCGCATCTCAACTAGCGTTGCCTGGCTTTTGACCTTCCCGGACAGGGTTCTTATATCAGTTGCACTTAGATGGCCGGCGGCGACTACCTGAGCGGTATTTTCTGCCTCGGCGTACTGATTGCGGCCTTCGCGATCAGCGCCGGCTACCTGCGCTCGGTCCTGCTGCCGGGCTGGCAGGGCGCGCCGGCGATCCTGGGGACGATCGTCCTAGGCCTCTCCCTGACCATCGTCACGGCCGAGCTTCTCGGTCTCCTCGGCCTGCTGACCACCCCCACACTGATGATCGCCTCGGTTTCGACCGCGCTGGGCCTACACGTTTCGCGGTTGCCCCGGGTCGCCGGCCCCTCCCCGCCAGGACCACCGGCGGGGAGGCTCTGCCTGGGCATCGCCGCGGCCGCGGCGATGCTTACGGCAGTGCACTGGGCCGGGCCGGTCCTGCACAGCCTCGACGTCGGGATCTACCGGCAGGACAGCACCTGGTACCACCTTCCCTTCGCCGCCTGGTTCGCCCAGACCGGCTCGGTCGCCGGCCTCTTGCAAACCGACCCTTTGAAGCTGGCCGTTTGGTACTACCCACTCAACTCGGAGCTTCTGCACTCGATTGGAATGGTCGTACTTGGCAACGACCTGATCTCACCACTGCTCAACTTCGGATGGATGGGAGTCGCGTTGCTCGCCGCCTGGTGCATCGGGCGGCCCCTCGGCCTTGCCGCGGCGACCCTGCTCGGCACCGCCGTCGTCGTCGACTCCGACATGATGCTGGTCCAGGCCGGCAACGCGCCGAGCGACATCGTCGCCCTCGCCTGCCTGCTCGCCGCGATCGCCGTCCTCTTCAACGGCCAGGCGAGCGCGGGTGGCACGGGTGCAAAGGAGCGGCGAAGCCCACTTGCGATCGCCCCGGGCCCGCTCGCCGTGGCCGCTCTGGCCGCGGGGTTGGCAATCGGCGCCAAGGTGACGATGCTGGTCCCGGTCGGCGTTATGACCATGGGCCTCCTCCTCTCGGGCGAGAGAGGTGGCATAGGTCGGCGGGCGGCGATCTGGCTCGGTGGCCTGGCGACGACGGGTGGCCTCTGGTACCTGCGCAATCTCCTCCAGGCCGGCAACCCCCTGCCATGGCTGAATGCGGGGCCACTGCCCGGGCCGAACCAGGAAGCGCTCTACCCCCGCCCGGCGCATTCGATCGCAGAGTACGTCGCAGATCGTCATGCCTGGACCCACTACTTCCTCCCGGGCTTCTCCGAGACCCTGGGACCGCTCTGGTTCGTGGTCCTCTTCGCCGCCGTCGCCGGAATCGTCCTCGGCCTGCGGCGCCGCCATAGCCCCTTGATCCGGATGCTCGCGCTGACCGGGGCGGCCACGCTCGTCGCGCACGCCTTCAACCCAATCTCGGCTTCCGGCCCGGATGGCGGGCCCTACGGGTTCGCGTCCAACCTGCGCTACGCCGCGCCGGGCATCGCGATCGGGCTGGTCCTCCTACCGCTCTGCGAGACGCGGTGGATGGCACGGCGAGTACTGACCCCCGCCTATGCCCTCCTGATCCTCGTCGCCTCGATCGCCTCGACCGAGTGGATACAGCCACAACCGCTGCTTGCGATCGCGATCGGGGCGCTGGCCGTTGCGGTGCCGATCTGGCTCATGAGTGGACCCGGCAAGGGACGCCGAGCACTGGCGATCGCGTCGTTGCTGGCGGTCGTCGCGGTCGTCGGATATCCCACCCAGCGTCACTACTTCGACAACCGGTACCGATCCGACCTGGCGCCCTCGCTGGACAACCCCGGCTTCCGGGCCTCGAACCAGTGGAAGCTGATCCAAACCTGGGCGCGCGACCAGCGGGGGATGCGGATCGGCATCGTCGGCACCCCCGCCGCCTACGGCCAGTACGTCCTCTATGGAGAGGACCTCAGCAACGAAGTGCGCTACCTCGGCGAACCCCAGCCCCACGGCGGGCTGACCCAGATCGAGAGCTGCAGGCGCTGGCGCGAACGGATCGACAGCGGGCGGTTCGACGCGGTCGTCATCACACCGGAAGACCCCGGCTCGCCGTTCCCACCGCCCCAGATCGCCTGGACCGCAGGCGACGGCGCAGCCGTGCCGGTACTCCGGGTCAACCCCGCCGGGGTCTTCCTCCTGGCCGGTCCCCTGAACGCGGCGGCCTGCCAGACGACACCCCCAGGACTCAGGCCCCCCGGCGTCCCCGGCCGTCCCCTGCCCCCAGTGGGACCAGGCAGCCGCACGTCTCGCGAATAGCGTCGCGACAGCACATCCAAACCAGCCTCCGGATCAGCGATGCCTCTCCTCGGGCGGGGCGTAATGCATGATCACCCGGGAGACGATGTGGGCGCCCAGACACCCGATCACGACGATCGTTGCCGTCAGCACCTCGATTTTCGCGTGTGCAAAGGTCAAGCCGAGATATGCACCGACCACCGCGAGCGAGAAGATCGCGAATACGAGAATGAGTGCACGGGATTCGCTCATGAGCCGAGCTTAGCTCATCAGCGCAGACAAAACGATTACAAAGATTGCAAGTCCCAAACCGAAAAGACCCCCAGTAACCGTGGCGTCCCGCAGCCTTTTTTCACCGGATCCGGCGAGAGCCGGACCCGCGTGAGCCACAAAACCACAAACGGCGATCGCGGCTCCCATCAAGCCGAGCGCCCCCGCGAACTGGCTCGCAATAGTTCCAGCGACAACCATGCCTCGACACTAGAAGCTCGCAGCGCAAGTGTGACGCGCTGAGGCGCGCGAGACTCAAGCGTCTTTGGGAGCAACGAAGGCGGGGAGGGGCCACCCTCCGACGGGCGGATACTCAAAATGCCGGGCTAATTAGCCCGGCATTTGT
>DATDAQ010000050.1:0-5173 GCA_036525295.1 Solirubrobacterales bacterium | reverse complement strand
TGGGGAGGGGCCCTGGCGTCCCTGCCCATACGCTTGAGCAGAACCCCGAACCCGCCACGGGGCCAGCATCTAGACTGGCGCTCGAGCGCCCGTAGCTCAGCTGGATAGAGCGCCGCCCTCCGGAGGCGGAGGCCGCAGGTTCGAATCCTGCCGGGCGCGTTAGCTGGGGCGGACCTGATGGTGGTCGAACCGCACTCCGGGCAAATCGAATTCAGACAGCTTCGTCGATCCAGAGCGTCATGTACACGCTGTTGGGACTTGATCGATATTCGCCGAACGGGTCGCAGGGAGCGAACCCTGCACCGCGATACAGAGATCGGGCAGGCGCGAAGACCTCCATCGATCCCGTCTCCAGGCTGACGCGGCGATAGCCACGGTGGCGTGCTTCCGCCAGCAGGTGATCGAGCATCGCCCGTCCGACTCCCCGCCCGCGGGCCCCCTCAACCGTATGCATCGTCTTTATCTCGGCATGATCTCCATCGATCTCCTTGAGGGCCCCGACGCCAAGTACTTCGTCGTCGGAATGAGCCGCGAACAGCATGATCGACGGGTCGAGCAGCTCGTCGACCTCTAGGGCGTGGGCGTCCTCAGGCGGACTAGACGCACGTCCGAACTCCAGATGGAGCCGGACCAAGCCGCTCACGTCTTCGTCTAAGGGGTCTGCCGGGCGGATTTCAAACGTGTCCACGGATCTGGCCTATTTTGCCTTGGCAGCGTCGCATCGCCGTGAACAAGCGAGAATTTATCGCCGCCTATCTTGGCCGTCATGAGGTTCGCATTGTGTTCGGCCGGGGGCGTATCTCCCGCTGCCCAGGGCGGCGATTCCGCCCCCGCTTCCAATACTGTCGCGGCCGATGACCAGCGAGAACCGGAACCGACCGCCGCGGGGAGCGCTGATCGTGATCGCGGTCGGCCTGTTGGCCACCGTCGCGGCGGCACTGCTGAGCACGGACAAGCCGCTCGGCGCGGCGACGCTGGAATGGGTCGAGGAAACGCGAATGCCCGACCCGAAGCCGGTCGAGATCCCGGGAGGCGGGCGCATGACGCTCTCCGAAGGGCAGATCCGCTCCACCGAACCGAATGCCGGCGAGTTCACCCTCTTCCGCTCCTCGGCGCTGCTTACGATCGACGCCGGATCGGCGATCGGCCACGGCCGGCTCATCTGCGCCATCTCGGTGCCGAAGCGGACGATCGTCGCCAAGACCCATGACAGCCGCGCCTCCTACCCGCGCTCCAGCGAAGACCTCGCCGAACAGGAAGTCAACGACACCTCGCTGGTCGAGTTCAGCTCCCACAGCGCCGAACTGGCCTCGGTCGAAATCGGCGACGTGATCAGCGCCCGCTACACGAGGGAGCCGGGAATAGTCGTCGAGTGGGCGCCCTACCGGATCGGGCGCCAGGCCTGGCATCTGGGCTTCCCCAGCGGGCGGCCCAAGGAAGCGCTGAGCCTCCCCTTCGTCTCGATCTGGCGCACCACGGTCACCCCCGCCGCGCGCATCTCGTGCACGATCGAGACCGCGGCAGGCTCGGCGACGGTCCATACCGCCGGCACCCTGGGCTAGGGCGCGACCAGCAGCTCCGGGCCTTCGATCCCTTTGCCGACCTTGTTCAGCTTCGGGTTGGCGGGGACGCCCTCCATGCGGCTCGCGGGCAACGGGGCGCACATCGCCACCGCGTCCTCGACCTCGGGGTCGGGACGCAGCCAGGCCGCCTCCGCCTCAGCGCTGGGCAGGATCGCCGGCATCCGGTCGTGCACCTTGGCGACGACATCGTTCGGCGTCGTGGTGACGATCGTGCAGCTGTAGAGCCAGCCGTCGTCGAAGCCCCGGTCCTCGGGGTCCTCCCACTCCTTGCGGGTGCAGATGCCGGCAAACGCAAAAGGCTCTCCTCCGTCCACCGTGAAGCGCCAGGGCTGGCGGGGCTGCTTGGGGTCCTCGGCAACCATCCACTCGTAGAAGCCGTCGGCGACGATCAGGCAGCGGTGGCGGAACTTGCCGACCAGCGGCGAGTAAGCACGGCTCGAGGTCAGGTTCTCGGTCTTGGCGTTGATCATCCGGTAGCCGACCTTGAGGTCCTTGGCCCAGCGGGGGACGAGGCCCCAGCGCATCAGCCGGGCCTCGCGCTCTCCCCGCGCGGCCTCGTCGGGGTCGGGCGAGGCGCGCACCGTCAGCACCTCCTGGGTCGGCGCCACGTTGAAGCGCCCCAGCCCCGCTTCCACCTCCTTCACCCGCTCGGCCCGCGGCGGTGGCGCGTCCCCGGCCGCGTTTCGCTCCAGCGCCTTCTCCAGCTCAACCTGGAAACGGTCGGCGATCGTCTTCGTGTCCTTGGTCGTGACCGTGAAGCGCCCGCACATGGCTGATCAGACTAGCCGTGACGCAGCGCGGCTACTCGGGGGCGATCAGTTCGACGGTCGGGAAGTAGGTGCGGTAGCGAATCGGATCACGGGTCAACAAAGGCAAGTCGCGCACCGCCGCGTGAGCGCCGATGAAGAAGTCCGGCAGGGGCGACCGTTTCGACCCACCCCGGCGTTTGTAGTCGAGGAACGCCTTACCAGCGAGAAAAGCGGCCTGCCATGGCGTGTGCTCGCGCTGAAAGTCCTCCTCGGACAACTCGCGGTCCAGCACCTCGATTCGGGAGTAGCGGGCGGATACCTCGGCGTAGACGACCTCGTTGATCAACAGCGGACCTTCTGCGCCGGCTCCACTCAGGGCCTCGCTGGACCATGCGCCCCAGACGGGATCATCCGAAAGCACATCAATTAGGACGTTTGAATCGACGAAGGTGGTGGGCACGGGCAGTTAAGGCCCAGGGCCTCAATTCTCTCCCCGGGTCAAGGCCATTATTTCGTCGGTGCTCATCGCAACGTCGCCCCCGCTCGCCCTGCGCAGGCGCTCGACGATCTCGTCGCCGCGGCTGCGCCCCCCGGGGAGCTTGCGAACGCGAATGTCGTCGCCGTCGCGCACGAACTCGATCTCGGTGCCGGGAAGGAAACCGAAATCCTCCCGGATCTCCTTCGGGATCGTGACCTGGCCCTTGCTGGTGATCTTCGACATTAGGTAAGAGTAGCACTGGTATTACTCTTACTCGGCCGGGCCTCAGGGTGCTCGCGGTACCACTCGAGGGTGCGGCCCAGGCCCTCGGCGAGCTCGACCCGCGGCCGCCAGCCGGTCAGCTCCCGGAGCTTGGTCGAGTCGACGTACTGGCGGTCGATCTCCCCGTCGGGCGGGCCACTGCCGAGGTACTCGGGCTCGACGCCGGTTCCCGCACCGGCCGCGATCAAGTCGACCACCTCTCGCACCGAGTGCGGCCTCTCGCCGCCGGCGTTGAAGGCCTCTCCCCCGGCTCCATCGCCCGCAAAGGCCTCCTCGATCGCGAGGTAGGCGGAGACCGCGTCGTCGACGTGGAGGAAGTCGCGCTCGGGGCTGCCGTCGGAGCGGATCTGGGGCGGTCGGCCGTCGATGACCGCGATCGTCGTCTCGGGAATGAGTCGCGAGAAGTTCAAATCGCCGCCGCCGTAAATGTTGGCGAAGCGGGTGACGGCGAGTGGCACCCCATAGGCGTGGGCATAGCTGCGGGCGATCACGTCCGCCGCGGCCTTGCTCGCGTCGTAGGGATAGGAGGCGCGCAGCGGGAAGTCCTCGCGGTAGGGAAGCTCGAGGCTGGATCCATATGCCTTGTCGGAGGAGGCGAAGACGACCCGCGCCACGTCGTGCTCGCGACAGGCCTCGAAGACGTTCCAAGCGCCGCGCACGTTGACCTCGAAGGTCTCGGCCGGCGACTCACGGGCGACGCCGACGATCGTCTGCGCGGCCAGATGGAAGACCGAATCGCAGCCGGCGACAGCCGCACTCACGGCCTCGGCGTCGCGCAGATCGCCCTCGGCGAGCTCGACCTCCTCGCGCAAGCCGAGCAGGTCGAGGGCCGAGCCGCGGCGACCTCCCAGGTCAGCGATGCGCGGGTCGGGCCGGTCGAGCACCCGAACGGAGTCGCCGCGCTCGAGCAGCGCCTTCGCCAGGTGCGAGGCGACGAATCCGTGGGCGCCGGTGACCAGGGCGCGGCTCATCGGGTCCCGGCCGCTGCCGGCGACCAGACCGTCCAGGGAGGCCGCCCGCCCTCCCAGAGGTCGTTGAGCTCGACCGCGTCCTTGTAGGTGTCCATGCAGTCCCAAAACCCCTCGTGGCGGTGTGCCCGCAGCTCGCCGTCGGTGGCCAGGCGCTCCAGCGGCTCGCGCTCCAGGACACTGTCCTCGTCCATGTAGCCAAGCGCTCCGGGCTCGAAGCAGAAGAAGCCGCCGTTGATCCAGTGCGCGCTGCGCGGCTTCTCGACGAAGCCCTCGACCCGGCCGTCGCCTGCCAACTGCGCGACTCCCCACTGCAGTGTCGGTTGAACCACCGTCACGGTCGCCAGGGCGCCGTGTCCCTGGTGGAAGTCAAGGAGGGCATCGAGGTCGACATCGGCAACGCCATCGGCATACGTGGCGCAGAACGACTTGCCATCAAGGCGCTCGCCGAGCCTGGCGATCCGCCCCCCCGTCGGCGTGTCGACACCCGTGTCCGCGCACGCGACCTCGATTCCGTCCGGCCAGGCCTCGCCCGCGACGAACTCCTCGACCATCTCACCCAAATAGCCGGTAGCAAGCAGAAAGCGCTCGAACCCCTGCGCCGCGTAAATCCCGATCACGTGCCAGAGAATCGGCCGCCCCCCGATCTCGACCAGCGCCTTGGGCACGGTCTCGGTCCGCTCCCGCAAGCGCGTGCCGCGCCCGCCGCAGAGGATGACTACAGGCGGCTTAGCCACCGGCGACGGCGGGCAGGATGGTCACCTCTGCGCCGTCGTCGATTTGGGTCGCGAGGCCGTCCTGGAAGCGGATGTCCTCGCCGCTGACGTAGACGTTGACGAAGCGGCGCAGGTCGCCGTCCTGGGTGATCCGCTCGCGCAGGCCGTCGTGCGTCTCGAAGACCGCGTCGAGGACCTCGCCGACGGTCGAGCCGGCGACCTCGAGCTCCGCCTCCCCCCCGGTCGCGGCGCGCAGCTGGGTCGGGATCTTCACGGTGACGCTCATCAGACGGTTACCTCCTGGCGGAACTCGGACTCGAAGCTGGCGAGATCCGGATCGATCTCGTGCATCTGGAACGTATCGCGGGTGGCGTCGAGCGTCTTCAATCCCTCGCCG
>DATDAQ010000049.1:0-9592 GCA_036525295.1 Solirubrobacterales bacterium | reverse complement strand
CCGGCCAGTAGCCGTACCGCCCCTGTGCCGTCACCTGGTGCGCTCTAGAAA
Source organism: Solirubrobacterales bacterium (assembly GCA_036525295.1). GTDB lineage: Bacteria > Actinomycetota > Thermoleophilia > Solirubrobacterales > 70-9 > VRUE01. The sequence goes on along the minus strand of DATDAQ010000049.1, from coordinate 9,541 downwards.
ATCCTCACGCGGGCGGCTTTCTCGCTTGCTCGCTTTCTGGATTTCCTCACGCGCGGCGGCCCTTCATGTTCGGGTGCGGGCGTCGGTTGTAGTACGACCCCCCCACCGGGACTCTGTCCCCGAGCCGATCCCGTGATACGCCACCATGCTGTCTGGCCGGGATCGTCTGAGACTCCCTTTCCCGGGCTATGCGGCACTTGGTGGGGCGACAGTTGGTGCGGTGGTCAACCCTCGGTGCCCGCCCGGCCCTCTCAGCGCCGGGTCTTGTCTAGACGAAGCCCGGGGAGGGTTTCACTCGTCGCGGACGGATCCGCCCAGGTCGAAGCCTGCCTTGCGCAGCATCTCGAGGAAGTGGCGGTTGGACTCGCGGTTGCGGCGCTCGCGGGCGCGGCAGGAGGCGAACGCGAGCCGCAGCGTTTCCTCGAACCCGGCGTCGACCTCGGCCTCCTCCCAGAGCCGGTCGCGTTGCCGCACGCTCATCGGTGCGCCGGTGATGGCGTGCGCTTCGAGGATCGAGCGGGCGACGTCGCGTTTGGTCATCGGGCGGTCTTGGGCCTGCGGCGCCTGCGCTGGCTGCGCTTCGCCGGCACCTCGCCGCGGGACAGGCGGCGGACGTACCAGGGCGACTCGTTGAGCAGCTGGTTGTCGGACTTGGCGACCTCGTAGCTGGCGCCGGGGTTGCGCCGCTCAAGCTCGCCCTTGAGCTCGATGGCTTCCTGCTCGGTGCGCATCAGTCGATGTGCAGCTTGGTCTGCGTCTCGGCCTGCACGACATGGCTCTTGAACGAGCGCACCGGGCAGGCGATGTATGTCTCGCGCTTGTCCGCCTCCGGGGGCACGTCGCGCTTGTCGATGTAGCTGCGGATCGCCTGCACGTCCGAGTGCGCGCTGATCTCGCCGAGCTCGATCCAGGCGGTTTGGTTCTCGTCGTCCGGTTGGGTGTCGGCGAGCTTGAGCAGCACGTAGGTGGTGGTCGGGCGCTCCGGCTTGGTCTGGTCCTTCGGTGCCTTCTTCGGTGCGGGCATGGGAGCCTTCCTTCCTCAGCGCCGCCACGGGGCGTGCGCGATTGTGATCGGTGGGTCCAGCTGGGTGAAGCGGACACGGGTCTGTACGTGTTCGAGCCATTCGTGGAACGCGGCCAGCTCGTTGAGGCAGCCGATCTCGTGGCCCTGGTAGCGGTACACGTGCACGTTGGCGTCGAGATGGAAGATCGCCCAGACGATGCGCTCGAACTCGTCCACTTCGATGTCGCCGACGATGTACTGCGCCTCGGCGAGCCGGACCTGGCGGGTGGTGTCAGCCATCGGCCGGCAGCTGCGCGTCGCCCCAGAGCAGCATCTTCGTGCGTAGCTCGCTGAGCGTGGCGTCGACTTCGTACTCGAGGTTGCGCAGGTTCTGCTCGCGGCTGAATTTCTCCACGAGCTGCTCGTCGACCTTCAGCTTGACGTGGAAGGTCTCCTCGGCCATGGCGTTTCTCCTTTGGTTGTCAGTGCAGCAGCAGCCACAGCAGCACCCCGACAGCCAGCTCGATCGTGAACATCACGAACGTCCAGACGATGCAGCCGCGGGCAGCGTCGAGGTCGTCGCTCAACCGCAGACCGGCCAGTGCCCGGTGCCGCCGGTTGTGACGAGCAGCACGGCGCGGTAGTCCTGCTCGAGCGGAGGGTTCAGATAAGGGAGGGATCTCCCTCCCACCGACCTCCACGTCGAGAGCGAGAACTGGTACGCCCCGTCGTAGTACGAGTCGATCCGGTAGTTCGAGTGCGATTCGCACATGCGCGTCGAATACAGCCAGCCGCGCCACGGCTTCGTCGCGTTGCGGCGGTGCTTGCGCCACGCGGCCAGCGCCCGGTCGAAACGCTGCGCGTGACGCATGCGCCGCAGGCAACGATCCGAGACAGGCACCGGGCAGACGATCGCCTGGCGCTCCGCCGCCGTGCCCGTCCAGATAGATGTCGCGATCGCGAGCCCCAGCGTCAGCTGGCTCATGCGCCGGACTCGAGTTGCGGCGCATCGCCGAGCACGTCCCGGTCAAGCTCGAAGCGCGTCTGGCCGGCCGCAGCCTTGACCAGTTCGTCGATCTTCGCCTCGATGCGGCGCTCAACGCCGCGGCGATCACCCAGGCCGACGAGCGCGTTCAACGGTCGGGCGTCCATGCGTACGTAGATGAACTTCGGCAGCCCGTCGAAGCGGCCGCGCACGTCCAAGGCCAGGCCGAGCTTGTAGGCGTCGTACTCGGTGTCCCAACGCCACAACAGACTGCCGGGGCGGCCTGCGATTTCCTCGATCCGCTCGGGCGGCCAGTGCCTCGCGGTGTCAGTGAAGATGCCGTTGACGGTCAGCACCGTGCGGCCTAGCTCTTCTTCGCTGCGACCTTTGTGTCGGGCGCGGCTGGCTCGAAACGCTCGTAGAGCTTCTCGAAGCGCTCGGCCTCGATGTGCGAGACCTCGCCGTTCGGCTTCTGCGCGATGTAGCCGTTCCACTCTTCACCCACCTGAAGCTTGTCGCCGGGGACGTCGATCGAGAAGGGCCCGGACACCGGGCCGTAGAACAGGATGCGGGCACGCGGAACGGCCTCGAAAGGCTCCACGTCAGGCAGCGTGCCGGGACTGTAGTTCGGCGGAACCTCTACCGGAAGGTCTATGTCGAGCTCGTCATGCATGACTCGGCGCGCTGCGAGCGTAACGCTTCCTCGATCGCCGCCGCTACTTCGAGCACCCTGCCAGCGACCGCGGACAGAGCCGCCTTCGGGTCCTCGATGTCCTTCGTCCAGTGCGCCACGTAGAACACGGCGGCGCCCGAGCTGTCGATCCCGAGGCTGTCGCAGACCATGAACGCCGCCGACTCGGCCACCAGCTCGCCGATGTCGTAGCGGTCGATCCGGCCGGGCAGCGTGTGGTCGACGTGGTGTGCGAGTTCGTGCACGAACACGGCGACCGCCTCGGCGCCGGCGACTTGGTCGTCGACGGTGATCGACTCGGCCCACGGGGCGTAGGCGCCGCGTGCCTTGCCCGGCAGGTCCTCGCGGATCACGTCGATCAGGCCGAGGTGGTTGATCGCCGCCAAGCACAGGTCGGCGAACAGGTCCGGGTCGTCCGGGCCGATCGCGCCGCCCCAGATACCGGGCGCGTCGAGCTCCTGCGCCTTGCCTTCGATCGGCACGGTCTGCGAGATGTCGAAGACGTTGGCCCCGGTGAAGAACACCTTGGGCTCCTCGCCGCCGTTCTTGGCCGCCTCGAGCTGCTTCTTGGAGGGCCTGCACGGCGCCAGGATGCCGATGCCGTTCGCGCCCTTGACGACCTGATAGCCGAGCTTCTGCCAGGCGCGGAAGCCCGCGACGCGGGTCGCGTACTCGGCGGTCACGTTCAGCTCGTCGGTGACGGGGTCCTTGACCGTGGGGCGCTGCACCGAGATCAAGATTTGGTTGCGGAAGGAGTAGCTGTGGAAACTACGCCGCGTTCTCAACCAGCGCTGCCAGCTCTCCGAGTCGGTCAGTTGGAGCGTCGCCTCCGTCAGCTTCGCCAGCACGTCCTCGCGCTTCATCGCGTCGTCCTTTCTGCCAGCCGCGCCGCTGCCAAATCTTGGCGAGCGAGCGTGCACATGAATGGGGGGAGCCGTAGCCGAGCCGGAACCAGACGCGGTTGGCGATCGTGTTCAGGCGCATCCCGTTCTGGTAGAGCTCGAATAGGTTGCGCAGGTCGTGGTCGTCCAGCGGCGCCGGGCGGCCCGGCCTGCGGTGCTGGCTCGGCGGGCGTGGAGGCTGCGAGTTGCGTGGGCGGCGGGCGGCATCGGTGCCGAGCGACGGCCAGCCGTGGCGGCGCCAGTCACGCGGCAACGTCTGGCGGCAACTGTCCGCCGACGCGAAACCGAGCTCCTGCCAGTACGGCAGTTCGTGGCCGAGCAGCGTGTGCACGCGCTCGACGATCTCGGACACCGAGATGCGCTCGGTGATGTGGAGGCCGTGCAGCACGACCAAATGGTCGAACGGGATGCGGCGCTGCTTGCCGCGCTGCGCCGGCACCTCGACGAGCTCGCGCAACGGGCCGCGACACCACACGCAAGCCTGGTAGCGGTTCCCGTCGTCGTCGGTCAGCCAGCGCATCAGCGCCGCCTGGCCGCACGCGTCACAGAAACCACAGGCGTCTACGATCCCCATCGGTCCTCCCTTTGACGGAGGGAGAGAATCCCTCCCTCCCCGCTGGTGCTTTCCGGTGCCTCTGACACGATCAGGCCGTGCGCTTCGTAGCTGACCTCGATCGGCGGATGGCCGCCATGAGTGACGGCGAGCGCCTGCAGCTCAAGGAGCTGCTTGAGGGCTACCAGGCGCTCCGGCGCCTGAACCCGCTCACGTTCTACATGCCGCACCCCGGCCAGGCCGAGTTTCACTCCAAGATCCACGAGGCGCCCTGCCGCGCCTTCATGGGCGGCAACCGCGCCGGCAAGACGACCGCTGGCCTGATCGACAACCTGATCCAGGCCGCCCCGGTCGAGCTGCTGCCCGACCACCTCAAGCCCTACAAGCGCTTCCGCTGCCCCTTCTACTGCCGGATCGTGATCCCGGACTTGAAGCGGCACCTAAACGACGTCCTGATCCCCAAACTGCGTGAGTGGACGCCGAAGATGATGCTCCGAAACGGGAACTTCGACGCCTCGTATCACAAGGCCGACTACCAGATCCGTTTCCAGTGCGGCTGCCGCTTCGACGTCATGTCGTTCGAGCAGGAGCTCGACAAGTTCGGCGGAGCGGCGCTCCACAGATGCCATTACGACGAGGAGCCGCCAGAGGACATCAGAGAGGAGTGCCTGATGCGCCTGATTGATTTCGACGGTGACGAGGTGTTCACGATGACGCCGACGAGAGGTATGAGCTGGATGTACGACGGCATCCTCGAGGCGTCGAACACCGACCCTGAGATCCACGTCCAGGTCGTCGACATGGACGACAACCCGCACCTGTCCGAGCGGGGCAAGCGTCGCGCGATCAAGGGCTTGTCCGACGAGAAAATCGAGGCACGCAAGAAGGGCCGCATGGTCCACTTTGAGGGCATGGTGTATCCCGCTTTCGAGGAGTCGCGGGTCGCGGTGCCAGACCGCGGGCTGGTGGGGAGCCTGGAGGTAGTCGTGGGGATCGACCCGGGTGTCCGGACCTGCGGCGTTTCGTTCATGGGCTTCGACCGTGACAACAACTGCATCGTCTTCGACGAGCTCCGCCTTCACGACCAGGCCGTCCCTGGCGTGTGCGTGTCGATCCGGGACAAGCTCGAGCACTGGGGGCTGCCGGAGTCGGGCTGCCGCTTCGTGATCGACCCCGCCGCGCGGCAGCGCACGCTCACGACCGCCACGACGGTCGAGACGGCGTTCCACAACGAGCGGCTGTACACAGAGCATGGCCAGGCGGACCGCGAGGGCGGCATCGACATCATCGAGGCCCGGCTGTCCACTGGCGCGCTGCAAATCTCACGCGACTGCACCGATCACTTCTGGGAGGCTGCACGCTACCGGCGCAAGTTCCATGAGGAGTCTGGGATTTGGACGGTCGTGAAGCTGCACGATCACGTCATGGACGCGCTCCGCTACGGCGTCACCTCGAGGCCGTGGGCGGTCGAGAAGAAAGAGGTGTCGCGCATCGAGCAGCGCATGAACGCCTACCGGCGTGACCCCGACGCCGCCTTCCCGCCAAAGGCGGTCGGCTATCGCCGGCCCGGTTCGCAGCCGGTGGTCGTGTGAACTGGCTGCTGTGCCAGCCGTGCCTGTTCGATCGGCGCGCGCAGCGGCTCGAACGCTCGGTGATGCACATGACGTGGTACTGCCCGACGCACGGCGTTCAGCTGACGGCGGAATGGCTTTACCACACGACCGAGCCACGCGCCGAAACTCCGGTCTGTCCGTGGGCAGGTCTACAACCGTGAACGTGAAGCGGGTAGCCCAGGCCATCCACCCGCCAGGGTGCTGCGTGTCCGGCCAGTCGAGCACGGACCTGATCGACTTCGAGCGCTACCTACCCGCTGTCCACGGCGGCGGCCGCTTCTACCTCTGGGAAACCCACGTCACCGACGCGGCGCAGCACCTCGGCTGGGCCTCGCCTGCCAAGGTCGAGCTGCTTCAGATCCAACTCAGAGGTGTCAGGGAAACGACCGACCGCGTCAAGCAGCTCGAGGACGAGCTCGCCGAGCTGCGGCTCGGCCTGCGAATCCTGTTCGCCGGGGGCAGGCGTACCGAGGACCCGCATTCCGACGACCTGCTGCGCAGGCGGTGGCAGGGATGATCTACCTCGTCGCCGGCGCGGTGCTCGGCCTCGTCGTCTGCACGATGGCGTTCCTGTACGCGGCGCTCGTCGTCGATCGCGAGACACGCTCGTTCTACGCGGAGCGGTCTGCCGCGACCGAGGCGCTGCTGCTCGAGCTGGCCCACAAGGTGTCCGCGCCCGAGCAGGCGTCGGTCGATCACGTCTTTGGCCGCGAGCGCGAACGCCGCGCCGAGGAGAAGCGCCAACAGAGCGCGCAGCAGAAGGTCGACGCGACCACCGCCAGGCTGCGCGAGCTCGGGGTCGACGAGGAGGAGCTGACGCTGCGCGAGGTCCCCGACATCAAGCCACCCGCATGACGATCATCGCGCAGGGGCGCCTGCAGCGCAGCCGCACGATCCGCTACCGGCCCGTCAAGGGCTACAGCCGCAACCGCACCGACTACGACCGGCGCCGCCGCGCCCACCGCGACAGCGGACTGACGATCGCGTACAAGGCGATCCTGCGCGGCGACCCGTGCGTGCTGTGCGGCAAGCCGATCGACGGCGTCACCGACATCGACCACATCGTCGGCCTCGACCGGGGCGGCGAGGACAGCTGGGAGAACATGGCCCCGATGGACGCACCCTGCAACCGCGGCGTGAAGAAGGACCGCACGCTGCTCGAAGCCCTACTGCTGGCGTCCGATGGCTAGCGCGACGATGGCACGCCGGCCGGTCGCCCCGTCCCGCATGGAGCCGGAGCAGATGAAGCGGATCCAGACCGCCCAGGCGGCGATGGAGGCATACCAGCCGATCTGGCGGCTCGCCTTGGCGTTCTTCGACCAGCACCAGTACGCCGAGATCAACGCCAAGACCGCCAGGGTCACCGAACTCGAAACGGCCGAGGGCTCGGAGGAGAAGCCGCGCTGGGTTTCCAGGGCGACCCGCAACCGCTACACGTCCGGGATCGTCCGCGAGTGCGCCGCGCTGACCTCACGCGCACCCGTCTGGGAATGCACCCCCAGAGGCTCCGAGTATCGCCAGGATCACCTCGCCAAGCTTGGCGAGCAGGCGCTCCTGTACGCCTACGACGAGTACGAGCTCGACACGCTCGCCACCGGCCTGATGATTACCGCCGCGAACTGCGGCGCCTCCTACCTGTGGCCGTACTTCGACAGCCAGGTCGGCCCGCAGCTCGGCCACGCCGAGGGGGACCCCGTCTACCGAGGCGACCTGGCGTTCGAGCCGTTCCAGCCCGACGAGGTGATGTGGGAGCCGGGCTACCGCTTCCCGCGCGCCCCGGTCCACATCATCAAGCGCGCCTACCCGGCCGCCCAGGTGATGGACCGCGACGGCTACGTCGGCCCCGACGAGCTGAAACCGGATGCGCGCGCCCAGTCGTACGAGTTCGGCACCGCGGGCGCCTCTGAGTCGAAGGAGTCGGTGTTTGTCTACGAGTGGCTCGAACGCCCGTGCGCGAAGCACCCGGACGGCCGCTGGATCAGCTGCCTGCAGACCGGCGAGATCGTCCAGCGCGAACGCCGCTACCCCAGGGACGCGAAGCGCTCGCAGGGCAAGCCGTGCCTGCACGAGTTCGCCTGGCTGCGCCGCCAGCACCGCCACCGCCCCTTGGGCGCCGGCGAGCAGGCGATCGACATTCAGCGCACCCGCAACGCCACGATCAACTCGATCATCATGTGGAAGAACCTCGTCCTCAACCCGCGGCTGCTGGCGCCGATGGGCTCGCTGCTCGAGGAGGTCGTCGCGAAGCCCGGCCTGGTGATCGAGTACCGCCCCGTGGGCGGCATGCGGCCCGAGTGGGAAACTGTCCAGGATATCCCCGGCTCGCTGTTCCAAACGCTGGCGCAGTGCGACGACGACATGGCCGAGATCCTCGGCACCTGGGCGATGCCCGACACCGAATCGGCCCAGCACCTACAGACCGCGATCGAACGCGACCGCGAACGCAGGGCGCTGCAGGCGAAGGAGATGGCGCGCAGCTGGTCCGGCCTCGGCACGCACATCATCGAGTTGATGCAGGAGTTCTTCCTCGACGAGCGTCTGATCACAATCGAGGGCCGCTTCTCCGTCGAGCGCGTCCCGGACTTCAAGGGCTCCGAGATCCCCGCCTTGAACGTCCGTGTCGCACCGGGCACGATCGAGGCGCGCACCCGCGCCGCCCAGGACGCGCTCGTGTGGCAGCTGTTCCAGATGGGACAGGTTCCGTTCCACCAGGCGATGGCTGCGCTGAACGCCGGCTCGGCCCAGAAGATCATCGACGGCTACGAGCTGCAGATCGCCAAGCAGGCGCGCGAGATCGACGAGATGACGAAGCTCGGCGACGAGTCCGCCATGGACCTGCCCGACCCGGAGTCGGCGGCGATGGTCTACGAGGCCCAGGGCCACGACCCGGTCGCCGCCGCCACGATGGCGAACGAGCAGCTGCTCGGCTCGATCCTCGAGCTCGGCCCGCAGGTCGAGGAGCAGGACGACCACGAGGTGCACTACGACGTGCTCTCGCAGTACATGGTGACCGTCGACTTCGAGCGCCAGCCCGAGATCGTGCAGGGCGTGATGCGCGCCCACCTGGCCTCGCACAAGCAGGCGATGGTGCAGGCCCAGATGGCCGAGTCGGGCCTGGCGCAGCAGGCAGCTATCGAATCGGGGGAGACGAATGCGTCCCGTCCGGCTTTGGAGAAGCCGCAGCCGTCCGAGCCCTCGCTGGCGTCGCAGAAGCAGGGACTCTCGTGAGATCCCGCTCCTGAACCGGCCCGTTCCGAGTAGCAACGAGCTGGTCAGGAGGGAGGAACTCCTCCCTCATAAGCACCTGTGCGACACCGCACTCGAGGACGCGGGCGAGACACGCCGCCCACCCCTCTGACCAGCCGCGCTCGTACGCCGAATTGACCGCCATCGTGACGCTGCGGCGGTTCTCAGAGTCCATCCGTCCCCCCTTTGCGCTAAAAGTCGTGAGGCCGGCCACCCACAGGGCCCGGCATTTGCATGGAATCCGAGGGACAGACAGAGCCGACCGGGACAGCCGAAGAGGCCCCCGTCGACACGTCCCCGGACGTCGAGGCCGCCGAGGCCGTCCCGCAGGACGACACCCCGTGGAGTCTCGACGAGGTAGACGAGGGCATCCGCCCAGACGTGGAGCGCTGGATCAACTCAGCGCGCCCCGCCATGACGCGGAAGTTCCAAGAGGCGGCCGAACTCCGAAAAGAGGCGGAGGCGGCAATCGCTTTGCAGGAAGCCCTCGCGTCGCCCGACACGGCGTACGAGTCGTTGTCCGAAGTGCTCTCCAACTATGGGATCGA
>DATDAQ010000048.1:0-16259 GCA_036525295.1 Solirubrobacterales bacterium | reverse complement strand
AAGAACCCCAAGCGCCTCTACCAGCTCGGCCCCTGCAACCCCGAAACCGGTCAGTTCACCGGCGGGATCGTCGGCGAAACCGTCGTCAAACCCGAACGCGACGACCTCTACGGCCTGGCCTTCGACCCGGTGCGCAAACTGGCCGGTCGCCCCGCCGGCGTCCTCTACGGCGGCGCGCCGGCGCCGGTGTCCAGCAACGGCATCGGCAAAGGCGAACCGGGGCAGAGCTCGCTGGGGTACGTGTTCGCCCGCGCCAAAGTCCCAGTCAAAACCCTCACCGTCCTCGGGGCCGGCTCGGGCACCGGCAAAGTGACCAGCTCCCCAGCCGGCATCGACTGCGGGGCGACCTGCGCGGCCGAATTCGCGGAAGGCTCCGAAGTCACGCTGAGCGCCACCCCGGAGGCAGGCTCCGAATTCAAAGGCTGGTCGGGAAGCGGTTGCTCAGGCACCGCTACCTGTGTTGTGACGATGAGCGAAGCAAGGGAAGTCACCGCGACCTTCGACGAAGAAGCAGAAGAAGAACCGGGCATCGCGCTCACGGTCGCCCTCGAAGGAACGGGCACCGGCACGGTCTCCTCCGACAAAGGCGCGATCAGCTGCAACCCCTTCTGCTCAGACGAATACGAAGCGGGCACCGTGGTCGTCCTCACCGCCACCCCAACCGCAGACTCGATCTTCTACAGCTGGAAGTACTGCGACAAAGGCGGCGTCAACGGCCGGCAGTGCACGGTGACGCTGGACAAAGCCAAGACGGTCAAAGCGACCTTCACCACCACCCATGCCCTCACCCTGACCAAGACAGGGGGCCTCGGCAAGGTGCAGAGTTCCCCGGGAGGGGTCCTCTGCCTCGCCAACTGCTCCGAGACCACCGCCTCCTTCAAGGAGGGGACCGAGGTCACGCTCAAACCGACCCCGGCCAAGCACTTCCACTTCGTGCAGTGGGGCGGGGACTGCACGGGCTCCGGTGCCTGCAGCGTGACGATGGGCGAGGACCACGAGGTCTCCGCCGAGTTCGCCGAAGACTCCAAGCACCTGCTCACCCTGACCAAGACCGGTGGGGGGACGGGCACCGTGAAGAGCTCGGTGGCCGGGATCAACTGCGGGGCGATCTGCTCCACCACCAAAGCCGCCTATTACCAGGGCGAGGTCGTCGAACTGACCGCCACCCAGGGCAAAGGCTCGGCCTTCAAAGGCTGGAGCGGGGGAGGCTGCTCGGGGACGGGGACGTGCACGGTGACGATGTCTGAAGCAAGGGGAGTTACGGCGGAGTTCGGGTAGGTTACGCTGGCGTTGGAAACATCCTGGTTCTCGAAGCGCATGGACATCAGAATCATGCTCAGAGAGATGGTGTTTCCGCAATCGCAAGCCAGGGAGGAACTATGCGGCAAGGGGGTTGGAGATCGAGCTACGCCAGTTTCCGCTCGGTTTCTCTGCTCGTCTTCGTTCTTGCACTGCTGAGCGCAGCCGCCCTCGCCACTGCCGCCACGGTCCAGCAGGGCAACCTCCGCATAACCGTCCTAGCCCAGCTGAAGCCCTACAAGCTTCCCAGGGCCGCGCCGGCCCCGATCGCCGTCTTCGTCGCCGGGCACCTGCAGAACCCCGCCGGGGGCATCCCCCCGCAGCTGCAGCGGATGACGATCCGCGTCAACCGCCACGGCCTCCTGCAATCCAGGGGCCTTCCCGCCTGCCAGGTCCCCCGGATCCAGCCCGGTTCCACCGAACGGGCGCTGGAGCGCTGCGGCGATGCCCTGATCGGCTCCGGGCGCTTCTGGGCCAACATCGTCCTGCCCGACCAGGGCGCCTACCCGACCCAGGGCAGGCTGCTGATCTTCAACGGGCGCCAGGGCGGCCGCCCCCAGATCCTCGCCCACATCTTCACCAACCACCCCTTCAACTCCTCGTTCGTCATCCCCTTCTCGATCAAGCGGATCTCCGTGGGGCCATACGGAACGGAGCTGAAGGCATCACTTCCACAAGCCCTGGGCACCTGGGGCTACCTGGACCGGATCAAGCTCACCCTGCGGCGCAAATACACCTACCGCGGAAGACAGCTCTCCTACTTCAACGCCGCCTGCCCGGCTCCCGGCACCGCCAAGCGCACCTCCTTCCCGCTCGCCTACGCCAGCTTCGAGTTCGCGGGAAGGCCCGACATGGGGGCGACGGTGGACAAGACCTGCGGGGTGGCGGAGTGAACACCCCGGCTCGGTTTGACTCAGCTCTCGGGCAGGTTCTCCAGGTCCAGCCGGTCCTGCGTTCGGCTCTGGGCCTGCTTCATCTCACGCAGACGGGCGAGAGAGCAAACCCGCACCGGGATGCCCAGCAATTCGCTCTCGACCGCGTCGTCGGTGAGCTGGGAGAAGCTGGGCACCCCCTGCGCGCGCTGAACGACGTCGAGCCCGCCGAACATGGTCATGGTCGTGACGTTCCCACCTCGCCGGATGACGCCGAAGTCGGTCTCGGGACTAAAGGGCCTGTTCTCGGCGGTGGGCAGGGTCGACTTCAGCGCTGCCAGTGCCTTGCTCAGGCGTTCCAGGTTGTCGGAGTCCGGGTTGGGGACTATGTCCAGATCCTCGGTGCCGCGGATGAATCCGTGCGCCCCGACGGCGACACCCCCGATCACAACGAAGTCGACGCCGTGCTCATGCAGCGCCCCGAGCAGCGAGCGAAGGTCGAACTCGCTCAACGCACCCTGGCGGCGCCTTGGATTGCGCTTAGCTGCTTGCAGAGCGCGTGCACCCGAGCAAGGCGTTCGCTCATCGGTGCTCGCCTGTCCGCTTCGAGGCGGATCGTACGCGCCCGCTTCAGCTCGCCAATATCGCCGCTTAGCGCCTTCGCTGCCATGGGGACGATTCTAACGGCGCTCTTGATATCCCTAGCGCTTTCGCCCCCCGCCCAGGCCACCTACGACCCGATCGGAAGCGGCTCCACCAAGCTAACTCTCGACAAGAGCTTCCTCTTCTTTCTGAAGAGCAACGGGATAACCCTGAGCGCCAAGGCAGGGGCCAAGCGCAAGGGCAGTTCCATCACCCTGCCGGTCACCTCGGGCAACCTCGACCCGACCATCGGCCTTGGGGAGATAGGACAGGAGGGCACGATCGCCTTCGGTGGCAAGCGGGGCAAGGTCCCCCTGCGAAACGTCACAGTCAAAACCAAGCAGGCGACCCTGATCGCCAAAGTGGGGGGAGGACAGCTCAAGGTTGCCACCTCCGCCAAGCGCTCCTCGGCCCGAAGCGGCTTCGGCACCCGCTACTCCGCCGGGCAGCTGCGGCTCACCGCCAAGGTCGCCACCCGGCTCAACAAGAAGCTGCGGCCGCGGGTTCCCTTTATGAAGGGCCAGGTGATCGGCACGCTCTCCTCAAACGCCCAGCCCCGGCTGGTGACGATCCTTCCCCAGGGCCGCGCGACCCTCGTCTTCGACCCGGCCTTTGCGGCGAAGATGGACTCCCACTTCGTCTCCCTCAATCCGATCTTCCCCGCCGAACACGTGGGGCCGACCTTCACCTTCCCGATCATCGCCGGCTCACAGCTGGCCCCGGAGGGGTCAGAAGGGACCTTGAGGACGGGCGGCTCGGTCGAAATGCTGCAGCTGCACGCCGGCCAGGTCTTCTGGACCGAACTCTGGCTCGACATGGCCACGAGGGTCGACAGCGCCGAAGTCGAGATCCTGCCCACCCCGGCCTTCCCGGGCAAGCTGGGGCGGATCGGAGTGCTCGGCCTTGGTGCCGCCTCTGTCGCCTCAGACCCCAAGGCGCGGACGATCTCCGTCCAAGGGGCTCCTCTCACCCTGCAGGCCCAGGCAGCCTCCCAGCTGAATGAGGCCTTCGCCCAAGGCAAAGGGGACTTCAGCGCGGGGGAGACGGTCGGGGCGCTTAGCTTCTTGGCGGTGGGGCAGTAGGGGCGCGGATTCGGTGGGGCTTGACATTGGTGACCCGGTATGTCCTAATTCGTTGGCCTGGAAATTCAGACATTCTTATTTCTGGGTATTGGGAAATCGGGAGACGGGCAGCGCTCGCTTGCTGCTGGGATAACGCCGACAGGGATTCGGTCGGCAGGGGATTCAAGGAGGGGGAGATGCATCGAGTGAAGCAGCAGCGGGGACGTTGGGTGATCCCTGCCCTGGTCGCAGCGACCTTTACCCTTGCCTTCGCGTTCCCGGCTCTGGCCGCCGCCGATTTCCAGCTGACGATCGAAACGACCGGCACCGGCACCGGCACGGTGCAGTGCGAAGTTGAAAGCGGCCCGGTCGAAGCCTGCGATGCCGAATACCCCGAAGGCACCGAACTGGCGCTGATCCCCGAAGCCGGCCCCAGCTCGGAATTCATCGAATTCTCCGGCGACTGTGGCCCGCTTGCCTGCGAACTCCTGATGGACGAAGCCCACACCGCCATCGCGACCTTTGACCTCGAACCGGGAGCGGTCGAATACCCGCTCACGATCGTCAAAGCCGGCGCCGGCACCGGGACTGTGCAGTGCGAAGTCGAAAGCGGCCCGATCGGGTCCTGCGCGGCCGAATACCCGGAAGGCACCGAATTGAGCGTGCTCGCCGAGGCCGATCTGGGCTCCAAATTCACAGGCTTCTCGAGCGCCTGCTCCGGCTCGAGCTGCGAACTGACGATGGACGCGGCCAGGTCGGTCACCGCGACCTTCGATCTCGAAGCGGCTCCCGAATTCGCCCTCACGGTCACCAAAGCAGGCAGCGGGACGGGCACCGTCCTCTGCGAAGCCGCGGAAGGTCCCGAAACTTGCAAAGCCAAATACCCGGAAGGCACCGAGGTGACGCTGCTCCCCACGGCCGACGCGGGCTCCAACTTCGCCGGCTTCTCGGGCGCCTGCAGCGGGCCGACCTGCACCCTGACGATGGACGCGGCCAAGTCGGTCACCGCGACGTTCAATCTGAACGCGCCGACCGAATCCACCCTCTCGGTGACCAAAGCCGGCACCGGCGACGGCACCATCCAGTGCAAATTCAACGGCGGCTCCGCCGGGGCTTGCACGAGTCCCAAACCCAACGGCACCACGGTCGAAATCATCGCCACCCCGAATGCCGGCTCCACCTTCGCCGGCTACAGCGCCGGCACCGGCTCGATCAGCTGCACGGGCACCGCCAACTGCTCCTTCACGCTCACGCAGAACAGCTCGGTGACGGCGACGTTCAACCTCGTGCCGCCGGCGGAATCCACGTTGACGATCACCAGCGCCGGCACGGGCACGGGCACCGTCCAGTGCAAATTCAACGGCGGCTCCGCCGGCGCCTGCACGAGCCCGAAGCCGAACGGAACGACGGTCGAAATCATCGCCACCGCCAACGCCGGCTCTGAATTCGCCGGCTACAGCTCGGGGACTGGCTCAGCGGCCAGCTGCTCGACCTCCCCCTGCAGCTTCACGCTCAACGCGAACAGCTCCGTCACCGCCACCTTCAACCTGATCCCGCGCACGCTGTCGGTGACCACCGCCGGCACCGGCGGGGGCACGATCCAGTGCAAATTCAATGGCGGCTCGGCGGGTGCCTGCACCAGCCCCCAGCCCAACGGGACCAGCGTGGAAATCATCGCCACGGCCAACGCCGGCTCGACCTTCGCCGGCTTCAGCTCCGGCACCGGCTCGGCCGCCAGCTGCTCGACCTCACCTTGCTCCTTCACGATCACCGCCAACAGCTCGGTGACGGCGACGTTCAACCTGATCCCGCCGACCGAATCCACCCTCTCGGTGACCACCGCCGGCACCGGCGCGGGCACCGTCCAGTGCAAATTCAACGGCGGCTCGGCAGGTGCCTGTACGAGCCCGAAGCCGAACGGGACGACTGTCGAAATCATTGCCACCGCCAACGCCGGTTCGAGCTTCGCGGGCTTCAGTTCCGGCACCGGATCGGCAAGCAGCTGCTCGACCTCCCCCTGCAGCTTCACGCTCAACGCCAACAGCGCCGTCACCGCCACCTTCAACCTGATCCAGCGCACCCTCTCGGTGACCACTGCCGGCACCGGCGCGGGCACCGTCCAATGCAAATTCAACGGCGGCTCCGCAGGTGCGTGCACGAGTCCCCAGCCGAACGGGACCACGGTTCAGATCATCGCCACCGCCAACTCCGGCTCTGAATTCGCCGGCTTCAGCGGCGGGACCGGTTCGGCATCTGCTTGCTCGACCTCCCCGTGCTCGTTCACGATTACGGCGAACAGCTCGGTCACCGCCACTTTCAACCTCAAACCGGTTACCGAATTCACCCTGACCGTCACCAAAGCCGGCACCGGCTCGGGCACCGTCAACTGCAAAGTGGGGGCCGGGTCGCCGGGAGCCTGTGCGGCCAAATACCCCTCGGGCACCGCCCTGACGTTGACCGCGGAAGCCAGCGCCGGCTCTGAATTCGCCGGCTGGTCGGGTGGAAGTTGCTCTGGGACCGGTAGCTGCGCCTTGACGATGAACGCCACCAAGACGGTCACCGCCACCTTCAACCTCAAACCGGTGGTTGTCGAGTACGCCCTCGCGATTGAAAAGATCGGCACGGGCACCGGCAAAGTGACGAGCTCCCCCGCCGGCATCGACTGCGGCTCCGACTGCGAAGCGAACTTCGCCGACGAAACCAAAGTCACGCTCACCGCCACGGGGGGCGAAGGCTCCGCTTTCGATCACTGGACCGGCAGCGGCTGCAACAAAGAGACCTGCGTGGTGACGATGACCAGGGCGAGGACGGTCAAAGCGGTCTTCGACGCGGTCGGCCAGCGCACGCTCACGATCTCCAAGGCGGGTACCGGCACCGGCACCGTGACTAGCGCTCCCAAAGGCATCGACTGCGGGTCGACCTGCAGCGCCGGCTTCGACGTCGGCAAGAAGGTCACCCTCCTCGCCGCCGAAGCTGCGGGCTCGACCTTTACGGGCTTCTCCGGCGCCTGCACCGGCAAAAGTCCCTGTCACGTGACGATGTCGGAGGCACGCAGCGTTACCGCGACCTTCGAGGTCAACTCGTCGCCCGGGCAAAGCGTCGGACTTGCCGTGGTCGGCGGCACCGCAAAAGTGAAGAACGGGAAAGCCCAGCTGAACGTGTTCTGCAACGGGCCCTCGGTTTGCAAAGGGGAATTGAAGCTGGGGTTGAGAGCCGCCGGCAGCTCCACCGGGCGCAAGCGCGTCGTGGTGATCGGCAAGGCCCTCTTCGACCTTCAGCCTGGCGCGTCGACGACGTTGCGGATCAAACTCAGCCGCAGGGCGCTGACAGCGCTGGAAGGCCGCAAAGCCCTGGCGGCGAGGGTCGCCGGGACGGGCATTCACACGCATGCCGTGCGGCTGAAGAACGTCTGACGCCGCCCGAGGACCTGCCAGGCCAACGTTTGCCGGCTCGCCTGGCCGGTTAACCCATGCGTTCCAAAATAGGCTGCGGGGTTGTCCAGCCTGGTACAGATGCGTCCATAGAGCCCCGAGGGGGTGTACAATCGCGTTTACCTAAACACCGCTGTCTGCCGTTAGGAGCAACCCAATGCCCTCCGCCTCGTCGCCCGATAGCAGCACGTCTTTCGCCCGGACCAAGGATATTGGGGGCCTGCTAGAGCAGGAGCAGCTGCCGGCCGGCCGCGATGCGCTGCTCGAGCCGCCCGTCGCGCACTCCCAGCGCGAACGTCTGCTGGTCGCGATGGCTCGGAGCGCCGCGGACAAGGGCTACGGCGCCACCACGATCGCCGACATATGCACCGCCGCCGGCGTCTCCCGCGCCACCTTCTACGAGCTCTTCAAGGACAAGGAGGATTGCTTCCATGCCGCGATGGAGCTTTCCCTCGCCGACGCGATGGGGGTCATAGTCGCGGCGTACTCGCCGGACAAGCCCTGGGCGGCAATGGTCCGCGACGCGACGGCGGGCTTCCTCGAGCTGCTTGCCAGCCGCCCCACCTTCGCCCGCATGGCGCTGATCGAGGCTCCGGCCTCCGGTGGGCGCTCGTTCCAGCTCTATGCCTCCGGCAAGCGGGTCCTGCAGTCCCTGCTCGAAAGGGGCCGGGACGATCCGGTGGAGGAAGAGGCGATCCCCTCGAGCGTCTCCCGCGCCGCGCTCTCTGCGGCCGAGTCGCTGATCGTCGGCCAGATCCTCTCCGGCAACACCACAAGGCTGTCGGAGCTCCTGCCCGACATCGTCTACATCACCACCGTCCCCTACCTCGGTCAGGAGGAGGCCTTGCGCCAGGCCCGCGAGGCGGAGAGGTACAAGACCGTGGCGGATCGCTGAGTTGGGGCAGCAGGCGGGACGCCCGAAACGCGAGCACTGGCGGCCGCCGCGGGGGCGGCACCGACTGCCGGCGGAGGTGGTCGCTCGCTCCCAGCGCGAACGCCTGCTCAGCGCCGCTCTCGACGTGGTCGCGGAGAAGGGCTACGGGCCGACGACCGTCGCCGACCTGACTAAAGAGGCGGGCATCTCGCGCACCACGTTCTATGAGATGTTCGAGGACAAGGAGGCTTGCTTCCTCGCCGCCTATGACAGTGCCGTCGACGTGCTCGTGCGCCGGATCTCCTCGGCCTTCGAAGCTGGGGACGGCTGGCCCGCCCGCGTGCGCGCCGGCCTGGAGGCGCTGCTGGAATCGCTGGCGGCAGACCCACTACTGGCCCGCCTGGCGCTGGTCGACGTCGGCTCGGCGGGGCCGGCGGCGCAGCGCCGCTACCGGGCAGGGCTGCAGCGGATGACGCCCTTCTTCGACGAGGGCCGTGACTTCGCCCTCGACGGCCGCAGGCTGCCCGCGAACGTGTCGCGCATGGCGATCGGTGCCGTCATCGGCCTAGTCACCGACGAGATCGAGGCCGGCCGGGCCGATCGGCTGCCCGACCTCCTCCCGGAGGTCCTCTTTGCCGCCCTGGTTCCCTACCTCGGTCCCGCCGCCGCGACCGAGGAGACCGGGAAGGAATAAACCAAGTCGTACATTAAGCGCTATCATGGCCAGACAAGCGAGTTTCCAGCTCAGCTCCCGTCTTCCCATGGCAGATCAGCTCGAAAGCCGCCGCGACCGCATCCTCACCGCGATGATCCGCGTCGTCGGCCGCAAAGGCTACGACGCGACGGCGGTCGCGGACGTGATCGAGGAGGCGGGCACCTCCCGGACGACCTTCTACAAGCACTTCGAGGACAAGCACGACTGCTTCCTCGCGGCCTACGACCGGATGGTCGAGCGTGTCTTCGCAACGGTCGTCGCCGAATGCGAAGGCGAGCGGCCCTGGCTTCCCCGGGTTCGCAAGGGCCTTGCCACTCTCGTCGAGATCTTCTCGCGTGAGCCCGAGCTGGCGAGGACCGCGCTGGTCGAGGTGGCCGCCGCCGGCGCCGAGGCGCGCCAGCGGCACTGGGATGCCGTCTCCCGCCTCACCGCGTATCTCGATACGGGGCGCAGGCTCGACGGCGGCGAGGAGTTGCCGGAGCACATCTCGACGATGGCCGTCGGTGCCGTTTCCGGCCTGATCTTCGACGAGCTCGTGGCCGGACGCACCGAGCAGCTCCCAGAGCTCATGCCCGACCTCCTCTTCGCGATGCTCGTCCCCTTCATTGGGCCGACGGCGGCGGCTGAGGAAATGCGCCGCGCGGCGTAGCTGCCCTCCTGTGCAGACAGCAATGTTTATAGTCCCCGGGGCAAATCTCCCGCTTCGCGAGATGGCCCAGGCAGGCAGGCAGGCTAGGTGCCCGAGAGTTCCTCACACGACGACTTCCCACGGGCCTTCGAGGCCGCTTTCGCGCGCCTTCAGGTGGTGGTCGAGGAGGCATATGTCTCCCAGGTCGAGTGGCCCGATCAGGTGGCCGCCGCGATTCGTGCCGGGTTCGAGTTCGCGGCCTCCGACCCCGGTGCCGCCGATCTCCTGACCAACCGGGCACTTGCCCATGGCAGCGACGGGGTCGCCCGCTACCAGCGGTTTCTCGCCTTCGCCGCCGGCCTGCTCTTGCCGGGCCGCAAGCACAGCCCCGACGGCGAGCTGTTGCCCGAGATCGTCGAGCAGTCCGTGGCGGGCGGGCTCATCATGCTCGTCGCCCAGCGGGTCGACCGGGGACGCGCCGGCGAGCTGCCGGAGCTGGCCCCCGATGCGATCCAGTTCGCCCTGACGCCATATCTCGGTGTCGAGAGGGCTCAGCGAGTAGCCGCCGCGCAATAGCGGATCGCGTCGGTCCGGCGTTGGAGAAGCGGCACGTTCTCGCCTTGTTCGGTGCGTCGCGGAGCCCGAGCATAGGCCTCCAACCTACGAAGAGGAGGCTTCCGATGCTTTATGCGCTGATGGGGTTCGTGCACGCCGCCGTCGAGGCGAGGGTTCGGGCAATCCGCTCGCTGGCGGCCGGCGAGCGGGGACAGGGAACGGTCGAGTACGTGGGCCTGATCCTGCTCGTATCGCTGCTGATGGTGGGAATGGTCGCTGCGATGAAGGGATTCAACGGGAAACAGGGAACCGAGTTGGCTGATGTGATCGTCAACAAGATCAAGGAAGCGGTGGACAGGGTGGCGTTCAAATGAAATTCTTGACTATTCAAGGCTCACAAGTCTATGCTGCGGCCAGGCTCGGGCGCGTCGCATGGATTGACGCCGGGGCTACCCCAGTGGGAGGAAGGGCCGCGGACTCCGCGGCCCTTCCGCATCCAGGGCCATTTCCCGAAGATTGCACGCTTCATGTCCGGGTAGTGGCCGAATGTTCGCCGTGAGGTTTTTCCGCAACTTTCTTGGTTAGACTGCCGTTTTTATAGATATGACCAGATCCCACTCGGAGGCATCCATCTTGAAAAAATTCAGTCCGCACCACGCCGCTGACCGCAATGGCAGGCCCCCTTCGAGTTCCCGTCTGGTCCTACTCGTCTTGGTCGCTGCCAGCTTCCTGCTTGTTCCGGCCAGTCAGGCCGCCGCGGCCGATTTCCCGTTGGTCATCACGACCGACGGAAGTGGTGAAGGCACGGTCGAATGCGACGTGGAAGGCGGCGGTGCCGAACCCTGCGACGCCGAATACGAAGAAGGCACCGAACTGAGCCTGGTCGCCGAACCCGACCCAGGCTCGGAATTCGTTGAATTCTACGGCGATTGCGGCCCCGCCGAGTGCGAATTGACGATGGATGCGGAACACAGCGTCACCGCTACCTTCGAAGCCGAAGAAGAAGAAGTATTCTCGCTCACGGTCGAAACCGCGGGCAACGGCTCGGGCACGGTCGAATGCGAAGTAGAAGCAGGCCCCGAACCCTGCGAAGAAGAATACCTCGAAGGTACCGAACTAAGTCTCGTTGCCGAAGCGGATCCGGGTTCCGAATTCGTCGAATGGATAGGTGATTGCGGCCCCGAAAACTGCGAACTGACGATGGACGAAGAACACAGCGTCACCGCTCTCTTCGAACTCGAACCCCAAGAATTCGACCTCGAAATCAACTTTGACGGTTCAGGCTCGGGCGAAGTCGAATGCGAAGCGCAGGAAGGTCTTGAAGAATGCCAGGAAACGTACCCCGAAGGTACCGAACTGACACTCATTCCGGTTCCCGACCCGGGCTCCGAATTCGTCGAATTCTCCGGCGAATGCAAAAACCCCGCCCCCGTGTGCGAATTGGTCATGGATCAGGACCAAGCAGTCACCGTGACCTTTGAAGAAGAAGGGGGGGAACGGGAACTGGACATCAACATCGTCGGGGAAGGCGATGTCGAATGCGAAGTTGAAGCCGGCCCCGAACCCTGCGACCCCGAATACGAATCGGGAACCGAACTGACCCTTGTCGCTGTTCCCGATTCCGGCTTCGAATTCGACGGCTTCAGCGGCGGTACGGGCTCGGCCACGGGCTGCACGACCTCCCCCTGCTCGTTCACGCTCACGCAGAACAGCTCGGTGACGGCGACGTTCTCCCCCGAAGGGCCGGCCGAATCCACCCTCTCGGTGACCACGGCCGGCACCGGCACGGGTGAAGTCAAATGCAAATTCAACGGCGGTTCGGCCGAAGCTTGCAACGTCTCCAAACCCAACGGGACAACGGTCGAAGTCATCGCGACGGCCAACTCCGGCTCTGAATTCGCCGGCTTCAGCTCCGGCACCGGCTCGGCATCTGCTTGCTCGACGTCTCCGTGCAGCTTCACGCTCAACGCCAATAGCTCGGTCACCGCGACGTTCACGCTGATCCCGCGCACCCTCACGGTGACCACCGCGGGCACCGGCACCGGCGAAGTCAAATGCAAATTCAACGGCGGCTCCGCCGGCGCTTGCACCAGCCCGCAGCCGAATGGCACCACGGTCGAAATCATCGCCACCGCCAACGTTGGCTCGACCTTCGCCGGCTTCAGTGGCGGAACGGGCTCGGCGAGTAGCTGCTCGACCTCGCCCTGCTCGTTCACGATCACGGCGAACAGCGCCGTGACGGCGACGTTCAACCTCGAAGCGCCGACGGAATCCACGCTGACCGTCACGACCGCCGGCACCGGCACGGGCGAAGTCAAATGCAAATTCAACGGCGGTTCGGCCGAAGCTTGCAACGTCTCCAAACCCAACGGGACGACGGTCGAAGTCATCGCGACGGCCAACTCCGGCTCTGAATTCGCCGGCTTCAGCTCGGGCACGGGCTCGGCATCTGCTTGCTCGACCTCTCCGTGCAGCTTCACGCTCAACGCCAATAGCTCGGTGACGGCGACGTTCACGCTGATCCCGCGCACGCTGACGGTGACCAAAACCGGCACTGGCACTGGCACGATCCAGTGCAAATTCAACGGCGGCTCCGCCGGCGCGTGCACGAGTCCCCAGCCCAACGGCACGACGGTCGAAATCATCGCCACCGCCAATGCCGGTTCTACTTTCGCCGGCTTCAGCTCCGGCACCGGCTCGGCGAGTAGCTGCTCGACCTCGCCCTGCTCGTTCACGATCACGGCCAACAGCGCGGTGACGGGGACGTTCACGCTTATCCCGCGCACCCTCACGGTGACCACCACGGGCACCGGCACCGGCGAAGTCAAATGCAAATTCAACGGCGGATCCGCCGGCGCGTGCACGAGTCCCCAGCCGAATGGCACGACGGTCGAAATCATCGCCACCGCCAACGCCGGCTCTGAATTCGCCGGCTTCAGCGGCGGCACCGGCTCGGCCGCCAGCTGCTCGACCTCGCCCTGCTCGTTCACGATCACGGCGAACAGCGCCGTGACGGCGACGTTCAACCTCAAACCCGTAGTCGAAGAATTCGCCCTGACGATCGTCAAAGCGGGCAGCGGCTCGGGCTCGGTCACCTGTAACGGTGGCGCCTGCGCGGCGAAATACGTCAAAGGCACCAAAGTCGCCCTCGCCGCCTCGGCGGCCTCGGGCTCCACCTTCTCCGGCTGGTCGGGAGGGGGCTGTTCTGGGACGGGCGGCTGCACGGTGACGGTCGAAGCCGACACCACGGTGACGGCGACCTTCACCGCCGACACGCCTCCTCCGCCCACAGAAGGCAAGGTCAAAGCCGCGGGCAGCGCTTCGGTCAAGAATGGCAAGGCAAACCTCAAAATCACCTGCACCGGTGGGCCCTGCAAAGGGACGCTGAAGCTCAAGGCCAAAGTCAAGCAGGGCAACAAGACCAAGAACCTCGTGATCGGAAAGGCGTCCTTCAGCCTCGCCGAGGGCGCCACTTCGACGCTCAAGGTCAAGCTCTCGGGTCCGGCCAAGCAGGAACTGGCCAAGGGCAAGACCGTCAAGGCAACTACCTCCGGCACCGGCGTCACGAGCTCGAAGGTCAAGCTCAAACCGCCGAAGAAAAAATAGGCAGCGCGGCGGGGGCTTAGACTCGCGCCCCATGCCAGCCTCACGCAGTTACGACCGGGCACCGGCCGACATTCGGCCGGTGTCCATCGACCCGGGATACGTCGAGACCGCCGACGGCTCGGCGCTGATCTCGCTGGGCAGGACCAGGGTGATCTGCACCGCCTCGGTCGACCGCTCCGTGCCGCGCTGGATGCAGGGGCGAGGCAAAGGCTGGGTGACCGCGGAGTACGCGATGCTGCCGGCGTCCACCGGCGATCGCAAGACGCGCGACGTCGTCAAGGGCAAGCAGGACGGCCGTGGGGTCGAGATCCAGCGCCTGATCGGGCGCTCGCTGCGCGTGGTGGTCGACTTCAAGGCGCTCGGCGAACGCAGCGTCTACGTCGACTGCGACGTCCTCCAAGCGGACGGGGGGACCCGCTGTGCGGCGATCACGGGCGGCTACGTCGCCCTGCGCCTGGCCCTTCAGAAGCTGCTCGATGCCGGCGAGATCGAGACGATGCCACTCACCGGGTCGGTTGCCGCGGTCAGTGTTGGCATGGTCGCCGGACGGGCGCTCTGCGACCTCGACTACGGCGAGGACTCCAATGCCGAGGTCGATGCCAACGTCGTGATGACGGGCGATGGCGGCCTGGTCGAGGTCCAGGCCACGGCCGAGCGCACGCCGCTCTCCCGCACCTCGCTGGACGAGCTGCTCAGCCTCGCCGAGATGGGCATCTCCCGCCTTCGCCAGGTGCAGGAGAAAGTCGCCGGCAGCGGGTAGTTCCGAATGATCTTCGCCACGGCCAACAAGCACAAGCTGCGCGAGATGCGGGAACTGCTTCCAGACCTCGAGCTGGAGATGCTGCCGGGGGACGTCGAGCTGCCGCCCGAGGAGGGCGACTCGTTCGCGGAGATCGCGCTGGAGAAGGCGTGCGCGGCCCATGCCGCCACGGGCAGCGCCGCGATCGGCGACGACTCGGGCATCAAGGCCGCCGGGCTCGGCGGCCGGCCCGGGATCCACTCGGCCCGCTACGGGGGCTTGGGGGCGAGCGATGAGGAGAACCTGGCGAAGCTGCTGCGCGAGGTGGCGGAGGCCGGCGATGACCGGCGTGCCGCCTACCACTGCGCCCTGGCGCTCGTCGACGAGGGCGGTGCCGAGCACGTCTTCGAGGGCCGCTGCGAGGGCCTCCTGATCGAGACACCGCGGGGGGACGGGGGGTTCGGCTATGACCCGGCCTTCGTCCCCGATGCCACCGGTCCCGCCGACGAGCGCACGATGTCGGAGCTGAGCCAGGCCGAGAAGAACGAGGTCAGCCACCGCAGCGTCGCCGCGCGGTTGCTGGCCGAGCATCTCGCGGCCGGCGGGGTGGCGCCGGGCGGGCGATGATCCGCACCAAGAGCGGCGCCGCGGCGCTCTCGATCGCCTCCAACGCACTGCTGATCGCGATCAAGTTGGCCGCGGCGGCGATCACCGGCTCGATCGCGATCCTCACCGAGGCGGTTCACTCGCTGATCGACCTGGTCGCCTCCGTCATTGCCTTCGTCTCGGTGCGCAAGGCCGACGAGCCGGCCGACGCCGACCACCCCTACGGTCACGAGAAGGTCGAGAGCCTCGCCGCGACTATCGAGGGCCTGCTGATCCTGGTCGGAGCCGGAATCATCGTCTTCGAGGCGACGCACCGCCTGGTCGTCGGCGCCGAGGTCGAGACGATCGGCGTGGGGATCGCGGTGATGGGCTTCTCCGTAGTGGCCAACCTCGCCGTCTCGACGGTTCTCTCGCGACAGGCGAAGGCCCACGACTCTCCGGCGCTGGAAGGCGACGCGGCGCACCTGCGCACCGACGCGATGACCTCGGCCGGCGTGCTGGTGGGCCTGGCCGTGGTCGAGGTGACGGGGAACGCCGCCTTCGACTCGATCACGGCGCTGCTCGTGGCGGGGGCGATCGTCATCGCCGGCATCCGCATCGTCCGCCGCTCCTCCGGCGTGCTCGTCGACGAAACCCTCCCCGGCGAGGAGATGGACCGGATCGAGGCCGCGATCGCGGCCGCTCGCACGGAGGAGGTGGCCGGCTACCACAAGCTGCGCGCCCGCCGTGCCGGCGCCCGCCGCTACATCGACCTCCACGTCCAGTACCGCTCCGGAACCAGTCTCGAGCGCGCCCACGAGCTCTCCCACACCCTCCGCGATGCGATCGAGGGGGCTATCCCGCGTGCGGAGGTCCTGATCCACGCGGAGCCGGAGACGTCGGTCCGCGATCCTAAGCGGGCGCGTTCCGGACCATTCCGGGCGGGGTAGGGCCTTCGAGGGTCCCTCCCAAAACGCTCGGCGGGAGCCTCGCTTGTGTGTTTTGGGTGGGACCCCCGAAGGCCCCGCGCGGCACGGAAAGGCTCCAGGCGGCGCAGAAAGGTCCCAGACTGCGAAAACGACTTCAGGGTCCCCAAGCTTTTTAAAAGAGCTTGGGGCGCCCGAAACGGCACTCCAGGTATCTGAAGCTCTTGGGGAGCCGATGGACACTTGGGGAAAGAGCTACGAGACTTCGTGCACTGTTGAGGGGGTGTCGGCGCCCCTCCCCAAAACACTCAAGCGAGGCTCCTGCC
>DATDAQ010000047.1:0-15122 GCA_036525295.1 Solirubrobacterales bacterium | reverse complement strand
CGGCCTGGATAGGGGGACCCCCGACAGCCCCACGGCCCCTACCCCTCGATCAACCGATGAACCGCCCGCCGCCGGGTCGCGTCCGGCACTTCGGTGCTACCTTCGGGCCCTTCGCCGCATTCGCCGTGAGAGCAGAGCACGTCAGTTGGGCCGCTGCCGCCGATCGCGGCGGCTAGCACCAGCTGCGGCATCGTCAGGAAGCCCATGTCGCTGACGAAGGCCTTGGGCGCGTCCCAGCCGATGATCGGGCCCTTTACGAAGTTGTAGGGGATGCGCAGGGGGTCGGTGAGCCGTCCCTTGATCCCGTTGATCACCTCCTGCTGGGCCTGCTCGCGGTCGTAGTCGTCGTACCCGATCGAGTAGTAGCTGCGGCCCGGCCCGGGGCATTCGCTCACCTTGCGCACCCGCGCGTAGGCGAGCGCCTTTTCCCCGTTCAGCGTGCTCTCGCCCTTGGGCAGGCGCAGGGTGACGCCGCCCTGGCCGCCGCCGGCGCCGCCGGAGATGTCGGCACAGAGCTTGTGCTCGAGGTTGACCTCGACCCCTCCGACCGCGTCGATCAGGTCTTCGAACCCGGTGAAGTCGACGATCGCCACGTGGTCGACCTCGAGGTCGAGGAAGCCTTCGACCGCTTCGATCTGCGCGGCGGCGCCGCCGTACGCGTATGCCGCGTTGATCCTCTGCGGACTCTGGCCGGGGATCTCGGCGTAGGAGTCGCGCGGGATCGAGAGTTTGCGGAAGGCGCCGCCACCGGCGCGGATCAGCATCAGCGTGTCGGCGCGGAATTCGCCGACCGAGCAGGGGTCGTGCGGGGCGTCGCCGTGGGATTGCTGCTCGAAGCACTCCTCCGAGGGCGCCGCGTCCGGCTCCTTGGTGTCGGGCGGGCGGGCGTCGGTGCCGATCACGAGGATCGTCTGCGCGCTGGGCAGCAGCATCGGGTTGCCGTGCAGGGCGTCCTTCGCTTCCCCTGAGAGCTTGAAGGACTGCAACTGGGCCGAGACGGCGAAGGCGAGGAAGCTGAGGCAGATCCAGCCCAGCGCCGCCAGTCCGACCCACTTGAGCACACGCCTGCCTGTCCAGCGGCGTGCGGGCTGGGGCCGGCCGGGCTGCTCCGGCCGGTCGCGCTTCTTGCGCCGCCACGGCTTCGGCGCACGCGGCGTCCGCTCTCTGAGGCCTGAGAGGTCTGGGGACCGCAACCTCGACAGAAGGCCTTTCCGGGACCGGTAGACCTTGTACTCGGGCGGCCCGGAGGGCTGCTGCTCGCCATCGGTGGGCATGAAAGACTGCGCGAATCATGCCGATGCCCGCGGTCGATCGCCTCCAGCCAGTCTCAAACGTCGCATGAATGCAGGCGAAATCATCGGCGTCGACCTGGGCGGCACGAAGATGCTGCTGGGTGTCCTCGACGCCGGCTCCAACGTCCACTGGGAGAGTCGCGAGGCCTCGACCGGGCAAACCGAGGAGGAGCTGGTCGACCTGCTCGTGCGCGAGGTGAACGAGGCGCGCGCGGCCCGTCCGGGCGCCGCCGCCGTCGGGCTCGGCATCCCGGCGACGATCGACCACGGCAAGGGCATCGCGATCTCCGCCGTCAACCTGCCGCTCGACGACGTGCCGATTCGCGATCTCATCGCCGGGCGGACCGGCCTGCCGGTCTTCGTCGACAACGACGCCAACGTCGCCGCCCTCGCCGAGCACCTATACGGCGCTGCGAAGGGCACGCAGAACGCGGTGATGCTGACGATTGGAACCGGGATCGGCGGCGGGCTGATCCTCGGCGGCGAGATCTACCGCGGCTCGACCGGGGCGGGCGCCGAGCTCGGCCACACGGCCATCGCCATGGACGGCCCCCCCTGCCAGGGCAACTGTCCGGGACGTGGTTGCGTGGAGACGCTTGCCTCGGGCACGGCGATCGGTCGCGAGGGGCTCGAGGCGGCCGAACGAGAGCCCGGTTCCATTCTCGGCAAGATGCTCGAGGACGGCCAGCGAATCGACGGCAAGGCGGTCACGGAGGCTGCGCTGGACGGGGACCCCACCGCCTGTTCCGTCTTCGACCTGGTCGGCCGGCGGCTGGGTGTCGCCCTGGCCAGCTTCGCCAACACCTTCGAGCCGGAGGCGATCGTGATCGGCGGCGGCGTGATCGCCGCCGGCGACCTGCTGCTCGACCCGGCCCGGCGCGAGCTGGAGGCGCGGGCGCTGCCGCCGATGAACCGCACGCCCGTCCTCGCCGCCGAGCTGGGCAGCGACGCCGGCATGATCGGCGCTGCGGCGATGGCGCGGATCGAGCTCGAGGAACCGGGACGAGGGGAGAGCTGATGCCGGGCCACCTGATCGTCTGCCCGACCCCGATCGGAAACCTCGACGACGTCACCCCCCGCGTCCGTGACGCGCTCGTCGCCGCCGACTGGATCGCCTGCGAGGACACACGCCGCACCGGCGGCCTGCTCGACAAGCTCGGCATCCGCCCGGCACCGCCGCTCGTCTCCAATCACGAGGGCAACGAAGCCGCCCGCGCGACCGAGCTGGCGCAGCGGATCGAGCGCGGCGACACCGTTGTGCTGGTCTCCGACGCCGGCATGCCGGCGATCTCCGACCCCGGCTTCCGGCTGATCCGGCGCTGCATCGAGCGCGCCCTCGACGTGACCGTGCTGCCCGGGCCCTCGGTGGTCCCGGTCGCCCTCGTCGCCTCCGGCCTGCCGACCGACCGCTGGCGCTTCGAGGGCTTCCTGCCGAAGCGCTCCGGCGAGATGGAGCGGGTGCTGCGCTCGGCCGAGACCGTGGTCGCCTTCGAGTCGCCGCGGCGGGTGGGGGAGTCGCTGGCGGCGCTGGCGGCGATTGCGCCCGACCGTCCCGCCGCCGTCTGCCGCGAGATGACCAAGATGCACGAGGAGGTCGCTCGCGGCTCGCTGGCCGAACTGGCCCGCCGCTTCCGCGGCGACGTCAAGGGCGAGATCGTGCTGGTGATCGGGCCGGCCGCCTCCGAGGAACACGATCACGACATCAGCTTCGCCGTCGACGCGCTGCGCCACCTGGTCCAGTCGGGAGCCAGGCCGCGCGCCGCCGCCAGCGTCGTCGCCGCGCTGACGGGCACCCGCGCCAACGACCTCTACCGGGCGCTGACAGGCCGCGAGCCCCGCCAGTGAGCGTCGACTCCGACTACGCATTTGGTCATCAACTCCACGGACGAGACTGGATAGCTGGCTAAGCTAGGAGAAGCTCATGGCAGACATCGCGAAAGAGATTGAGCTGGTCTTCGAGCCAGAAGGCGATGGTGGATTCCATGTCTACGCCCCCGACCTCCCTGGGCTCCACACCCAGGGGGACGACTTCGATGACGCGATGGCAAACGCCAACGAGGCGGTTGCCCTCTACGTCGAGGGCTTGCGCGAAGACGGCGAGTCGCTCGACAGCGGCGTGATCCGCCGCACGATTCCCCTGCCGGCGTGAGCCCACGTCAGCCGGTCGTTTCCGGCGAGCGCCTCATCAAGGCGCTCCGCAAGGACGGTTGGGAGGTCGTCCGCCAACGGGGCAGCCATGTCCGCTTGAAGAAGCCTGGACGCCGCCACGCCCTTGTCGTGCCGATGCACAAGGAAATCCGCCGAGGCACTCTCGTTGGCATCCTCCGCGATGCCGACCTCAGCTCCGATGAGCTTCGGCGCCTGCTCTAGGAGGTCGAGGGGGCGGGCTGGAGGCGCGAGCGCAGGAGGAGGGTCGTCGCCTGAACGGCGAGTGCCGCCGCCGTAGCGAAGCCGAAGGCGGTGGCGATCGCCAGCGTGGGCAGGGAGATCGCGAGCACGAAGCAGAAGGCGGCGAAGCCGTAGAAACCGAACAGGAAGTTGCGCAGCAAGATGCTGACCTGGGCAAAGCCGTCGTGGGTATGGGTGAAGACGGCGAGGACGCTGGTGATGATCGGGAACGGCGCCAGCAGGCCGCTGAGATGGGGGCCGAGAGCACCGGAGACGGCGGTCAGGACGAGCACAAGCACGAGTGCGGCCAGCGCGCGGGCGGGGAGGTCCCACCAGGGCGGCGCGGCGACGGCCGGCGGCGACGTTGGCAAAGGCGGCAGCAGCCTCAGACCGAGCGCGAAGCAGGCGGCGACCAGGATCAGCGACAGTGCCGGCGGCGGCTGGATCAGGTTCAGAACGGCGACGCCGAGCAGGAATGCCGTCCAGCCGCAGAGCACGCTCGGGATCGGCCGGGCTGCAGCCGCGACCCGGCCATAGACGACCACGAAGACCGTCAGGGCGACGAGCCCGAGCAGGGTGCCGGCGGCGGCGTCGGCACCGAAGCCATGGCCATGGAGGAGGGTCTCGACCAGCAGGATCGGGCCTGCCACGACTGGTAGCCCGCCGAGCACGCCGGCGACGGCCACCCCCCAGCGACGGCCGGCCAGGGAGACGGCGACCACGCAGAGCGGGGAGAGGAGGATCTTCGCTGCCAGCAGCGTCACCGCGGCAGGCTCGCAGATCGACGTAATACCCAGTCGCACCGTCAGGGACTTGAGTCATTCGCCGTCTGCGCGACGCAGGGAACCGTTAGCGTCCGCAATCCGAATGGGTCCGAAGAGCTTCTTCATAACCACCCCGATCTACTACGTCAACGCCGAGCCCCACCTCGGCCACGCCTACTCGACGATGGCCGCCGACGTGCTTGCCCGGCACATGCGCCAGCGCGGCGAGGACGTCTTCTTCCTCACCGGCACCGACGAGCACGGCGAGCCGATCGAGACCGCCGCCGAGCGCGAGGGGATCTCGCCGCAGGAGCTCGCCGACCGCAACGCGGCGAAGTTCGAAGCGCTGATGCCGATCATCGACGCCACCAACGACTTCTTCATCCGCACCTCCGACCCGCGCCACAAGGAGAAGGTCGCCGAGATCATGCAGCGCGTCTACGACAACGGCTGGGTGACCAAGGGCACCTACGAGGGCTGGTACTGCCCGCGCTGCGCCGATTTCAAGACCGAGCGCGAGCTCGGGCCCGGGCAGACCTGCGCGATCCACGAGATCCCGCTCGAGCGCATCCGCGAGGAGAACTGGTTCTTCCGCCTCTCGGCCTTCCAGGGTCAGCTCGAAGGCCTCTACGAGGAACGGCCCGACTTCGTCGTCCCCGAGTTCCGCCGCAACGAGGCGGTCTCGTTCATCAAAGGGGGGCTGGAGGACGTCTCGCTCTCGCGGCCGGCGCTGAAGTGGGGGCTGCCGCTGCCCTGGGATCCCGAGCAGCGCATGTACGTCTGGTTCGACGCGCTGCTCAACTACGTGACAGCGCTCGGCTTCGCCCGCGAGGGCGAGGACCTGACCGAGCGCTACTGGCCCGCCACCCTGCACGTGCTGGCGAAGGACATCCTCAAGTTCCACGCGGTGATCTGGCCCGCCCTCTGCATGGCCGCCGACCTCGAGCCGCCGCGGCGGATGACGATCCACGGCTACCTGCTGATGGGCGAGAAGAAGATGTCGAAGTCGCTCGGCAACGTGCTCGACCCCTTCGAGGCGATCGACCGCTTCGGCGCCGACGCGCTGCGCTTCTACTGCTTCCGCGAGGTCAGCTTCGGCCAGGACGGCTCGATCTCCACCGCCGGCTTCGAGGCCCGCTACGAGACCGAGCTGGCCAACGACTTCGGCAACCTCGCCAGCCGCATCCTGGCGATGGTCGAGCGCTACCGGGCCGGAGTCGTGCCCGAGGCCGCGGTCGACGCCGTCCTAGCCGAGGACTTCGAAGGCGCCGTGCCCCGCTTCTGTGAGCTGCTCGATCGGGCCGAGCTGACCCAGGCGCTGGAGGTGGCCTGGGCCCTGGTCCGCAGGCTCAATCGCTACGTCGAGGAGACCCAGCCGTGGGTCCTGGCCAAGGACGAGGCCGACCCCGAGCGCCTCGACGAGGTCCTCTACAACCTCTGCGAGGGCCTGCGCGTGACGACCCTGCTGCTGGTCCCCTACCTGCCGAGGACGAGCGAGCAGCTGCTCTCGACGCTGGGTGAGGAGTCGCGTGAGCTAGCCGAGCTGGGCTCCCGCTCCGGCGGTCAGCAGGTCGAGCGCGTCCCCCCGCTCTTCCCCAAGATCGAGACCCCGGCTTAGTCGCGGAAGGACGGCCTTCCGGCGTCCGCAGGGTGCGGCCCGGATGCCGTGCAGGAGCCGACGGGCGACGCCGCGCAGCGTCTCGTTCCCATAGGTAGTCGAGGGGTTGTGCTCGGTGAGGATTGCGAGGGCGAGGCGGCAGCGACCGCGCTCGAGGAAGGCGACCTGGTGGCTGACGGTGCCGACGCCATCGTCCTCGATCCCCCAGCCCCCCTTGAAGTAGAGCCGCCAGCCGCGAGGGCGCACGCTGGCGATTCCCCAGCGCTGCCAGGCGACGACCGAGCCGAGCAGGTGACGGGCGAAGTGCCGGTGGCGGCCGGGCACGTAGCGCTCGTAGCGCAGCATGAAGCGGGCCTGGTCGCGGGCGCTGATCTGTGAGAGGCCGCCGAGCCAGCCCGGTTCGTAGACCCACTGGAAGTCGCGCATCCGTGCCGCGCGGGCGAGGCGCTCGACCCTGCCATCGTCGAGCAGGGCGGCGACCTGTATCCCGGCGGCGTTGTCGGAGACCCGGATCATCGGTTCGAGCAGGGCTCTCTCGTCCGCGTGGAGACGGCGGCTGCGAACCGAGCGCTGCCGCAGGTAGGCGACGAGAAGCATCGCCTTGATCACGCTGGCCGCGGGAGCCGTGCGGGCGCCTTGGAGCGAGCGCAACCGGGTGCGGCGGCCGGCGATCGCGAAGCTGACGTCGCCAAGCCGGGTGCGGGCGTAGCGGCGGGCACCGGCGACGGATGGTTTCCAGGGGCGGCTGGCCGCTCGCTCGGCCGCTCGCCCAGGGCTGGGCGTCGCGGCAAGCAGGAGCACGGCGAGAAGCGCAGCCAAACCCAAGCTCGCCATTCCCGCCGGGAATGGCTTGCCGGTCAAGGCCTGTCGTCTCCCGTGAGCGCGTCTGGGCCGAACTGGCCGGGGTTCGTGTAGCCGCAGAGTGCCATCGTCAGGTCGAGCTCGGCTAGGACCATTTTCAGGACGGTTTCCACGCCCTGCTGGCCCTCCAGGGCCAGGCCCCAGACGTAGGGGCGGCCGAGGCAGACGGCATCGGCGCCGAGGGCGAGAGCCTTGATCGCGTCGCTGCCGCCGCGGATGCCGCTGTCGAAGAGGATCGCGAGATCGTCGCCGGCGGCCTCGGCGATCGGGGGCAGGGCGTCGAGCGAGCCGATCGCGCCGTCGACCTGGCGTCCGCCGTGGTTGGAGACGACGATGCCGTCGATGCCGCGCGCGACGGCCTCGCGGGCGTCGCCGGCGTGCTGGATCCCCTTCACCACGATCGGCAGCTCGGTCTGCTCGCGCAGCCAGCCGAGGTCATCCCAGCTGAGCGCGGGGTTCGCCTGTACGCCGAGGAAGTGGCCGGTGGCGGCGCCGACGTCCTCCTCGGGCGTCCTCTCCAGGGCGGCCCGGAAGACGGGGTCCTGGAAGTAGTTGGCGACGCCCGTCCCGTTGAGGAAGGGGAGCCAGGCCTGCTGTAGGTCCCGCGGCTTCCAGCCCGGGACGAAGGTGTCGACGGTGAGCACGATGGCGCCGTAGCCGGCCGCCTCGGCACGGTTGACGAAGCTGGCGGCGAGCGCCCTGTCGTTGGGCCAGTAGAGCTGGAACCAGCGTGGCGCCTCGCCCCCCGCCTCGGCGATCTCCTCCAGGGTGAAGGCCGAGGCGGTGCTGGCGATCATCGGCACCCCAATTGCCGCCGCGGCCCGGGCGGTCGCCAGCTCGCCGTCGGGGTGCACCGCCTTCTGCACGCCGATCGGAGCCAGCATCAGCGGCGCCGGCATCGCCGTGCCGAGGACGGTGGTGGAGAGGTCGCGCTCGGCGACGTCGCGCAGCATCCGCGGCACGATGCGGCGGCGCCGGAGCGCCTCGCGGTTGGCGTCCATCGTCGCCTCGCCGCCTGCCCCCGCGTAGACGTAGTTGGCGGCCTGTGGGTCCATCGCCTCGGCGGCGCGTCGCTCGAGCTCTTCGATCGAGACCGGGATCGAGGGTGTCTCGCCCCCGAGTCCCCGCGCGTAGATCTCCCGGTAGTAGTCGGCGAAGTCCGCCATGCGAGGGAAGGCTATTCCGGCTGCGCCTCGAACGCTTGCGAGGCGCGGGCCGTTTCGCGTCGCTGTGCCGCGGATAGTCTGGAGCGGTGATCGATTCCCACACGCATCTCTTCTTCTGCGAGCGGCCCGAGGCCGAGGTGGTCGCGTCCGCGGTCGAGGCGGGCGTGAAGCGAATGCTCAACGTCGGCCTCGACAGGCCCTCCAACCTGCACGCGATCGCCTCCGCAGAGTGCTACGAGAGCGTCTTCGCGACGGTCGGCTGTCACCCGACCGAGGCGAGTGGCTTCGACGATGCCCTGGCCGAGGAGATCACCCGCCAGGCGGCGGACAGGGAGAAGGTGCGGGCGATCGGCGAGACCGGGATCGACTACTACCGGGAAACCGCGAGCCGCGCTGAGCAGCGCCGCGCCTTCGAGGCCCAGATCGACATCGCCCGCCACCACGGCCTGCCGATCGTGATCCACGCCCGCGATCCCGAGGGAGAGACCGGCGCCGTCGACGACGTCTTCGAGATCCTCGACGCGCGCGGGGACGGTGTCAGCGTGATCCTCCACTGCTTCCTCGCCCCCTGGCGCGTCCAGGATGCGATCGACCGCGGCTGGTACTGCTCCTTCTCGGGGATCGTCACCTTCCCCAGCGCCGGCGAGCTGCGCGAGGCCGCCGCGAAGCTGCCCGACGAGCTCGTCCTGGTCGAGACCGACGCTCCCTACCTCGCGCCGCAACCTGTGCGCGGCAAGCCCAACGAGCCGATGCACGTGGTCTCCACGGCGGAGGTCGTCGCCGAGACCCGTGGCGTCTCATACGCGGAGCTGGAGCGGACCGTCGAGACCAACGCGCGGACGCTCTTCGGCTGGTAGCGCGAGGTGGTCAGGCTAGGCCAGAACTTCCTGTCCGACCCCAACCTGCTCGACGCGATCGTGCGCGACGCCGAGCTGGGCCCCGGAGAGGTCGTGCTCGAGGTGGGCGCGGGGGAAGGCGTGCTGACCGAGCGCCTCGCCGCCGCGGCCCACGTCCACTCGGTCGAGATCGACCGGCGCCTGGAGCCGGCGCTGGCGCCGCTCGCGGCCCTGCCCAACGTCGACCTGCACTGGGGCGACGCGCTCGAGCTGGACCTCGCCGGGCTCGAGCCCGCCCCGACCGCCGTCGTGGCCAACCTGCCCTACGCGGTGGCGACGCCGGTGATCCTGCGCACGGTCGCCGAGCTGCCCTCGGTGCGGCGCTGGACGGTGATGGTGCAGCGCGAGATCGCCGACCGCTTGCGGGCGGGGCCCGGGAGCCGCACCTACGGCTCGCCGAGCGCGACCGTGCAGCTCGCCTGCGAGGTGAAGCTGCTGCGCACGGTCGACCCGGCGGTCTTCCGGCCGCGGCCGCGGGTCGAGTCGGCGATCCTCGGCCTGCGTCGCACCGGACCGGGCGCCGACGAGCCGACCCGCGAGCTGATCCGCGCCGCCTTCGCCCACCGCCGCAAGTCGCTCGCGCGTTCCGTCGAGCACGTCCGGCCCGGCACGCTGGCCGCGACCCGGAGGGCGCTGGAGGAGCTGGGGCTGGACCCCGGCGCCCGGGCCGAGTCGCTGGCGCCCGAGGATTTCGCCGCCCTATCCGCGAAGCTGAGCCCGGGCGCCTGATCCCCGCCACCCGCCGATGCAGATCCACGCCCCCGCAAAGCTCAACCTCTGCCTCTACCTCGGCCCCCGGCGCGAGGACGGGTTGCACGAGCTCTGCTCGCTCTTCGAGCCGCTGGCTCTCGCCGACTCGATCGAGGTCCGCGAGGCCGAGCGCGACGAGATCGCCTGCCCGGGGGTCGAGGGCGAGAACCTGGCGGCGCGGGCGCTGGCGGCACTGCGCGAGCGCGGTTGGGGGCGGCCGCCGCTGCGGATCGAAATCGAGAAGCGGATCCCGGTCGCGGCCGGCCTCGGCGGCGGCAGCGCCGACGCGGCTGCGGTATTGCGGCTGGCGGCCGGGGAGGTCGCCGGCCTGGAGGAGGTCGCCGCCGGGCTGGGCGCCGACGTGACCTCGCAGCTGACACCCTCGCTTGCCCTCGTTGGCGGCGCCGGGGAGAGGGTCGAGCATCTCCCAGATCCCGCGCCGCACGCGGTCGTCCTGCTTCCCGACGGCGGCGGCCTCGGCACCGCAGAGGTGTTCGCCGAGGCCGACCGGCTGGGCCTCGGCCGCGTCGCGGCCGAGCTGGAGGCGCTCGGCGCTCGCCTTCGCGCGCCAGCCGGCGCCGGCGCCTCGCCGCTCTCCTACCCGGAATTGCTCGTCAACGACCTCGAGCCCGCCGCGCGCTCGTTGCGCCCCGGCATCGGCGACGCCCTCGACGCCCTGCGCGCGGCGGGCGCGTCGCACGCGCTGCTCACCGGCTCGGGCCCGACCGCGTTCGGCCTCTTCGAGAGTCTCGCCGCGGCTCACGCCGCCGCGGAGGAGCTGGATCGCCCCGACGCCATCGCCTGCGAGGCGGGAAGCATGAGGATGGCGTCATGAAGATGCCGGGGGAGGGGGGCGGGAAACGCAAACGGCGGCTGATCGCCCTGATCGCCGTCGCCGTCGCGGCCGGCTACTACTTCGTCGGCCGCGAGCTCGGGCACCTCGATCTCCAGGCCCTGCTCGAAGACGTCTCCAACACCCTGGGCGCCTGGACCTACCTCCTGGTCGGCGTCTTCGCCTTCGCTGAGACCGGGGCCTTCGTCGGTCTCGTCGTCCCCGGGGAGACGGTGATGCTGCTCGGCGGTGCCGTCGCCGGGCAGGGTGCGATCGACGTCTACCTGCTGATCGCGATCGCCTGGTTCGCCGCCTGGCTCGGGGACACCACCAGCTTCTTCGTCGGCCGCCGGCTGGGGCGCGACTTCGTGCTGCGCCACGGGTCGCGGGTCGGGATCAGCCGGGAGCGCTTCGAGCAGGTGGAGGATTACTTCTCCCGCCACGGCGGCAAGACGATCTTCATCGGTCGCTGGATCAGCCTCGTGCGGGCACTGGCGCCGTTCATCGCCGGCAGCTCTGGGATGGGCTACCGCGGCTTCGTGCCCTACAGCATCCTCGGCACCGGGCTCTGGGCCAGCGTCCACATCCTGGTCGGGTACTTCTTCTCGCGCAGCATCGAGAGCGCCGCGCACTACGCCGGCCGGGGGGCTTTCCTGCTGGCGAGCACGATCGTCGTCGTGGTCGGCATCGTGTTCGTCGTCCGCCGCCTCCGGGTCGAGCAGAACAGGCGGGACATCGTCGCCTGGATGGAGCGCCACGCGGCGAGCGGCTGGGCCGTCGACCTCTCGCGCCGCTTCCGCCCGCAGTTCCAGTTCCTCTGGGAGCGGGTTACGCCGGGCGGCACCTTCGGGCTCGAGTTCACCTCGCTGATGGCGACCCTCGCCGTCTCCGGCTTCGTCGTCGTCGCCTACACCGTGATCGTCGGTGCCGACCCCGGACCCACCCCCGGCGACACCACCGCGATCGACGTGGTCGAAAGCCTCGACGCCGCCTGGCTGGTGGACCTCGCCAAGGCCTTCACCGACCTCGGTTCCTTCGCCGTCGTCGGCTCGCTGGCCTTCGCCTGCGCCGCGCTCCTCGCCGCGCGCCGCCGCTGGGCCGAGTTCGGCGTTCTGGTCGTGGGCATGACGCTGGTCTTCGTCGGCGTGCACGAGCTGAAGGCCACGGTCGACCGGCCGCGTCCCGAGGGGGGCCTGGTCGGCGTCTCGGGCTCCTCGTTCCCCAGCGCCCACGCCGCCTACTCGACCTTCTACGTCTGGCTGGCGGTGACGATCGTGATGCGGCTGAGGCCGGGTATGGCGCGCGGCGCGGCGGTGGTCGCCGGGGGGATCGCGCTGACGGCCCTGGTCGGCCTCTCCCGCGTCTACCTGGGAGTTCACTACCTCAGCGACGTCAACGCCGGCTGGGCTCTGGGGGTCGCCGCGTTCTCGCTCTGCGCGGCCGTGGCGCTCACCATCACCACGGTGCGCCAGAATGGGCGGCGTGCTGCCGCTGGCGCTGCAGAAGATCGAACATGAGTACGTGCTGTTCGGCGTGGCGGGCCTCGTCGCGCTCACGGCTTTCGTCGGCCTGATCCTGGTGCCCGCGATCGGCTCCTACGGCCGGCTCTGGGAGAAGACCGCCGCCGGCGTGCTCTCACTCTTCGTGCTCGCGGCCCTGATCCTGATCGGCGTCGTCCTCGGCCTCGCCGTCGTCTACTACTACAACGACATCTCCAACCTCGTCAACGGCTAGCCCCTCCCAGAGGCGGCTGGGGATAATGGGGCCATGCCAGCGGCCTCAAAAGGGCAGGAAAAGCCCGCAAACAAGGGGGAAGTCGGGACTCTCGACGCGCTCTCGGACGCGGTCGAGTCCGGTGCTGGCCTGCCTGCCGTGGCGCGCGCGGCGGCGCGGGTGCTCGATGCCAGCGTCGCCCTGATCGACCGCTCCAGCGCGGTCCTGGCGGTCGCCGGAGCCTCGCCCGACCAGGAGCGGAAGCTGCTCGCCGGGGGCGAGGGCGTGACGAGAGTGGAGCTGCGGGTCGCCGACAGCGCCGTGGGCGAGCTGCGCTACCGCGCCGCCACTCCGCCGGAGGCGGCGATCGCGCGCATGGTGACGACCCTGCTGGCCCTGGAGCTGGAGCGCTCGCGCTCGCCCGAGTGGGAGAGCGAGGAGGTGGCCGGCGCCTTCGTCGCCGCCGTGCTCGCCCGCGAGGTGACCGACCGCGGCGACATCGTCGCTCGCGGCGCCGAGCTCGGGGCGGACCTCGAGCAGGGCGCCGGGGTGCTGATCCTGCACGCGGCGCCGCGTGCCGCCCAGACCGGCGAGTGGCGGGCCCGGGTGCTGACGCTCACCCAGCGGGCCCTGCGCTCGCTGGCACCGGGCTCGCTGGCGAGCCTGGATGGGGAGGAGGCGGCGCAGATCGCGGTCATCGTCCCTGCCGAGGACGAGGCCCGGGTCGAGCGCGCCGCCGCCGGCCTCGGCCGCGAGCTGGAGGACGGCCTCTCGGGGTTCCATCTGACCATCGGCCACAGCCGCCACGCCGCCGATCCGGTCGACCTCTACCGCGCCGGCAACGAGGCGCGGCTGGCGGTCAACGTCGGCGAGGCCGAAGGCCGGGCGGTGCTGGCTTTCGAGGAGACCGGCTCCTACCGCCTGCTGCTGCCGGCGATGAGCGAGGACCCGCGTGAGCTCGAGCGCTTCTACGCCGAGACGATCGCGCCACTCTCCGCCTACGACGAGCAGTACGAGACCGAGCTGGTGGCGACGGTCGAGGCCTACCTCGACAACGACGGCAACGTCGCCGCGACCGCCAAACAGCTCTTCACCCACCGTCACACGATCCGCTATCGCCTCGAGCGGGTCAAAGAGCTCTGCGGCCACGACGTCTCCGCCACCGAGGGCCGCGAGAAGCTGGGCCTCGGCCTCAAAACCATGCGCGTCCTCGGCATCGCCTCGCCTCGCGGCCCGGCGCAGGAGCCGGGCGCGGAAGCGGGCAAGGTGCCACGCAGCGGCGAGGAGTAGCCAGGCGATTAAGCTTCAGGCGGTCATTGGGGAGTCGGCTAATTGGTAAGCCTCTGGCCTTTGGAGCCAGCTATCCCGGTCCGAGTCCGGGCTCCCCAGTCAAGAGCCGGGATCTAGTTTCCGAAACTTTCTG
This sequence comes from Solirubrobacterales bacterium, assembly GCA_036525295.1. Taxonomy (GTDB): domain Bacteria; phylum Actinomycetota; class Thermoleophilia; order Solirubrobacterales; family 70-9; genus VRUE01. The sequence continues at coordinate 1,419 of DATDAQ010000047.1, read as the reverse complement.
TCTGAGTTGCCTGAGAACATTCGCTCCATGCCTCGGAGGGGCCCAGGGTTCACAGAGAAAGCTGCACGGCAGGCCATTGCTCAGTCCAAATCATGGGCCGAGTCTCTTCGTAGGCTTGGTTATTGCCCGAGCGGTGGAACCCGGCGACCCTGAAGAAATATGCGGCGATCTGGGGTATCGACACAGATCACTTCGACCCTTATGCCGTGTGATGGCGCGGATTCGAAAGCCGCGGTTGCCGTTGGATGAGATTCTCGTCGAGCACTCGACCTACAGCCGCAGCAATTTGAAGCAGCGCCTCTACGAAGCTGGTCTAAAGCAGCCGCGCTGTGAGATGTGCGGCCAGGGGGAGAGGTGGCGTGGTCGCCACATGTCAATGATCCTGGATCACACGAACGGTGTGCGGAACGACAACCGTCTGGAGAACCTGCGCATGTTGTGTCCGAATTGCGCGGCGACTCTGGATACTCATTGCGGCCGGGCGAAGGAAGCTCCGCCGCCACTTCGCAATTGTGCGCGCTGCGGTGAGATGTTTCGTGCGAAGTACCGCAAGCAGAGATTTTGCTCGCGGTATTGCGGAATGAGGCGAGAGCGCGGCCCCACCCGTTGCGGCCGCGGGGTGCCAGATCCCAAGTCCCGCAAAGTCGAACGACCGCCGTATGAGCAGCTGCTGGACGAAATCGAGGCGACGAGCTATCTGGCGGTCGGCCGCAAGTACGGCGTCTCCGACAACGCGGTGCGCAAGTGGGTGCGGTTCTACGAGCGCCAGCTCGAGCGGGAAGCCGCCGAGAGGGAGGCGGCCGGGCAGGGCTGATCGCGTCCGCCGGGGCTCCTAGGGTCTCGATCATGGAGATGAACGCAGTGCGGATGGACCCGGAGGTTCGCGAGGGGCTGCAGCGCAGCTGGAAGGTGCTGATGACCGTCGGCGTGCTGGCGATCCTCGTCGGCTGCGTGGCGATCGTGGTGCCGGCCGTGGCCGGGGTGGCGACGGCGATCTTCATCGGCTGGATCCTGCTCGTCGCCGGGGTTCTGCTCGTAGCCGGCGCCTTCACCGCGCACTCGATCGGAACGGTGGTGCTGCGCCTGATCTGGGCGCTGCTGACGGTGGTCGTCGGCCTCTGGCTGATAGTAGAACCGGACAACGGCACGCTCACCCTGACCATCGTGCTCGGCATCTACCTCCTCTTCATGGGCCTGACCCGCACCGCGGTCGCCTTCGCCGCCCGCGGCCAAGCGGGCGCGGGCATCGTCGGCCTCAGCGGCATCGCCGGCTTCCTGGTCGGCGTCCTCGTCCTGGCCGAGCTTCCCAGCAGCGCCGACTGGGCAATCGGCCTCCTGGTAGGCGTAGACCTGATCTTCGCTGGCTGGACCCTGACGAGTGTGGCGCTGGTCGGGCGAGACCTTTCTCGGGCATAGGCT
>DATDAQ010000046.1:0-6533 GCA_036525295.1 Solirubrobacterales bacterium | reverse complement strand
TGACTCCTCAGCTGCTGAGGAGTCATCGTGAAGATCAAGCAGGTTCGGTCGGCTAACGGGTCCAATCCCAGCCAGAAAGCGACGCTTAAGGCGCTTGGCTTGGGGCGGATTGGGAAGGCTGTGGAGCGGAAGGACAGTCCTCAACTGAAGGGGCAGCTTGTGGTTGTCTCTCACTTGGTTGAGGTGAACGATGGCTGAGAAAACTCGCTCGGAAGAGATCGGGCTGCATAACTTGAAGCCGAAGCCGGGGTCGCGCCGGCCGCGGAAGCGGTTGGGGCGTGGCGAGGGCTCGGGGTTGGGCAAGACCTCCGGTAGGGGGCACAAAGGTGCCGGGTCCAGGTCCGGGTCCAAGCGGAAGGCCGGCTACGAGGGCGGGCAGAATCCGATCCACATGCGGATGCGAAAGCTTCGCGGGCCGCACATGAAGAAGTCGATGCCCTTCGAGAACTTCCGCACGAAGTCGCAGCCGGTCAACCTCGCCGACCTCGAGGAGCGCTTCGACGCCGACGCCGAGGTGACCCCCGAGGCCCTCAAGGAGAAGGGGCTCGCCAAGCGTTCCGACCCGGTGAAGATCCTCGCTCGCGGCGAGATCTCGAAGAAGCTGACGGTGCGAGCGCACGGTTTCAGCGCCGCGGCGAAGGAGAAGATAGAAGCGGCGGGCGGTTCCTGCCACACTCTGGAGCCGTAATGCTCCAAACTATTGCGAACGCATTCAGCGTCGCCGAGATTCGCAAGAAGCTCGCCTTCACCGCGGCGATGCTGCTGCTCTACCGGCTCGGCGCCTACATTCCCGCTCCCGGCGTCGACCTCGAAGCCGTGAAGGAACTGGAGAACAATTTCGCCGGCGGCGGCATCCTCGGCTTCCTCGACACCTTCTCGGGCGGGAGCCTCTCGCGACTCTCGCTCTTCGCGCTGGGGATCATGCCCTACATCACGGCGTCGATCATCCTGCAGCTGCTCACCGTCGTCGTGCCCTCGCTGGAGAAGCTTCAGAAAGAAGGCGAGGTCGGCCAGCAGAAGATCACCCAGTACACGCGCTACCTCACCGTCGGCCTGGCGTTCGGCCAGTCCTTCGGCTATGTCTTCCTCTTCCGCTCCTTCGGCGAACAGGCGAGCGGTAACAACGCGATCGCCAGCCTCGCCGGCCCCAAGATCCTGCTGATCGTGATCGCGCTCACGGCCGGCTGCACGCTGCTGATGTGGTTCGGCGAGCTGATCACCCAGCGCGGCATCGGCAACGGCATCTCACTGATGATCTTCGCCTCGATCGTGTCCGGGCTGCCGCAGGGCCTGAGCGCCTGGTGGAACAACCCCGACCAGGTCTTCGTCGTGATGATGCCCTTCCTGGCACTCGCGGTGATCGTCGCGATCGTCTTCGTCCAGGAGGGCCAGCGCCGCATCCCGGTCCAGTACGCGAAACGCGTCGTCGGGCGCAAAATGACCTCGGGCGGCTCCACCTACCTGCCGCTGCGGGTCAACATGGCTGGCGTCATCCCGGTGATCTTCGCGGCCTCGATCATGGCCTTCCCACCGACGATCGGCCAGATGCTGAACACACCCGCGGCACTCGACTTCGCCGCCTTCTTCAGCCCGGAAAGCTGGGCCTACGTCGCCGGCGAGGTCTTTTTCATCGTCGTCTTCACCTACTTCTACACGGCGGTCACGTTCAACCCGGTCGACCAGGCCGACAACCTGAAGAAATACGGCGGTTTCATCCCCGGCGTGCGCCCGGGGAGGCCGACCGCCGAGTACCTCGATCGCATTCTCTCCCGGCTGACCTTCCCCGGGGCGCTCTACCTGGGCGCGGTGGCGGCGCTGCCGACGATCCTGCTCAGCCAGACAGCAGCCAACTTTGCCTTCGGCGGCACCTCGATCCTGATCGTGATCGGCGTCGCGCTGGAAACCGTGAAGCAATTGGAGGCCCAGTTGATGATGCGCAATTACGAGGGCTTCCTCAAATAGGCTCCGGACGATGTCCGAGCTGAACCTAGTCCTTCTCGGTCCGCCCGGGTCGGGGAAGGGAACGCAGGGGGAGCGGCTGCAGGCGGATCTGGAGCTGCCCTACTGGGCCACCGGGGATATCCTGCGGGCGGCGGTCCGGGAGGGGACGGAGCTGGGCCGGGCCGCGAAGGAGTACATGGACCGCGGCGACCTGGTGCCCGACGAGGTGATCGTCGGCATGATCGGCCAGCGGATCGACTCCGACGAGGCGGCCGACGGCTTCATCCTCGACGGCTTTCCGCGCACCGCCCCACAGGCGGAGGCGCTTGCCGCGAAACTAACCGAACTTGGCCGGGGGCTGACCGCGGTGCTGCTGATCGACGTGGTCGACGACGAGGTGGTGCGCAGGCTGGGTGGGCGCCGAACCTGCGTCGAGGGCGGCCACGTCTTCCACGTCGACTTCAATCCGCCGGGGCAGGACGGCGTCTGTGACATCGACGGCTCGGAGCTCGTCATCCGCGACGACGACAAGCCCGAGGTGATTCGCCACCGGCTCGAGCAGTACCACGCCAAGACAGCACCCCTGATCGAGCACTACGACACCCATAGCCTGCTGCGGCGGATCGACGGTGCCGAGTCTCCCGACGCGGTCGCCGACGAGATCCGCCGGACCCTGGCGACGCTGCGTCTCGAGGCCGACGAGGCCATCTAGGCGGCTAGCGTGTACCGAATGATCGTTCGCAAGACTCCGGAGCAGGTCGACCAGATGGCCGCCGCGGGAGAGATCCTCGTCCGCTGCCTGCGCATGCTCGCGACCAAGGCCCGGCCCGGCGTCACCACGGCGGAGCTCGACGACGCCGCCGAGAAGCTGATCCGCTCGCAGGGCGCCGTGCCCGCCTTCAAGGGCTACCGTGGCTTCCCCGGGTCGATCTGCGCCTCGCCCAACTCGATGGTGGTGCACGGGATTCCCGGGCCCTACGAGTGCAAACGGGGCGACGTGCTCGCGGTCGACGTCGGCGTGGTCAAGGACGGTTGGGTCGCGGACGCGGCGATGACCCTGCCGATCGGTCCGGTCGACGACGGTGCGCGCAAGCTGCTGGACGTCACGAAGGGGGCGCTGTTCGCCGGCGTCGAGCAGATGCAGCCCGGCAACCGGCTCGGGGACGTCTCGGCCGCGATCCAGCGATCGGTGGAGATCGAAGGCCTCTCGATCATCCGCACCCTGGTCGGCCACGGGATCGGCAGGGAGATGCACGAAGAGCCGCAGGTGCCCAACTTCGGCACGGCCGGCAAGGGCCCGGTCCTGGAGGAGGGGACGGTGCTGGCGATCGAGCCGATGGTCAACGCCGGCGGTGCGCTGGTGCGGATGGGGGACGACGGCTGGGCCGTCTACTCCGACGACGGCTCGCTCGCCGCCCACTTCGAGTTCACAGTGGCCGTGACGGCGAACGGCCCACGGATCCTCACCCCCTGGCACGAGGACAAGTAGAAGTCTGCCTCGAATCTCAGGGCGCACGCCTGGCGGCGGCGGACACACTTCGCGGGGCGGCGTCCTCAGTCGGCCAAATGGCTCTGCCATTAGGCCTCCCTGCGTCCTTGCCCCGCTCGCTCCGGCGCTCGCCAGTCGCACACGCGGGTTTTGAGACGGGCTCTTAGCGCTACGCTTTTCCTACGCGTCGCGTACTGACACTCTCGTTGTTGATCGTCTCATTGGGAGTGTCTCCTGCGTCCGCTGCGCCGCAGCCCTACGGAACGAACGACGCCGGTGGCTTCCGCAACGTGCTGCCGCCCGGTGAGAACGGACTCGACACGCTCGCCCAGATCTTCGCCTTCCGCGGCACGGATGCGATCCCGCCGCACTTCGCCGACCAGCAGCCGCTCTACGAAGACCTCGTCTACGGCTCGCCGGAGCTGACCGACGCGGGGGTCTCCGCTTACTTCAAGGACGCGACCTTCGGTGTCCCGCCTGGTGAGGTCGCCTCGACGATCGAACCGAGGCCCGGCGTGACGATCGTCCGCGACTCCGCCTACGGGGTGCCGCACATCTATGGCGAGACCCGCGGCGACACGATGTTCGGCGCCGGCTACACCGGTGCCGCAGACCGACTCTTCCTGATGGACGTGCTGCGCCACACCGGGCGTGCCGAGCTCGCCTCGTTCCTAGGTGGATCCAATGCGGAAGCGGACGCCACCCAGTGGGGCTTCGCCCCCTACACCGAGGCCGATCTGCAGAAGCAGCTCGACCTCGCGCCGAGGCTCTACGGCCAGGCCGGGCAGCAGGCGCTCGAAGACGTGCAGAGCTACGTCGACGGGATCAACGCCTACGTCGCCGCCGCCGTCGCCGACCCCGCTCTGAGGCCGGGCGAGTACGCCCTCCTCAACAAGCCGATCGAAGCCTGGAAGCCGACCGACGTGGTGGCGATCGCCTCGCTCGTCGGCGGCATCTTCGGCCGCGGCGGCGGCAACGAGCTCGGCTCGGCGCTGACGATGCAGGCCTTCGTCGACCGCTTCGGCCGCCAGGCGGGCCGGAAGGCGTGGCTGGGCTTCCGCTCCAAGAACGACCCGGAGGCACCGACGACGATCTCCGAGCGCTTCCCGTACGAGACCCGCAGCGCCTTCGCCAAGCGCGGCCTGGCCCTGCCGGACCCCGGCTCGGTGCGCGACACCACGATCGCCACCGCATCGAGCGCTCCCTCCGGCGGGGGCGGTGGCTTCGGCGAGGCGATCCAGCGTGCCATCGGCGAGGCCGGCCACGCCTCCAACTGGGAGCTGGTCTCCGCCCGCAACTCAGCGAGCGGGCACCCGCTTGCCGTTATGGGGCCCCAGGTCGGCTACTTCGTGCCGCAGATCCTGATGGAGCAGGATCTGCACGGCCCCGGCATCGACGCCCGCGGCGCCTCCTTCGCCGGGCTCAGCCTCTACGTCCTGCTCGGCCACGGACGCGACTACGCATGGAGCGCGACGACGGCGACCTCCGACAACGTCGACACCTTCGCCGAGGTGCTCTGCCAGGGCAAGTTCAGCTATCGCTACCGCGGCAGGTGCAGGCCGATGGAAAAGCTCGAGAAGGCCGAGAGCTGGGCGCCGAACGCGATCGACTCGACCGAAGCCGGGTCGCAGACGCTGACGGCCTACCGCACCGTGCACGGGATCGTCTACGCCCGCGGCAAGGTGCGCGGGCAGGCGGTCGCCTTCGTGCGCCAGCGCAGCACCTACTTTCACGAGGTGGAGTCGGTGATCGGCTTCGGCCAGCTCAACGAACCCGGTTTCCTCACCGGGCCGTCCGCCTTCAAGAAGGCGGTCTCCAACATCAACTTCCTCTTCAACTGGGCCTACGTCGACTCCGAGCACATCGCCTACGCCCTCTCGGGAGCAATGCCCCAGCGACAGGGAACCTCGCCCGACTTCCCGGTCCTCGGCACCGGCGAGTTCGACTGGAAGGGCTTCAAGCCCGCGAACCGGACCGCCGAGTACCTGCCCTTCGCCAAGCACCCGCAGGCGGTCGATCCGGACTTCCTCGTCTCCTGGAACAACAAGCAGGCGCCGGGATGGGGTGCCGCCGATGACCAGTACGCTTACGGCCCGCTGTTCCGTTCGCAGATGATCGCCGACAAGGTCCGGGCCGCGACCAAGGGCAAGCGCCGGATGACGATCGCCCAGCTCGTGCAGGCGATGGAGGAGCCCGCGACGCAGGATCTCCGCGGCTACCGCCTGCTGCCGACCATCTTCGATGCGGTAGGCAAGCCGAAGCAGCCGGCGCTGCGCGGCGCGCTGTCGACTCTGCGCGCCTGGCAGAAGGCGGGCGCCCACCGCCGCGATCTCGACCGTGACGGCACCTACGAGGAAAACGCAGCGGTGGAGCTGATGGACGCCTGGTGGCCGAAGCTCGTGGCGGCGGAGTTCAGGCCGTCGCTGGGCGACGAGGCCTTCGAACGGCTCGAGGGGATGCTCAAAGTCGGCGACCACACCGGCGGCTCGCCCGACGCCCCCGACTTCTTCGACGGCTGGTGGGGCTACGTCTCCAAGGACCTGCGCACCCTCTTCGGCCCCCGTCCCAAAGGCGCCTACAGCCGCATCTACTGCGGCAAAGGCTCCAAGAGGCGTTGCCGCAAAGCGCTCCAGCGCAGCCTCGCCCAAGCCCTGAAGGTCTCCCCGGCGGCGATGTACGGGGGCGGGAACGCCAAGTGCGCCCCCAACCCACAGCCGTCCTGCTTCGACCAGAACCGGCCGACGGTGACCTCCGGGGTCGAACTGGGCCCCTTCCCCTTCCAGAACCGCCCGACGTTCCAGCAGGTGGTGACTCTGACCCAGAGGCTGCCTCGGTAGGAGTTAGCAAGGCACCGTCGACACCCCCTCCCAAAACGCTCGGCAGGAGCCTCGCTTGAGTGTTTTGGGTGGGGGTGTCGACGGTGCCTCTCAAGCGCCCGTCTCATCCCAGCTTCGCAACCGAGGCGCCTCCGGCTGAGTTCGCCCCAGCTTCAGCACGTGACGGGTCCCGGAGCGCGCTCGGGTGCGATGCGTCGGCGGAACTGGCACTCCGCATCCGAAGCTTTTCCGTGCCTGGAGAGGCGATGGGTGGGGAGCGGGGTGTC
>DATDAQ010000045.1:0-5912 GCA_036525295.1 Solirubrobacterales bacterium | reverse complement strand
TTGGTGCCGTAGGATTCGGTTTTGCCGTATTCGAAGTAGTAGCTGGTCGCCGAGCCTTGGGGGTTGACTTTGCCGTTCAGGGTGGCCTGGGTTGCTTCGACTTCGGTAGCCGCTTCGGTTAAGACTTTGGGGAGTTTGAGGGTCGTGAACGTTTTGTTTGCGCCTGAGGCGGTTCCCACTTCGCTTTCGGCCACGACTCGGAAGTGATAGGTCGTGCCTTCGCTGAGGCCTTTCGGGGTTTGGCTGACTTTCACGGCCAGCGAACCCGAGCCAATGGATTCCGGCAAGACCGGGATTTTGGTGCCGTGCGACCCTTCTCCTGTTTTGTATTCGGTGGTGTCGTATTCGAACCAGTAGCTGGTGGCCGAGCCTTCTGGGTCGACTTTGGCGTTCAGTAAGGCCTGGGTGGCTTTGACCGCGGTAGCCGCTTCGGTCGTGGTTTTGGGTGGTTCCAGTTTAAATGTGTTGTCGCCACCCCACGCCATGCCCGCTGCACTTGCAGCAACGGCCCTAAAATAATAGGCAGTGCCTTTGCTCAGGCCGGTTGCGGTCTGGCTGACTTTCACAATGGAAGAACCCGAGCCAATGGATTCCGGCGAGACAGGGATTTTGGTCCCATGCGGCCCTTCTTCTGGTTTGTATTCGGTGGTGTCGTATTCGAACCAGTAGCTGGTGGCCAGGGCTTCTGGGTCGATGTTTGCGTTCAGAATCGCCGAGCTGGCTTTGAGATCTGTGGCGGGCCTGGTGACAACGTCGGGCGGCTCAGCCTTGACCGTCCAGCCCTCTACACGGTCGTTGCCCGTGTCGAGGATCAGGACTTTTTGTGGGGCAGGCGTCGCGATCCCGGTCGGATTGCTTAGCTGCCCGGCGCCGGAGCCTTCTTTGCCGAACTGATCCAGATATCCGCCGCTTAGGTTGAACTTCTGCGCCCGGTCGTTGCCCGAGTCGACGACCCAGAGTCGCTCCTGGAAGTCGCTCACGATTCCGGTCGGGGATTTGAACTGCCCGTTGCCTGATCCTTCCCCCCCAAATTTGGAAACGTAATTGAAGGTTATGGCGTTGAACTTCTGCACGCGGTTATTGCCTGTATCGGTGACAAAAATGTGGCTTGACTTGACTACAACCCCAGTGGGAGATTTGAATTCGCCGTCGCCGCTGCCTTCTTTGCCAAACTGAGCCAGAAATTTCGGAGTACTGTTCAAGTTGAACTTCTGTACGCGGTTGTTTCCGGAATCGACGACGAAGGCGTGGGTTCCGGAGAAGGTCATCCCGGCCGGGGAGTTGAACTGCATTTCGCCGGTGCCTCCTTTGCCGAACTGGAGGACGTATTCGCCTTTCGAGTTGAACTTCTGCACGCGGTTGTTGCCGGAGTCGACGACCCAGATATTGCCCAAGGGGCCGATTGCGACGCCCTTCGGTGCGATGAATTCTCCGTTGCCGGTGCCTTCTTTGCCGAACTGGGACAGGTATTCGCCTTTGGAGTTGAACTTCTGGACCCGGTTGTTTTCGGTGTCGGCGACCCAAACGTTCCCTTCGGCATCGGTTGCGATCCCCAGGTTCGGCTGTTTGAGCTGGCCGTTGCCGGACCCTTCTTCCCCAAATTCGAAGTTGAAGCCGGCCGTCGTGAAGGTCAAGTCTGCGCCATTGGTCGTTGCTTCGCCTTCAGCCACGACCCTGAAGTGGTATTCCGTGCTCTGGCTGAGGCCGGTCGGGGTCTGGCTGACCGCGACGTTGGAGGTGCCCGATCCGACCGATTCCGGCGAGACCGGGATTTTGGTCCCATAGGCTTCGGTTTTGCCGTACTCGAAGTAGTAGGTGGTCGCCGAGCCTTCTGGGTTTACCGTACCTTTGAGAGTTGCCTGTTCGTAACTAACCGCTGTAGCCGCTTCGGTGGTGGCTGTTGGAGGCGCGGCAACCGCCGATGCGGGAATCCAACCCATGGCCGCTGCGAACACAAGCGCCATGAGGGAAGCAAAAAGAGCATGGGCTGACTGGAACATCTGGGGCTCCTCCGGTTGTCGCGTGCGTTCCCGGCAATCGGGATGCTTGCCGCGAATGCGCACAGACTATCCGACTAGTCAAGTGTTATTTGCTAATCACGCTCGGACAGCAGCGCTGTCGCGTACTCGGTCGGGTCGAAGGGGCGTAGGTCCTCCAGCGTCTCACCGACGCCGATCAGCTTCACCGGGATGCCGAGCTCGTCGGCTATGGCGAGGACGATGCCGCCCTTGGCGGTGCCATCCAGCTTTGTGAGGACTACGCCGTCGACCTCGGCGGCCTCGGCGAAGATCTTGGCCTGGCGCAGGCCGTTCTGGCCGGTGGTGGCGTCGATCGAGAGGAGAGTCTCATGGGGGGCGCCGGGGAGCTGCTTGGCGATCACGCGGCGGACCTTAGCCAGCTCGTCCATCAGGTTGGTCTGAGTGTGGAGGCGACCGGCGGTGTCGACAATGACGACATCGGCGCCGCGGGCACGGGCGGCCTCGACCGCGTCGAAGGCGACCGAGCCAGGGTCCGCCCCCTCTTCCCCGCGGACCAGCTCGGCACCCGCTCTGTCGGCCCACTCGGCGAGCTGCTCGGCTGCGGCGGCGCGGTAGGTGTCGGCGGCGCCGAGGACGATGGAGAGGCCGAACTCCTGCGATAGGTGCCAGGCGATCTTGCCGATCGTCGTCGTCTTGCCGGTGCCGTTGACACCGACCATCAGCAGCACAGCCGGCTCGCCGCTGAGGTCGATCGGAGCCCGGCCGGTGCTGGCCACCTCGGCGAGGATCTCGATCAGACGGGCGCGCACCGCCTCGCCGTCGGCGGAGACGCTGCCGCCCTCGACCTCGTGCTCCAGCCGCTCGACCACCTTGGCCGTCGTCGGCGCCCCGGCGTCGGCCAGGATCAGGGCCTCCTCCAGCCGCTCCCAGGTCTCCTCGTCGATGCGGTCGAAGAAGCTTGCCGAGACCTCCTCGGCAAGCGCCTTGCGGCTCTTGGAGAGGCTCTCGCGCAGACGGCGGAAGACGCCGCGGCGCTGCTCGGCGTCCTCAGCCGCCGAGGCGTTCGCGCTCGCGCGCGAACCCAGGTCGAGTATCTCCTGCCAGGTCGTCGTCATCTGACTTGCCGGGGGAGGCTATCCCGGCAGCCACCCGGAGCTCCTCGACGGCATCGTCGACGTATGAGCCGAGTCGCTCGAGGTCGCCGAGGGAGTCGCGGTCGCCGAGCAGCCCGAAGCCGACCGAGCCGTTGTAGCTGATGATCGCGATCGCCAGCGCGTGGCGGCGGGCGAGGAAGCCAACCGGGTAGACCTCGACCAGCTCGCGACCCAGCACGTACAGCGGGATCTGCGGCCCGGGAAAGTTTGTGACGAGCAGGTTGAAGAGCCGGGTCGAGAAGTTGATCGCCGCGGTCGGCGCCAGCAGCAGCGGCGGCGCGAAGTCGCGGAACCAGTCGTTGAGGCCCCAGATCGCCTCCGCCCCGAGCGGCTGCTTCGAAGCCTTGAGATCGTCCATCGCCTTGGAGACGATCCGCAGGCGCTCTGCCGGGTCCTCGACGCCGACGGGCAGCGGGCCCCGCATCGCCGTCAGCCGGTTGCCGAGCTCGCCGTGCTCGTTCTCGGTCCGGATCGAGACCGGGACCAGGGCCTGCAGCTCAACCCCCTCCGTCTCCAACTCGCGGTCGAGCATCCAGCTGCGCAGGGCGCCGGCGGCGACCGCCAGGGAGACGTCGTTGACGGTCCCACCGAGTGCGTTCTTGATCCGTTTGAACTCGCCGAGATCGCAGCGGGTCCCGTAGAAGCAGCGCTCGGCGCCGATCTCAACGTTGAGCGGCACCTTCGGCGCCGGCTTCGCCAGGTTCCAGGTCACCTCCCAGAGGCCGATGACACCATCGGTCGCGCGCCTGGCGGCGCGGTGCGGCGCGCGCAGGGCCGCCAGCAGCCAGCGGGCGGTACGCGAGAACGTCGACCCGAAGCCGAGAACGGCCTGCTTCAGCAGGCCCACCCGCGTTGGGGGCACGCTGGGGCTCCAGGGCTCCTCATTGCGGTCGGGCTCGGCCTTCGGTTCGACGTCGAAGAGCAAGGTGCCGATGTCCACCGCCGAGATCCCGTCGGCGAGCGCGTGGTGGGTCTTGTAGACGATCCCGAAGCGGCCGCCCTCGAGGCCCTCGACCAGCCACAGCTCCCAGAGCGGTCGCGAGCGGTCCAGCGGCGGCGAGAAGGCCGAGGCGACCAGCTCGCGGAACTGCTCGTCGGTGCCGGGAGCGGCGACGGCGACGCGGCGCACGTGGTCGTGGATGTCGAAGTCGGGGTGGTCGACCCAGAACGGGCGGCCCAGGTTGAGGGGCGGAAAGGCAAGACGCTGGCGCAGACGGGGCAGGAGGTGCAGGCGACTGCGGATGCTGGCGAGGAAATCCTCGTGGCTGGGCGGCTCGCCGTCGCAGACCAGCACGGCGCCGATCGCCATGTGCCCGTTGGACTTCTCGTTGGTCAGGAACGACGTGTCGAACGACGTCAACCTGTCCATGTGGCGTTGGGACACCGTTCTCCTTTCCTTCCCCTGAGCCGAGGGTAGCGCGACGCCGCTCTGGGAACGTTCGGTTTTCTTTAAGGGCTGGGCAAGCCAAACTGTATTCGCCGTCTTATCGACGGTGAATACGGATCTGGTCAGGAGCTAGGCGGCTTCGACTGAGCGCTGCGAGGGGCTCGCCGGGGGCTGCTCGCCGATCAGGCCGGGGGCCCGCGGCGAATCGCCCTGGGCCTCTTCCTTGTCCTCCTCGGCGAGGCCGGCGAAGGGCGGTGGGGCGGGCGCTTCGGACTGAGATTCCTCGCTTCCCTCATCCTCTCCCGCCGCGATTTCGCGAGGCAGCTTCCGGGAGACGACCTTGGTGACACCGTCGCCGCCCATGCTCACCCCGTAGAGGACGTCGGCGGCGTCCATCGTGCGTTTCTGGTGGGTGACGATGACGAACTGGGCGCGGTCGGAGAAGCGGCGGATCAGCTGGAGGAAGCGGTCGATGTTGGCGTCGTCGAGGGCGGCCTCGACCTCGTCGAGGATGTAGAAGGGGCAGGGTCGGGCGAGGAAGACGGCGAAGACGAAGGCGATCGCGACCAGCGACTTCTCACCGCCCGACAGCAGCGAGAGCTTTCGGGTCGACTTGCCGGCGGGGGTGACCTCGATCTCGACGCCGAGTTCGTCGCGTTCTTCCTCCACCTCGTCGTCCTCCCCGACCTCGACGTCGGGTGCCTCGTCCTCGGCCGCGGCGTCGCGAGCCGGGCGCAGGCTGACGCGGCGCAGGGCGCCGCGGCCGCCGGGGAAGAGGTGCTCGACCATCTCCTCGAAGTTCTTCGCGGTCGCCTCGAAGGTCTGCTCGAAGGCGCGCTCGATCTCGCGATCGATGTCGCGGATCAGCGTCTCCAGCTCTCGCATCCCGCGCTCGGTGTCCTCGCGCTGGGCCTGCAGCGACTCGACGTGCTCGCGCGCCTCCTCGTACTCGCGCTCGGCCAACGGGTTGACCGGGCCGATCTGGGCGCGGCGACGCTCCAGCCGCTCGAGCCGGCGGTCGATTTCGGCCCGCTCCTCCTCGCTCAGGGCCTGCTCCGCGGCCTCGACCTCCACACCCAGGCGCTCGGCGATCGAGGCGAGCTCCTTCGCCGCCTCGGCGCGCCGGTCGCCGAGGTGCGCGGCCTCGACCTCGACCTCGGTAAGGCGATCGGAGGCGGCGCTCATCTCGGATTGCAGCTCGTACTCCCGCTGCGAGCAGGCGCGCATCTCCTCGGCGATCTCGTCGCCGTCGTCCTCGCCGCCGACGACGCGCTGCTCGATCCGCTCGACCCGGGCGCGGATCGCGGCCTCTGTCGCGGTCGCCGCGGCAACCGCGGCACGAACGTCGTCGAGCAGCTCCTGGCCGGCGGCGAGCCGCTTGCGCAGCTGCTC
>DATDAQ010000044.1:0-6833 GCA_036525295.1 Solirubrobacterales bacterium | reverse complement strand
ACGCTTGCGCCCGCTCGCAGGCCCCCCTACCCCACGACAGGACCCGCGCGCCGGTAACTACCGTCCCTAGGCCGTGTAGCCATCGATGATGGCTCCCGATCGCCTTCAGGCGTACCACGAGTACACGCGCCGCCACGGTGTCAACCCCGTGCTCTACATCCTCGCCCGCATCTTCATGACCCCCTTCTTCCTCGTCTACTTCCGCTATGCGAGGACCGGCCGCGAGCACGCCCGCATCAAGGGCGGCCTGATCGTCGCCGCCAACCACCGCAGCTTCCTCGACCCGTTCGCGATCGGCGGGGCCCTCCCCTGGCGGCGGCCGATGAACTACGTCGCCAAGGTCGAGCTCTTCGAGCGGCGCTGGCAGGGCTGGATCCTCTCCCGCCTCGGCGCCTTCCCGATCCGGCGCGGCGAGTCCGACGAGGACTCGGTGGAGACGGCGCGCCGGATCGTCGAACGGGGCGGCGCCGTCTGCATCTTCCCGGAGGGCACCCGGATCCGCCGGGGCTCTCTGGCCGAGCCCAAGCGTGGCGTCGGTCGCCTCGCGCTGCAAACCGGCGCGCCGGTGGTCCCGGCGGCCGTCCTCGGCACCGAACACGTGCGCCGCGGCTGGCGGATCCGCCCGCGCAGGATCCGGGTCCGTCTCGGCCGGGCGATGACCTTCCCGCGCGCTGAGGACCCATCTCGAGGCCTGGCCGCGACCGTGACCGGCCGGATCTGGCCCAACGTCGAGCTCCAGTGGGAGGACCTAGGCGGCCTGCCGCCGATGCGCCGCGCGGCGGTGATCGGCGCCGGCAGCTGGGGCACCGCCCTCGCCGTGCTCCTCGCGCGCGGCGGCTTGGAGGTCCAGCTGGCGACCCGCACCGCCGAGCAGGCGACCGAGCTGGCCGATGCGCGCGAGAACCGCCGCTACCTCGAGGGCGTGCGCCTGCCCGACTCGGTCCAGGTTCGGCACGCGTCCGAAGTCGAGCTGGCGGGTCTCGATCTCGTCTGCCTGGCGATCCCCTCGGGCTCGCTGCCGCAGGCGGTCGGGAGCATCGCCGACCGGGTCGGCGCCCGCGCGGCGGTGCTGCTCCTGACCAAGGGCCTGGTCGCGCCGCGGGGCCTGCTTCCCGCCGAGTACGTCGGCGAGCGAGTGCGGGCACGCGCGATCGCCTCCCTGGGCGGGCCGGCACACGCCCGCGAGGCTGTCTCCGGCTCCGCGGCGCTCGTGCTCGGGTCCGCTGACGACGACCTGCGCGACCAGCTCGGCGGCGTCTTCGACCGTGCCGGTTTGTTCTGCGAGCGCTCGCGCGACGTCGTCGGGGTCGAGATGGCGGGAGCAGCGAAGAACGCCGCCGCCCTTGCCGCCGCCACCGCTGAGCCGCACGGGCTCAACGCGGCTGGGATCGCCGCCGCCCAGGTTTGGCGCGAGTGCATCGGTCACGCGATCGACCGCGGCGCCGAGCTCGAGACGTTCGCTGGCCTCGCCGGCGTCGGCGACCTCACCGCGACCGTGATGGCGCCGGAGGGCCGCAACCGGCGCGCCGGAGAGCTGCTCGGGCGTGGCACCCCGGCGAGCGAGATCCCGGGAATCGTCGGCCAGGCGTCGGAGGGTCTCGACGCGGTGCCGCTGCTGGCGGCGGCGACCGCGGCGGCAGGCGGAAAGTCAGAGGCACTGTCCGGCCTGGCGGCGCTGATCGACGGTGAGATCGACGCCGATGCCTGGGTCGCGGGTTTGCGCCGGGACGAGCGTGCACGGGAGGCGGCGTGAGCGCGCGGCGTTATTCATTGCTTCGGTTGCAACTAGGCTTGAGCTGTGAGCAGTCCAGCGGAGAACGTCGAGCCGGCGAGCCTCGACCCGGCCGCGAAGGCGGAGCTGGACCGGGCTTTCGAGGATCTCTACCGGGCGCACCTGCGCGACGTCTACTCCTACGCCTACTACCGGGTCGGCAACCAGCACGATGCCGAGGACCTCACCGAGCAGGCCTTCTTGCAGGCATACAGGCACTTCGACAGGGCTCGTCGCGAGTCCGACGGGCGGCCGCTGCGTCCCTGGCTGATCCGCATCGCCCACAACCTCGCCTCGAACTACTACCGCGACCGCTCGCGGCGGCCGCAGACGTCACTGGAGGTCGCCGACCCGATTCCCACCCGGCACGGAACCGAGGCGATCGCGGAGGGGCGAGAGGAGCTGCGACAGGTGATGGCGAACCTCGAGAACCTCTCCGACGACCGACGCGAGGTGCTGATCATGCGCTTCGCGCTCGGCATGGACAATCGCGAGATCGCGCGCGCCCTGGGCCGCAGCGACGGGGCCACCAAGGTGCTGATACACCGGGCGATCAAGCAACTGCAGGAGGAGATGGCCGATGAGTGACGCCGGCCACCGACTGACCGGAGCGTGGGACGTCGAGCAGCTTCTTTCCGATGCACTGCGTCCGATCGAGCCGCCGGAGCGCCTCTCGGGCAGGCTTGAGGACACGCTCTCGGCCGTAACGCAGGCCGCCGCGGAGGAGCTCTCGGACTGGGCCGAGGAACTCTCCGAGAGCGAGCTGCGGGCGCTGCGCGACCCGCGCAACTGGGTGCGCCCGGTGTTCGCCGTCGGAGCGGGGGGAGCGGCGGCCGGCGCCCTGGTCCTGCTCGAGGCCCGCCGCCGCGGCCGTCAGCAGGCCAAGGGCGGCCTGCGTTCCCTGACCGGCCGGGTCAGGCTTTAGGACCTATCCCGCTCATAGCCGGCTCACCCTTCCTCGCCACCGGCGTTGCCAGCGCGGCGCCGATGCCCAGCGCGCCGACGAGGAGGTGGAGGAGGTTGCCGGCCGTGTCGACCGGCAGGAAGCCGAGGATCGCCTCGCCGCTGCCGATCGCGAATCCCCAGAGGGCGACGGCCAGGTAGAAGCACCCGAGCCAGAGGGCGTACTGGCGCGACGCGTAGCCGGCCATGTACAGCCCGAGCGCTCCTGTGAGCACGTGCAGGACGTTGACCCAGGCGTTGACGGCGAGAAGGCCGAAGACCTCGCCGACGTCCCCGGGGGAGCCGAACGCGGCGCTGTAAAAGAAGCCGACTATGCCGATGACCACGAGCGTCCATCCGGCGAGGGTGGCGTAGAGCCGTGCGGGGCTGGGTGCGTCCATCGGCCGCGATTGTAGGCTGCCCCTCCCGATGGCTCAGACCTGTTACCGCCACCCCAACCGCGAGACGGCCGTCTCCTGCTCCTCCTGCGGGCGACCGATCTGCCCCGACTGCATGACGCCGACGCCGGTTGGGATGCGCTGCCCGGAGTGCGCCAGCCAGCGCACTCGCGTTGTCAGGGGGGTGGGGGAGGCCGGCCTGTTCGCCAGCGCGCCGGCGACCTTCATCCTGATCGCGCTGAACGCGGCAGCGTTTCTCGCCGAGATCCTTGGTGCCAGTGGTGGATTCACGGTTGGCAACAGCTCGGTGGTCTTCGACTTCGGCCTCTACGGTCCCTTCGTCGCCGAAGGCGAGGTGTACCGGCTCCTCACGGGTGGATTTCTCCACGCCAGCCTCTTCCACATCGGCTTCAACATGTTCGCGCTCTATTTCCTCGGCAGGCTGCTGGAGCCGTCGATCGGCACACCCCGCTTTCTCGCCGTCTACTTCGCCTCGCTCTTTGGCGGTGCTTTCGGCGCCCTCCTTCTCAGCCCGGAGGCGCTCACGGTCGGCGCTTCGGGGGCGATCTTCGGCCTCTTCGGCGCGGCCTTCCTGATCGCCCGCGACCGCGGCTTCGACGCGGTCGCATCGTCGATCGGGGTCATCCTCCTGCTCAACCTCGCCTTCAGCGTCCTAGGCGCGAGCCGCATCAGCCTCGGCGGTCACCTCGGGGGCCTCGCCGCGGGGGTCGTCTGTGCGCTCGTGATCCTGGCAGGAGATCGCGGGATGCTCGGCCAGCGTCGCTTCCCCGCCGAGATGATCGCGATGGCGGGTGTGGCCCTGCTCTCGATCGTCGGCGCGCTGGCGATCGTCTGACGCTTAGGGCCTCAGCCGGTCCGGTTGGATCGCGCGTGCGAGGTGCGTAGCTCGGCGAAACCGATGTTCCCGGGCGCATCGACTAAATCGGGGTGCAGGAGATGGCCGAGCAGCTCGACGCCGTCGACGAGTCGCGGTCCAGGCCGGGAGAAGGTCGATGCCGCGTCGACCGCGAACACGCGCTGAGCGCCGAGCTCCTCGATGTGGAACCAGTGTTCGAGCGCCTGGGTTCGGGCGCCGTCGACGTACCAGCCGCAGGGCATCGCGATCACCACGTCGGGGTTGAGGCCCGAAAGCTCCCCCCAGGAGACCTCGGGCGACTTCAGCCCAGGCGGGCCGGCAACGTCCTCGCCTCCGGCGATCGAGATCATCTCGGGGATCCAGTGACCCCCGACGTAGGGTGGATCGAGCCACTCCAGGGCGATCACCCGCGGCAGCGTCGTCCCCGAGACCGCGGCGCGGACGGTCGCCAGCCGTCCCTCCAGCTCCCCCCGCAGCTCGTGCGCCTCGTTCGGGGTCCCGGCCGCCTCCCCAAGCCGGATCACGTCCTCGAGCATCTCCCCGAGCGTGCTCGGGTCCTGCTGCAACACCCGCGGCCTGCTGGAGAGCCGGGCGGCCACCTCGAGCACGTCCTCGAAGGAAACGGCGCACACGGCGCAGACAGCCTGGGTGACGATCAGGTCTGGGGCCAGCGCCTCCAGCAGCTCCTCGTCGAGCTCGTACAGCGCCTGTCCCTCGGCGACCCTCGCCTTCACCGCCCGGTCGATCTCAGCGGCGCTGAGGTTGGGCCTCAGCACGGTCCGGGTCAGATGGGGGAGCGAGCGCGCCTCGGGCGGGTAGTCGCACTCATGCGTGACCGCAACGACACTGTCGCCGAGTCCGAGTGCGTAGAGCATCTCGGTCGCGGAGGGAACGAGGCTTGCGATGCGCATTCCGCAGGGAATATCGCACCTCCCGCTAGATCCGCGGAGCGGAAAGCTATATTGCGTACGCCGAATGGCCGACGACGACCTCCCCCGAAGTACCGGGCTAAGAACCTGTCGCGAAACCCCCCGCGCACGTCTGGCGGCGGCGGACACGGCGCGGTGCGGCGTCCTCGGTCGGCCGAATAGCGCTGCTATTCGCGCCTCCCTGCGTCCTAGCACCGCTTGGTCCGGCGCTCGCCAGCCGCACACGCGGGGCTCCACGACAGGTTCTGAATAGACGATGAGCGCCCTGCTGCTCGTCCTCCTCCTCGTGCTGCTGGCCATCAACGGCTTCTTCGTCGCGGCCGAGTTCGCGCTCGTGCGCAGTCGCCGCGGCAAGATCGAACAGCTCGCCGAGGAAGGCGAAAGCGGCGCCGAGGAGGTGATCGAGCAGCTCGACAAGATCGACGAATCGCTCTCGGCCTGCCAGATCGGGATCACGATGGCCTCGATCGGCATCGGCTTCCTCGGCGAGCCCGCGCTGGCCGTGCTACTCGAGCCGATCTTCGGCGGGTTCTCGCACGGTGTAGCGGTCGGTCTCTCGGTGGCGATCGCCTTCACGATCGTCACCGCGCTGCACATCAGCGTCGGCGAGCAGGTGCCGAAGATGCTGGCGATCAGCCATGCCGAGCGCACCGCCCGCCGCGTCTCCCGGCCGCTCAACTGGTTCCGCATCGCGACCGCGCCGGTGACCTACGCGCTGAGCGCGTTCTCGAATGCGATCGTGCGGCTCTTCGGCGTCGACCCGACCGACATCGAGGTGCGCCACACCGCCGAGGACCTGAAGCAGATCATCGACAGCTCGCGGATCGGTGGCACGCTCGACCCGGGCGAGGCGGGCATGTTGGGCGGTGTCTTCCACCTGCACGAGCAGGAGGCGCGCGAGGTGATGACTCCGATCCCGGCGGTGGTCACGGTCGACGCGTCCGAGACGGTCGAGACGGCCCTGCGGCGCTGCGTCACCTCGGGTCACACGCGACTTGTCGTGATCGAGGACGAGAACCCAGACCGCGTTAAGGGGATCGTCCACAACAACAGCCTGGCCCGCCTCTACATGAGCGATGGGCCGGAGGCCGAGATCGCCCCGGCTGTGCGCGATGCCGTGATCGTCCCGGAGACCCGACCCCTCGACGACCTCTTGCACGACCTCCAGGTGCAGCGAACGTCGCTCTCGGTCGTCGTCGACGAGTACGGACGGACGGTCGGGATCGTCACCGTCGAGGACATCCTCGAGGAGGTGGTCGGCGAGATCGAGGACGAGACCGACCCGCGCGCCGCGGCTCTGCGCCAGCTCGCCAGCGGCGAGTGGTTCGTCCGCGGCCACGTCTCGCTCGGCGACCTCTCCGATGCCGGGATCGAGCTGCCGGTCGACACCGACGCCTACAACTCGGTCGGAGGTTACGTCTTCGGCGAGCTCGGCCGCCTGCCCAAGCGCGGCGACACGATCGTCGCCAACGGCTACACGATCCGGGTCGAGTCGGTGCGCGAGAACCGGATCGAGGCGGTCCGCATCAGCGGCCTGCCCGGTTCCGTCCGCCAGGGCTCCTAGCTTCCTCGGGCAACCCGCGTTCCACCGAACCCTGGAGGTGCCGCATGTGGGTTGTGCGCATGAGCGACAAGCAACTTGAGGTCCTGAGGGCGCTGCTGCGTTCCGAGCAGCATCTTGGTCCCGCGCTCAAAGGCGCCGTCGAGGCCTTGGACCTGGCGCGCTGGGACGACCTCCCCGAGGCCGAGCTCCCCTGGGACGAAGTCGAGGCAACCGCCCGCCGCCAAGGGATCACAGTGGCCGACGTCATCTGGGACCTAGCCAAAAAGCAATAGCGGCGAAGTCGCACGGTGGGGGGATGGCGGGTGCCCTCCCCAAAACGCGCGGCGGGAGCCGCGCTTGAGTGTTTTGGGGA
>DATDAQ010000043.1:0-3438 GCA_036525295.1 Solirubrobacterales bacterium | reverse complement strand
GAACTGCCTGGTCGCCTTCATGTCCTGGGAGGGCTACAACTTCGAGGACGCGATCATCCTCTCCGAGCGCCTGGTCAAGGACGACGAGCTCACCTCGATTCACATCGAGGAGTACGAGATCGACGCCCGCACGACCAAGCTCGGCGACGAGGAGATCAGCCGCGACATCCCCAACCGCTCCGAGGAGAGCCTGCGCAACCTCGACGAGCGTGGCATCGTCCGCGTTGGGGCCGAGGTCGTCTCCGGCGACCTCCTGGTCGGCAAGGTCACGCCGAAGGGCGAGACCGAGCTGACGGCGGAGGAGAAGCTGATCCGCGCGATCTTCAAGGAGAAGGCGCGCGAGGTCCGCGACACCTCGCTCAAGGTCCCGCACGGCGAGGGTGGCGTGGTCACCGAGGTGCTGACCTTCAGCCGCGACGACGGCGACGACCTCGCCGCCGGCGTCAACGACCTGGTCCGCGTCTTCGTCGCGACCAAGCGCAAGATCGCCGAGGGCGACAAGCTCGCCGGCCGCCACGGGAACAAGGGTGTGATCTCGAAGATCGTGCCCGAGGAGGACATGCCCCACCTGGCGGACGGCACGCCCGTCGACGTCATCCTCAACCCGCTCGGCGTGCCGAGCCGGATGAACATCGGCCAGATCCTCGAGACGCACCTCGGCTGGGTCGCCGGCAACGGCTGGTACGACGACGGCTCGGAGGCCTACAAGCAGGCCCACTCCGAGGAGGGGGACGGTCGCGTCTACGTGGCGACCTCGGTCTTCGACGGGGCCACCGTCGAGGACGTCGACGAGGCGCTCTGCAAGTGGTCGGAGGAGAACTCCGAGCGCGGCATCGACCTCGGCATTGACATGCGCGAGCGCCCCGGCGCCCGAGCCGACGGCAGCGCCCAGCTCTACAACGGCCGCACGGGAGAGCCCTACGAGGGCAAGGTCACGGTCGGCTACATGTACATCCTCAAGCTGCTGCACCTGGTCGACGACAAGATCCACGCGCGCTCGACCGGCCCCTACTCGCTGGTCACCCAGCAGCCGCTGGGCGGCAAGGCGCAGTTCGGCGGCCAGCGCTTCGGCGAGATGGAGGTCTGGGCCCTGGAGGCCTACGGCGCCGCCTACACGCTGCAGGAGATGCTTACGGTCAAGTCCGACGACACGGTCGGCCGGGTGAAGGCCTACGAGGCGATTGTCAAGGGCGAGAACATCCCCGAGCCGTCGATTCCCGAGTCGTTCAAAGTGCTGCTGAAGGAGATCCAGAGCCTCTCGCTGGACGCCAACGTCGTCTCCGAAGGGGGAGACGTGGAGATCGCCGAGGAGGACGACGACCTGCTCAAAGCCGCCGAGGAGCTGGGCATGGATCTGACCGGGGTCCGCGCCGATTCCCCCAATGGGGGCAGCACCGCCGCGGACGAGCAGGAGGAGCAGGTGGTCGCCGAGGGCGAGGGCGGAACCGACGGGGCCGAGGCTGAGGCCGAAGAGGCAACGAAGGTGGAGGACTAGGACTGATGATCGACATCAACAATTTCGACGCAATCGAGATCGGCCTCGCGTCGTCGAAGAAGATCCGCTCCTGGAGCTGGGGCGAGGTAACCAAGCCCGAGACGATCAACTACCGCACGCTGAAGCCCGAGAAAGACGGGCTCTTCTGCGAGCGCATCTTCGGCCCGACCAAGGACTGGGAGTGCTACTGCGGCAAGTACAAGCGGGTCCGCTACAAGGGCATCGTCTGCGAGCGCTGCGGCGTCGAGGTGACCCGCTCCAAGGTCCGGCGCGAGCGCATGGGCCACGTCGATCTGGCCGCGCCGGTCTCCCACATCTGGTTCTTCAAGGGAGTCCCCAGCCGGATCGGCTATCTGATCGACATGGCGCCGAAGGAGCTGGAGAAGGTCCTCTACTTCGCCGCGTCGATGATCACCTGGGTCGACGTCGAGGCCCGTGACAAGGATCTCGGCACGCTCGAGAAAGAGGTCAAAAAGGTCACCGACTCCTACGAGGCCGAAAGGCAGAAACGGACGCAGGAGCTGAGCGAGGCGCTCGAGCGCCGGATCAAGTACCTGGAGGACGGCACGCAGACGAAGTTCGACGACGACGACCACATCTGGGCCGACTCGCTGAAACTGACCGCGACCCAGCTGCGCAAGCTCAAGGACGACGAGCGCGCCAAAACGATCAAAGAGCTGCGCAAGACCTTCGAGGCGGAGATCTCCGACACCGAGGCCTACATCGACGAGGCGATCGAGCGGATGGAGGAGGTCTGGAAGATCTTCACCGAGATGAAGCCGAAGGACGTCGTCAACGACGAGACGGTCTTCCGCGAGCTCAAGGACCGTTTCGGGTCGCCGTTCGGCTGGGGCGAGTACTTCCGCGGCAGCATGGGCGCCGAAGCGGTGCGCGACCTGCTCGAACAGGTCGACCTCGCGGCGGAATGCGAGGAGCTGGAGCAGGTCATCAACAGCTCCAAGGGCCAGAAACAGGCCCGCGCGGTGAAGCGGCTGAAAGTCGCCTCCGCCTTCCTCAACTCCGAGAACAAGCCGGACTGGATGATCCTCGACTGCGTGCCGGTGATCCCGCCGGAGCTGCGGCCGATGGTCCAGCTCGACGGTGGCCGCTTCGCGACGTCGGACCTCAACGACCTCTACCGGCGGGTGATCAACCGCAACAACCGGCTCAAGCGCCTACTCGACCTCGGCGCCCCCGAGATCATCGTCAACAACGAGAAGCGGATGCTGCAGGAGGCCGTCGACGCGCTCTTCGACAACGGCCGCCGCGGCCGCCCGGTGACGGGCCCCGGCAACCGGCCCCTGAAGTCGCTCTCCGACATGCTCAAGGGCAAGCAGGGCCGCTTCCGCCAGAACCTGCTCGGCAAGCGCGTCGACTACTCCGGCCGCTCGGTGATCGTCTCCGGCCCGAGCCTGAAGCTGCACCAGTGCGGGCTGCCCAAGCTCATGGCGCTGGAGCTCTTCAAGCCGTTCATCATGGCCCAGCTGGTCGAGCGCAAATCGGTGCAGAACATCAAGGCGGCCAAGAAGATGGTCGAGTCGATGATCCCCGAGGTCTGGGACGTGCTCGAGGACGTCATCCACGAGCACCCGGTGCTGCTCAACCGCGCGCCGACCCTGCACCGCCTCGGCATCCAGGCCTTCGAGCCGGTGCTGGTCGAGGGCAAGGCGATCCAGGTCCACCCGCTGGTCTGTCACGCCTTCAACGCCGACTTCGACGGCGACCAGATGGCCGTGCACGTGCCGCTCTCCGCCGAGGCCCAGGCCGAGGCACGGATCCTGATGCTCTCGGCGAACAACATCCTCTCGCCGGCTCACGGGGCGCCGCTGGCGACTCCGACTCAGGACATGGTGCTGGGGATCTACTTCCTCACCTACGGCCCCGACGAGGAGGAACTGGCGAAGATCGACGCCGAGCTGAAGGCCGGCAATGCCGGAGGCAAC
>DATDAQ010000042.1:0-22176 GCA_036525295.1 Solirubrobacterales bacterium | reverse complement strand
AGGAACTCCCGCGAAGCGGCCTGGGGGAGGGACCCCCGATGGCCCTCCGGAGATAGAGCTACGAGTCGTCTGAGCCGCCGCGGCGGACGAGACTGCGCAGGCGGCCGCCGCCCTGCCCGGACTCGGCTTTGTCGCGGTCGTTCTGGGCGCCGTAGTACCCGTAATAGCCGTAGTACCCGTAGATCCCCCCGGCATGGGCGCCGGTGACGACGCTGCCCAGCACGGTCCCGCCGGCGGAGTTGATCACCTGTTTGGCACGGAGCACCGCGTCCTTCGGCGTTTTGTTCAGGCGCGAGACGATCACGTTGCCGGCGACTTGGCTGAAGAGCGGGATCGCGTCGCTGACAGCGAGTAGCCCGGGGGTGTCGATCACAACCATGTCGACCTGCTCGGAGAGTTCGGCGAGCAGCGAGCGCATCCGTTGCGAGCCGAGCATCACGGCGGGGTTCGGCGGCGGCGCGGCTCCGGGGAGGACGCGCAGGCGCCCGGCACCCGCGTCGACGTTGACGAGCGTCTCCTCCAGCGTCCTCTCGCCAACCAGCACCGAGTCGAGCCCGAACTCGACCTCCTTGCCCAGGCGGGTCGCCACCTGGGGGCGGCGCAGGTCCCCGTCGATGAGGACGACGTCGCGTTCGTCGAGGGCGTAGGCGAGGGCGAGGTTGACGGCGACCGTCGTCTTGCCGTCCTGCTGGATCGGGCTGGCGACGACCAGGGTCGAGAGCGAGCGGTCGACGTTGAAGTAGGTGAGGCTGGCGCGCAGCGTCTGGAAGGACTCGCGCACGTGCAGGCCCGGCGGGTGACCGGGGAAGGCGTCGTCGGGGATCATCGCCAGCACGGGCGCGTCGAGCAGCTCCTCCATTTCGCCCGGTTCGCGGATGCGGCGGTCGAGGCGGTCGAGCAGTGGCGCCAGCGCGGCGGCGATCAGCAGCGAGAGGATCACCGCGATCGCCGTGTTGCGCCTCGGTTGCGGAGAGATCGGCGTCGCCGCCGGCGTCGCGACTTCGACGATCGACGTCGTCCCGGCCTGGGTTGCCCGCAGGCCGCGCAGTTCCTGCAGCTGGGCGGCGATCGCTTCCTGGGAGGATTCGTCGGTGCTGGATTTCTGCTGTGCCTCCAGCGTCCCGATCGTGCGGTCGATGTTGCGGATCGCGTTGAACGTCCTGGCTTGGGCGACGGCTCGTGCGAAGGCGTTGGCGATCGCCGCAGCCATCGCCGCGTTCGAGTCCTGTGCGGTGATCGTTAGGAAGTTGCTGTCGGTTTCGGCGGGGTTGGTCGCGGCCACGGAAACGTGAGTGAGGAGCTCCTTCGCGTCGGAGGGCGGCAGCCCCAGGATGCGAGCCGCTCGCCGGCCCACCACGGTCGTTCCGATCAGCGTCTGCACTTCGTCCGTGTCGGATTTGGAGCTGACGTTCGAGAACAGCGTCGACGCGCCGGCGGTCGCCTGGACGTTGATCGTCGCCTGCGACTGGTAGGTCTTCGGCAGCAGCGAGGACCCCACGTAGACGGCGACGGGGATGACGATCACGATCGCGAGCAGGAGCCACTTGCGGCGCCAGACCAGGCGGCCCCACTGACGGATGTCGAGTCCCTCCTGCCTCGGCTCAGTCACAAGCCGGGAATTATAGGCACCACCAGACACCCGGGTCTCTTTTTTCGCCGCCTGGACGCGCCCGCCCGGCTATCGTCACGTCCAGGATGCCGCCGACGGCCGACGAGAGCCTTCACTCCGTGCTGGTGACGCTTGCGATGTTCGCCCTCTTCGGCGGCGGCATCGCCCTCCTGGTGAGCCGCATGCACCGTTCGAGGCCGGGCTTCGCCATCGGCCCGGCGGCGCTGGTCGCCTTCGGCCTGCGGGTGATCGCAGCCGGCCTGATCTCGCTCACGTCGGTGTCGCGGACCCTGCGCGGTGGCGACGAGGTGATCTTCCAGGGCAAAGCCAGCCTGATCGTCGAAACCCCGCTCGGCTCCAGCGAGTGGATGAACGCCCTGCTGGAAGAACTCCACGTCTACACGTTCGCCCTGCAGCGCTACATGTTCGACTCGCCCGAACTGGCGATGCGCGTGACCCAGGTCGGGATCGCCGTCATCGGGCTGGTGCTGCTGGCGGCCGCCGTCTACGAGCTCGCCGGGCCGAGGGCGTCGGTGCTGGCGATGTGGCTCCTCGCCCTGGAGCCGGCGAGCATCTTCTTCTCCAGCCTCCTGCACAAGGAGGCCAACATGCTGCTCGCGATCGGCCTTGTCGCCCTCGGTGGCGCCAAGGTCTGGAAACGGGGGGAGGCGCGCTACCTGGTGATGGTCGTCGCGGGGTGTCTGATCGCGGTCGCCACGCGCCAGTACGCCGGCTGGTTCCTGATCGCCGCCGGCGCGGCGATCCTCCTGCACGCCGGCCTGCGTGCCGAGCACCGGACCGCGATCCGCTCGCTCGCCCTCGTCGCCTCGGTGATCCTCTTCGCCGCGATCGCCGCCCCCACCGTGCTCAACGCCTCGACCGACGAGAACCTCGAGCGCAACGTCCAGCGCCCCCAGGAACACAACGCGGCCGACAACTCCAACCTGAAGCTGGAACAGGTCAACTTCTCGACCCGCGGCGCGATCGTCCAGAACCTGCCGAAGCGCTCGCTCGACGTCCTGCTGCGTCCCTTCCCCTGGCAGCTCGGCAACATCAGCCAGGGGCTCGGCCTGCTCGGCACCGCCGCCGCCTACGCCGCGCTCTTCTTCCTCATCCGGACCCTGTACCGGAGCTGGGGCAGCATCATGACCCGCGCCGGGCCGCTCGTCTACCTGGGCTTCTTCCTGCTGATGGCCTACTCGCTCAGCTCCGGCAACGCGGGCACCGCGTTCCGCTACCGGGTGCAGATCGTCTCGGTCTTCATCTGCATCGTCGTCGCCCTCTGGAGGCCAGGAGAGCGCCACGCCTCCGCCAGATCCGGCGAGCCCGCCGTGCCGGCGGAGCCGCCTCGGCTGGAGCCGGCTCAGGCCTGAGCGTTCGCGGCCTCAGGCGGGGCGCTCGGGCTCAGACCAGGGCGGGGCGGCTCCGAGGAGCTCGCGCAAGCACCCCCCGTCCTCGCGGTAGTGGGTTCGTAGCCTGGCCAGCGTCTCGGCGCTGGGCGCGTCGGGCTCCGCCGCGGCGTCGACGGCGACGCGGTTCCAGAGAAAGAGCCGCCGGGAGACGAGGTTGAAGCGCCTGAGGAGGCGCCGTCGCTGCGAGCGCGGCACCCGCCGCCAGAGGCCGCTCAGCAGCGCCGAGCGGCGGGCGGCGCGCTGCCAGCTCGTCAGGTCGAGCCAGGCGAAGCGGCGGTGGCTGCCGCCATCGTGGTAGCGGCTGCCGAGGTTCGGCGGGCGGAAGCTTGAGTCGACCCCCAGGAAGGCGAACACCTCCGCGCAGACGGCACCGGGATCCTCTTCCAGGTCGCCCTGGAAGAGGACGAGCAGCTGCTCGCGCGGGAAGACGTCGAGGTAGCCCCCGAGCAGGCGGCCGTACTCGCCGAGGGCGACGTAGCCGTTGGTCTCGTCGGGTCGCAGGCGGGACTCGGCGAGGGCGTCGGGCGAGAGCAGCTCGTCGATCGCCAGGTCGAAGGGGCGCTGCTCGATGCCCCTCATCGTCGACATGCGGTGGTGCGAGCGGGCGCGGGCGACCGGGTCGCGCAGGATCGCGATCAGCTTCGCGCCGGGGTAGGCGTCGCGGATCCGGCCCGGGATCGTCGTCTCGGGCGAGTCGGAGGCGGTGGCCGAGCGGTCCGGCCCGAGCAGGGCGCCGTAGAGGTACTGCGGGGTCACGGTCCCGCACAGCTGTCCCTCGCCGCGGTGCTCGAAGGCGTCGGCGAAGAACTCCGCCGGGGACTCGTAGTAGGCGTGCCTCGGGGTGACGAAGTAGGGCAGCTCCTTGCCCTCGGGCAGGCAGAGCTCGGGGTGCGTGCGGAGCAGGTGGTGGAGGGCGGTGGTGCCGGCCTTGGCGGCGCCGACGACGAAGAAGTCGAGCGTAGGAGCGCCAACCCGGCGAGTCGGCGTGGCCACCCGCACAGGCTATCGCGGCCCCGTCCCTCAGCCCCACCGCCAGGATGTCCAGGATGCGGTGTGGGCCTTCGGGGGTCCCTCTCCAGGCCGCTTCGCGGGAGTTCCTGGAGAGGGACCCCCGAAGGCCCTCATGCCATCAGGACTTGGAAGCCGTCCATCTCCGTGTCGGACGGCTGGAAGCCCGCGCGGCGAAAAGCCGCCAGCGAGCGGTCGTTGCCCTCACGCACGTGGGCCTCGACCTTGGCGCCGGGGCTCGATTCGTGAAGCTTCTCAACTGCGAGAGCGATGAGAGATGAGGAAAGGCCCTGGCCCCTTACCGCCGGCGCAAGGGCGACGCTGATCTCGTAGCGGTTTTCGCCGAGGCGGTCGAAGCGGACCTGGCCAACCGGCTTGTCGTCCAGCTCGCCGATCAGCAGCTGGCGGTTGGGGTCGGCGAGCACTGCGGCCAGCCAGGCGGTGTGCTCCGCGGCGCCGACCTCGGCGATGTTGCGGGAGGCAGTCCGGGCGTCGGGGTCGTTGCGCCACTCGAGCAACCGCCCGGTGTCGGCCTCTGAGGCGGGGCGCAGGGTCATTTCGGGGGAATCGGCGGGCAGCATCCTGGACGACCGCCTAGCGGGCTTTGCGCAGGGTGAACGTCTTGGCGGCGGTTTCCGTGCCGCCGCCTTTGCGGGCGAAGGAGACGATCGCCTTCACCTTCGCCTTGGCCTTCTGCGCCAGAACCCGTGCCGTTTTCCCCTTCGGCTTGACCAGGAGCTTCACGGTGGTCGGTCCCCCGACCGAGCGCTGCGCCGGCTTGACTCCCTTGCCTTTCAGCTTGAGAGTGCCCGCCGCCGGGACCGTGACAGGGAGCTTGGCGGTGCCGCGGCGGCGGTCGAGGATCGGCTTGCCGATTCGGAGTTTGCTCGAGGCGCCCCCTTCGCCGGGCGGGCCGCCACCCACGCCGCCGGGGAGGGGCTGCCAGGTCGGCCACGTCTGCGAGGCGCCCTCGTTTGTCAGCCGCACCTCGTTGCCGCCGTTCGCTTTCATCGTGAAGATGCTGCCGCCCCTGGCGAAGGCGATTTGCTGCCCGTTCGGGGAGTAGGCCGGCATCTGGCTCACCGGCTTGTCGGTGAGCTTGGTCGCCCCGCCGCCGCTGGAGGCCATCGTGTAGATCTCGAACTTGCCGTCGCGGCGACTGGCGAAGGCGATCCGCTGGCCGTTCGGCGAGAAGGATGGCTGGCGATCGTCGGCACCGGTGTGGGTGAGGGCCGTCAGCCCCCCGCCGTCGAGGCCGACGGAGAAGAGGTTTTTGCGGGGGCCGGCGGTGCGGACGAAGGCGATCCGCTGGCCGTCGGGCGAGAAGGTGGGCGTCTCTTCGATCCCGCCTTCGCTGACGATGCGGGCCTGGTCGCTGCCGTCCGCGTTCATCAGGAAGAGGTCCGTGTACCAGCTGCCGAAGCGGATGCTGACGAAGGCGATCCGGGTGCCGTCCGGGGAGAACGCCGGCTGCGTGTCGCTGCCCGGGTCGGTGGTGAGGCGCGTCACCCCGCTCCCGTCGGCGTTCATCGCGTAGACGTCGTAGTTGCCCGCCCGGTTGGAGGCGAAGACGATGCGCGTGCCGTCGGCGGAGTAGGAGGGCTGGGTGTCGTCGCCCGGGCCGCTGGTTAGCTGGCGCTTGCCGCTCCCGTCGGCGTTCATCGCGTAGACGTCCCAGCTGCCGCTCTGGTTGGAGGCGTACGCGATCCGGCCGTTGCCGCCGGGGAACGCCGCTCCGGACGCGGTTGCGCCGCCGAAGGCGAGCATGGCCAGCAGCATCGACACGGCTGCGACGGCGACTGTCGGTCTCGACCCTCTCACTCGGTGCGCTCCATGTTGGGGTAACACGGCTTCCTCCCCGGAGTCGCTCAGCGCTGCGCCAGCGCCGCGAGCTCCGCAGCGATTCTAAGCGCCCCCTGCCCGTCGACCGCCTCCCGCGCCCGGCCGGAGAGCTCCCGCCGTTGCGAGGCCGAGCCGAGGAGACCCTCGAGGGCCTCCGGGACCTGCTCCTCGTCGACAAGGAGGATGGCTTCGCGGGCGGCGAGCCTGGCTATCTGCGGGCGCTGGTTCGGCGCGCCCTCGAGCACCACCGCCGGGGTTCCCGTCGCGGCCGCCTCCAGCATCGTCTGGCCTCCCGTGCAGACGACCGCGTCGGTTCGCAGCAGCGGCTCCAGCAGCGAGGCGGGGCGATCGAGCACGGTGACTCCCCGTGGCGGCTCGCCAGCGAACCCCGGTCCCCAGACGAGCTCGATCTCGATCTTCGGCAGGCGCTCGCCGAGGTGCGTCGCGATGCGACCACCCAGCCCGCCGAGGTCACCGCCCCCGGTCGTGACCAGCACCCGCTCCGGCGAGTCCCGCAGCGCGCGCGGCGCGACGTCCCAGAAGGGCCGGCGCAGGCAGGCGAACTCCAGGCCCGGGTCGTCGTGGCCGGGCCCGTACTGGGGCCCTATGACGATGCCGGCCGCGCCGGGGTGCGGCAGGGCATCCGCGAAGGCGGCGAGAAGCCGGTGCGGTAGCTCCGGGGCGCGCTGCCAGGAGAGGCGGTCGTAGGTGTCGAGCACGAGCAGGTCCGGAGTCGGCTCGGTGATCGCCGCGACGATGGCGATGTCGAGTTGCCACGACTCCCAGCGCACGCCGTCGATTTCGATCTCCTCCTCGGCGCCGAGGCCTAACGTCTCTACCTCGAAGCCCTCTGCGTCCAGGGCGCAGGCGAGTGCCGTGCAGCGGGCCAGGTGGCCGAGCCCCGCCCCGGTGCGCGCGTCGGCTAGAAGCCGGGCTCGCCGCGGCGTCGGGCCACCGCCCGTCAGAGCATCTCCCAGGTGAGCACGTCGTCGTGCTCGACGGCGACCCGCAGGGCGCGGCCGACGACCTTGTTCAGGTCCCTGGGGGCGATGCCGAAGCCGGGCCGCTTGCGGGTCAGCATCTCCTCGCTCAGCACGGTGCCGGCCGGGTGGTCGCCGACGACGATCAGGCTGCGGCGGGCCAGCCCGTACATCTCCTTCGCCTCCTCCGACCTGGGTCCGTCCTTGCGGCCGTCGCCGAGTGCCGCCTGGGCTTCGCGGATGCCGGCGACCATCGCCTTCAGCTCTCCCGGCTCGAGGGCAAAGGGGTGGTCGGGGCCCTCCATCGTGCGGTCGAGGGTGAAGTGCTTCTCGACGAAGGCCGCGCCCAGCGTCGCTGCGGCGATCGGCACGGCGATCCCGGTGGTGTGGTCGGAGAGGCCGACGGGAACGCCGAAGGCCGTGCACATCGTCGCCATCGCCCGCAGGTTGGCGCTCTCCGGCGGGGCGGGGTAGACCGAGGTGCACTGCATCAGGCCGACCTCCGTCGCTCCTGCGGCGGTGGCGTCGCGGAGCGCCGCCTCGACCTCACCCAGGGTCGCCATCCCGGTCGAGATCAGCAGCGGGCGCCCGGTGGCGGCGGCGGCCGCGATCAGCACCGGGTCGACGATCTCGAAGGAGGCGATCTTCATCGCCGGCACGCCGAGCGCGTCGAGCTCGGCGATCGCCTCGACGTCGAAGGGGCTTGAGAAGAAGGCGATCCCCTGCGCGGCGGCGTGGTCGCGCAGCTCGACCTGCCACTCGCGGGGGAGGGCGATGTCCTCGAGCAGCTCGGAGGGGCTTTTCTCGCTGTGGGGGCCGAGGTACTCGAAGCCGGGAGCCTTGGTCGAGTAGAGGGCCTCGCCCGAGTAGGTCTGGAACTTGACCGCGTCGGCGCCGGCCTCGGCGGCGACGTCGACCAGCTCCCGCGCGACCGCCAGGTCGCGGTTGTGGTTGGCGCCGGCCTCGGCGATCACGTAGGTGGGGTGGCCTTCGCCGACCGGGCGCCCGCCGATCTCGAAGCTCGCCGGCAGGGCGGCGCGCTCAGCCATCGCTCATCGCCTCGCGCACGACCTCGATCACCCGGTCCTGCTCGGCGGGGGTGAGGTCCGGGTAGCAGGGGAGGGAGAGGCAGCCGGAGTAGTAGCGCTCGGCCTCGGGGCAGAGTCCGGGGCCGTAGCCGAAGGCGCCGCGGTAGTAGGGGTGGCGGTAGACGGGGATGTAGTGGACCTGGGTGCGGATCTCGTTCTCGAGCAGCCGCCGGTAGAGCGCCAGCCGCCGGGCCGTGCCCTCGCGCAGGTGGACGACGAAGAGGTGGTGGGCGTGCAGGGAGCCCTCTCCGGCTCGCGGGGGCAGGTCGAGCCCGTCGATCCCGGCCAGTCCCTCGCGGTAGCGGGCGGCAATGGCGTTGCGGGCGGCGACGTGGGCGTCGAGCTTGCCCAGCTGCGAGTGGCCCAGCGCGGCGTGCACGTCGGAGAGCCGGTAGTTGAAGCCGAGGTGCTGCTGCTCGTGGTACCAGGGGCCCTCGTCGCCGGCGCCCTCGGGGTGGACGAAGCGCTCGGGCTCGCGGACCATGCCGTGGTGGCGGAAGACCGCGAGGCGCCCCGCCAGGGCGGGGTCGCGCGTTGTGACGACGCCCCCCTCGGCAGAGGTGATCGCCTTGGTCGGGTGAAGGCTGAAGATCGCCATGTCGGCGTGGGCGCAGGAGCCGACCTCTCCCTCGCCCGAGTGGCCGCCGAGCGCGTGTGCCGCGTCCTCGACGATCGCGACGTCGGGGCCGACCAGCTCGCGGATCGGCTCGATCGGGGCCGGCAGGCCGGCGAAGTGGACCGGGATCACGGCCTTGACCTTGGGCGTCATCGCCGCCTCCAGGGTGGCCGCGGAGACGTTCCACGTGCCGGCCTCGATGTCGGCGAAGAGCGGGCGGGCGCCGAGGTAGGCGCCGCAGTTGGCGCTGGCGGCGAAGGTGATCGCGCTGGTCACGATCTCGTCGCCCGGGCCCACGCCGGCGGCGAAGGCGGCGGCGTGGAGGGCCGCCGTTCCGGAGGAGAAGGCGACCGCGTGGGGCACGCCGCAGCGGGCGGCGACGGCCTCCTCGAAGCCGCTCACGGCCGGTCCCTGGGTGAGCCAGTCCCCTTCGAGCACCGCCGCGACGGCGGCCCTGTCGTCGGCGTCGAGGCTCTGCTTCGAGTAGGGGATCACCGGCGTCGCGAACGGTAGCGGGAAGCGGCCTGCCGAGCGCTTCGGCCGTGGCCGTGGGATTTGGGCTTCAGTCATCTAGACTGGCGCAGCCGGGGCCGCGTGGGAGCTGCTCCGCCGACGCCGATGACCGACGCCTCCGCGAGAGAACCGAGCCCCGAGCTGAAGGGCAAGACGGTCCTCGTCACGGGTGGCACCGGCTCCTTCGGCAAGCGCTTCGTCGAGCACCTGCTGCGCGACCACGAACCGGCCGCGGTGCGGATCTACAGCCGCGACGAGCTCAAGCAGCACGAGATGCGCCAGGCCGTTCCCGACGAGCGGCTGCGCTTCCTGATCGGCGACGTGCGCGACCTCAGCCGGCTGCGGATGGCGGTCCGCGGCGTCGACGTGATCGTCCACGCGGCGGCGCTGAAGCAGGTGCCGGCCTGCGAGTACAACCCCTTCGAGGCGGTGCAGACCAACATCATCGGTGCCGAGAACGTCGTCACCGTGGCGATCGAGCACGGGGTCCCGCACACCGTCTCGCTCAGCACCGACAAGGCCGTCAACCCGGTCAACCTCTACGGCGCGACCAAGCTCAGCGCCGAGAAGATCGTCACCCAGGGCAACGTCTACGCCGGCGACTCGAACGTGCGCTTCTCCACCGTTCGCTACGGCAACGTGGTCGGCAGCCGCGGCAGCGTGATCCCGCTGTTCAAACGGCAGGCCACGGAGGGGAAGCTGACGATCACCGACACGGGGATGACCCGCTTCTGGATCACCCTCGACGAGGCGGTCGACTTCGTGATCGCGAGCCTGGAGCGGATGCAGGGCGGCGAGGTCTTCGTGCCGCGGATCCCGAGCATGTCGGTGATGGACTTGGCCGAGGCGCTCGCGCCGGGGGTCGAGCAGGAGATCATCGGCGTCCGCCCCGGCGAGAAGGTCCACGAGATCCTCCTGACCTCCGACGAGGCCCGCCACGCCGTCCGTTTCGAGACCTACTACGCGGTCTACCCGGCCTTCCCCTACTGGCGCACGACCGGCTTCCCGACCGGCGAAGAGCTGCCGCCCGGCTTCCGCTACGCCAGCGACACCAACGACGTCTGGCTCGATGCGGAGCAGCTTCGCGAAATGGCTGCTGGCGTGGCGCCTGTCTCTGGATAGCGAACTGGGTGCTCCAAAGCTTGATGCGAAAGGGCCTTGGGGGGTCCTCCCCCAGGAACTCCCGCGAAGCGGCCTGGGGGAGGACCCCCCAAGGCCCGCCCTAGGCGTTCATCAGGTCGAAGGTGTTGTTTAGCAACACCCTCCGGCCGCTCTTCAGCGGGGTACCCCTGTGCAGGCCGCGGAAGTCGGCCAGGATCAGCGTTCCGGCCTTGCCAGTGCAGACGACTTCCTCCCAGTCGTTCTGTTCTTCCAGCGCGCGGATCTCCTGTGGGAAGAAGTGGCCGTAGCGGCCGCTGGTTCCGCCGGCGTCGAACTCGATCGCGTGCCGGGTGCGCCACGACCCGTCCCTGTGCGAGCGGCGCAGGAAGCGGAAGGGGGCGTTGTCCTCGCCGACGTCGACCAGGTAGAGGAACGCCTTGCAGATCGGCCGCCAGTTGTCGAAGTGGAAGAGGTCGGCCTGGGCCATCTTCGAGAGGCCGAACCGGTTCTCCAGCTCATGTCGGAAGGAGGCGACGTGCGGCGAGAGGTAGGCCTCCATCACGCTGCGGATCGCCGGGTCCTCGAAGAACGGCAGCGTCGCCGGGACCAGCTCGTCGACCTTCCCGATGCGGAAGACGATGTCGGGCTGGATCGTGAAGGTGCGATCGGCGAGCTCGCCGTCTTTGGCCTTCTGGATCGCCTCGTCGGCGCCGGCGAGCATCGCCGCGACCTGGTCGGCGGGCATGTAGTCGGGGACGATCGCGATGCCCTCACGGTCGAGCTCCTCGAGCAGGTCGCGGCGCTGGGTCAGCTCCGGTCGGACTTTGACCCCGCGATAGGCGCGGGCGTGCTGAACCCGGTGGACGACGCGACTCTCCTTCAGAGGGCCTTCGCGAACCAGCTTCTTTGCGGCTTTCCGGGTGCGCATGGGAACGCTGGAGACGGCGCTGAGCATCGCCGCAGATCGTAGACGGTCGGCTCAGGGGGCGCCGGAGGCCATCCCGAGCTCGATCAGCTCGACCACGCGCAGCACCTCGGGCTCGGGGATCGGCTCGGCTTCGCCCCGGGCGATCGCGACGAACCGCTCGAGAGCGGCCTTGAACGCGGTGAAGGAGTCGGCGAAGACGAGCGTTCGCTCGCCTCGCTCGCCGACCACCCGGAGCTCGATCGGGGCCTCGACCTCGCCCAGCGTCGCGAACTCGGCCGTGATTCCCGACTCCCACTCGACATGCAGGCGGGTTGCACCCTCCGAAGAGTGGGCGCTGTGTGACGCGATCGGGGAGGGCTCGCCGAGCAGCGCCAGCGCCGGCTCGATCAGGTGCACGGCGTAGCGGCTCCAGCGCTTCGGGCAGCTGGCGAGCACCTGGCGGATCGGGCCGATCGCCTCCTCCGAGGCTCGGTCAAGGCGCAGCTCGGCCGCGTAGCGCAGCGCCGAGCAGGTGAAGAGCTGCCCCGGCGAGGTTTGGCGGGCGAAGAGCGCGCGCGCCGCCGCGACACTCGTCGACAGCGGCTTGTCGACGTAGACCGGCAGCCCAGCGTCGAGGAAGGGGCCGGCGAGCTCGGCGTGGCGCTCGGCGTCGTCGCGGGCCAGGAGCACCGCGTCGATCTCGCCGAGCATCTCCTCGGGGTCGGAGACGACGCGCTCGACCAGGGCGGCGGCGGCGATCTGCCGGGAGGCCGCGGGGTCCTGCGTCCACAGGTGCGTGACCCGGGCGCCGCCGATCGCCTCCTCGGGGAAGCGGTGCTCGGCGAGGTAGCGCGGGATCGCCGGGAAGGGGCAGCGGGCCATCTCGGCCTCGTCGTAGCCGTTGACGATCGCCCCCCAGGAGTACGGGTGGCCGTTCCCCTCGCTGATCCCGAGCAGCCCCAGCCGCAGCTCGCTCATGCTGGCCACCGGCGGGGGTCGATCAGGTTGGGGTCGTCGAGGCCTAGGGGGGCGTAGTCCATGCCGGGCGCCGGTCGGCCGCGCAGGGCCGTTACGCACTGCTCCAGCTCGGCAACCGAGTTGGTGCCGACCAGGGCCACGTCGACGCCGGGGGCGCCGTCGACGAATCCGAGCGCGGCCTCGATCGGCCCGAGGCCCGCCCGCAGGCGCTCCTCGTGGAACCGGCGCAGGGGCTGCTCTGCGGCCGCGAGGTGCGCCGGGAGCCGCTCCGGGTCCATCAGCAGCAGTCCCTGGAGGAAGGCGGAGCGGACGTGGACCTCGACCCCGTCGCGGTGCAGCTCCTCCAGCGTGCCGTCGCGTAGGAAGCGCTGGTCGAAGGCGTTGAGGGGCAGCTGCACGAGGTCGAGCGGCAGGCGCTCGCGGACGGCGTCGAGCTCGGCGCGGTCGTAGACGCTGGCGCCGAGCCGCTGCACGATCCCGGAGTCGCGCAGCTCGACGAGGGTGCCGGCAAGGCGCTCGCCTCCCGGCAGGGCGAGGTCGGAGCCGTGGTGGACCAGCAGCGCGTCGAGGCGGTCCCGTCGCAGCCGCTCCAGCGAGCGCTCGGCCGATCGCCGGACGACGTCGCGGTCGTTCTCGCTCACCTCGCCGCCCGACAGCGGGGCGGTCTTGGTGATGATGCGAACGGCGGCGCCGGGGGGGAGCAGGCGACCGAGCAGCTCCTCCGACTCGCCGTACGCCGGTGCGGTATCGATCGTCTGGATGCCGCTGTTCAGCGCGCTCGCCAGGATCGCCACCGCCTCGTCTTCGGACGGCTGCCCGGTGTGGTTGGAGACGCCGTAGGGGAGGCCCAGCTGGGCCGTCCCCAGCCCGAGCTCGCTCATCTGACGCCCACGGCGGTCGCCGCGCCGACGCCGGCCTCCGCCAGCAGCGCCTCGGTCAGTCGTTCCCCGGCCCGGCCGTCCAGCCGGTGCAGGAACCGCTCGACGAACGCCGCCTTGTGCGGGAGCTGGCGCCGGTGCAGCTTGGGGACGTCGCCGAGAGCAGTGCGAAGCTCCTCGAAGGAGGCGACCGGGTGCGCGACCCCCGCCTCGACCAGACGGCTGGAGAGCACCTGGTTGGGTCGCGGGTGGACCTCGACCGTGATCGTCGCGATGTGGTCGAGCCCGGCCAGCGGCAGCTGCAACGTCGACATGATGCCGAGCGCGACCCGGGCCGCCCGCGCCCGCTGCTCCAGCTCCTCGATGCTGGGCACGAGCTCGACGCTGCCGTCGGTGTACTCGGCCCAGGGGGAGGAGCGCTCGCCGGGATGGGCCTTGACCGCGATCCGGCGCCCGCTCGACACCACGGCGGCGTGGATTCCCTCCACCCAGGCGCGGTGGTGCTCGGGGTCCCAGCCCATGAAGCCGGTGTTGTGGAGCTGGTGGTCGACTAGGACGACCGTGCCGGCGTCGGGCTCGCTCTCGCCGGGCCCGGCGCGGAAGCAGTCGAACTGGGGGATGCCCGTGAACACGGTGCTCCCGGCGAGCTCGGCGGGCACCAGGTCGAGTTCGCGGTGGAAGGCGAAGCACTCCGGCGAGAAGGAGACGTAGCGGTCGGGCCGGCGCAGCTCGGCGGCGGCGCTCAGCGTCTCCAGCGAGGCGCCGCCGACGCTGGGCAGCGCGAAGCGGGCGATGCGAGCGGCCTCGCCGGGCGGCAGCCGCAGGAGCGAGCCGGCGAGGAAGCGGTTGGTGGCAAGGGAGGAGCGCCGCCCGCCCGTCGCGCCGCCGGCGTGCGCGATCTTGTCGCGGTCGGCGCTGAGCAGTCGCTGCGTCGCGATCGGCAGGCGGTAGCCGTGCTCGACGTGGATCGTGCGGATCCCCTGGCGGCGGGCCTCGCGGCGCAGCGCCAGCTGGTTGCGGACGCCGATCGCCAGCATCGCCAGCAGGTCCGGCTCGACCTGCCGCAGCAGAGCCCGGGCCGAGCCGTGCTGCTCCCAGGTCGTGAGGCGCCCGTAGGGCTCGTACAGCTCCTCGGACACGCCGGGATTCGACTCGTACTCGACGAAGGTCAGGTCCGCCCGCTCGGCGAGCCCCGCGAACATCGCCAGCAGGTCCGCTCTGCCGATCGTGGCTGCGACGAGAATGCGCGGGCGGGTCACAGGCAGCTCGATGATAGTGCGGGGCCGGTTCACAGCCCGGCGCCGCCGCTAGGCTTCGCCGCTCGATGTCCGCGGTCACGAGCACCCCTCTGTCGGGCATTCGGGCGCTGGTGGTGGGGCTCGGATCGATCGGCGCCACCCACGCGCGCGTGCTCGAGAGCCTTGGCGCCACGGTCGAGGCGGTCTCCAGGAGGGAGAGCGCCGAGGGGACGACGACGCATGCCTCGATCGAGGCGGCGCTGGCGGGCGATGGCTTCGACTACTGCGTGGTCGCGTCGGCGACCAGCGACCACGCGGCTGACGTGAGGGCCCTGGCTGGGGCGGGGTTCGCCGGCACGCTGCTGGTCGAGAAGCCGATCGCCCTGTGGTCGGGCGAGCTCCCCGCCGAGCTCCCCTTCGCCCACGTCGGCGTCGGTTACAACCTCCGCTTCCATCCCGCCGTCGGCTGGCTCCGGCGGCAGCTGGAGGGGCAAGACGCCCTGGTCGTCGACGTCGCTGCGCAGAGCTTCCTCCCCGGGTGGCGCCCCGGCCGCGATCACCGCGAGACGGCCTCGGGCTCGCGGGCCCGGGGCGGCGGCGTGCTGCGCGACCTCTCGCACGAGCTTGACCTGATGCTCTGGCTCTTCGGCGAGCCGCGCCAGGCGATGGCGCTTGGGGGCAACCTCGGCGATCTGGGGATCGACGCCGAGACCGCCGCCTGCGCCGTGCTCGAACTGGAGCAAGCCCCGATCGCGACGCTGCGCCTCAGCTACCTCGACCGGCTGCCCGAGCGCAGGGTCCGGGTGACCACCGCGTCGGATACGCTCGAAGCCGATCTGCTCAGCGGCGAGTGCAGAACGTCGAGCGCCGGAGAGCGGTACGAGATTGACTGGACCAAGACCTATGCCGACCTCCACCTGGCGATGCTTGGGCCGGATCGGGACGCGGTCTGCACCCTCGGAGAAGGTCTGAGAGTGGTCGCCTGCATCGAGGAGCTGGAGGGCGCGTGGGCCGGCTGAGGATCGTCGCCGAGGCGGCCGAGGGCTACGCCGCCGATTGGGACAAGGAGCTCGCCCTGGTCGAGCTCGCCGCTCGCGCCGGCGCCGGCGCGATCAAGTTCCAGCTGCTTCACCCCGACGAGCTGCTCGTGCCGGCTCACCCGCTCTACGGGCTGGTCGGCGACCTGCAGCTGCCGCCCGAGCGCTGGCGCGCGGTCGCCGAGCGGGCGCGGGAGATGGAGATCGAGCTTCTGCTCGACGTCTTCGGCAGGCAGGGACTCGAGCTCGCCTCCGAGCTCGGGGTCGCCGCGGTCAAGGTCCACAGCAGCGACATGCTGAACGAGGCTCTGCTGCGCGAGGTCGCCGCATCCGCGGTTCCCGAGGTCCTGGTCTCGGCGGGAGGCACGAGCGTCGAGGAGGTAGGCCGGGCGGTCGAGCTGCTCGGCGGCAAGCAGGTCACCGTCGTGCTCGGCTTCCAGTCCTACCCGACGCCCGTCGCCGAGAACCGGTTGCGGCGGGTGAGCCTGCTGCGCGAGGCGCTCCCCGGCGTCGCCCTCGGCTTCGCCGACCACACCGGCAAGGACGAGGACGCGGCCACCTGGCTGCCCGCGCTCGCGCTCGCCCTCGGCGCGACCTACGTCGAGAAGCACATCACCGTCGCCCACGTGCTGCGCGATCCCGACCACGAGTCGGCGCTGGCGCCGGACCGCTTCGCCCAGTTCGTCGAGAGCATGTACCTGGCCGAGGCGGCGCTGGGCGAGCCCGCCGCCGCGGACGAGATGGGGGAGGCCGAGCAGGCTTACCGGCTGAAGATGAAGAAGCACGTCGTCGCCGCCCGCGACCTGCCGGCCGGCACCGAACTGGCCGCGGCCGATCTGGCCCTGAAGCGGGTCCCCGACCCGCCCGCCGACGTCCTCTTCCGCCTCGGCGACGCCGAGGGCGCGACCCTCGCGTCGCCGCTGGCCGCGGACGCGCCGCTGACCCGCGGCGACCTCTCATCATGAGCCACAACATGAGCCGCAAGCTGATCGCCGGCCTCGCCTGCCGCCTCACCGGGACCCGGCTCTACGGCAAGCCGTTGCAGAACCTCGCGCCCGACGTGACGATCCTGGCCCAGATCGTCGCCTGCATCCGGGCGGCCCCGGTGCCCGCTGAGGTCGTGTTGGCGATCGCCGAGTCCGAGGAGAACGCCGCCCTGCGCCTCGCGGCCGCGGAGCTGGAGGCGCCCTACGTGCTCGGCAGCGAGAAGGACGTGCTCGGGCGGCTGATCGCAGCCGCCGAGGCCCACGACGCGACCGACCTCCTGCGCAAGACCACCGAGTCCCCCTTCTTCGAGCTCGACGGCATGGAGCTGGCCTGGGAGCGGCACGTCGCCAACGAAAACGACATCACGATCGTCGACCACGTCCCGCTCGGCACCGCGGTGGAGATCTACACCGTCGACGCGCTGCGGCGCTCCCACGCCGAGGGCCTCGACGAGGACCGCAGCGAGCTCGTCTCCAACTACGGCCGCTACAACCAGCGCCTCTTCAAGGTCGAGATCGTCGAACCGCCGCTGGCCTGCCGCCGCACCGACCTCCGCCTCACCGTCGATTACCCCGAGGACCTGATCCTCTGCCGCGCCGTCTACGAGGAGCTGGCCGCGAGCGCCCCGCTCTTCGGGCTAGCCGAGATCGTCGCCCTCCTCGACCGGCGCCCGGACCTGACGCAGCTCGTCGCCAGGTTCGTCCACGACGCCCCGATCTGGGACGGAGCGCCGCAGCGGGCAGCAGGGTGAGCGCGACCTCCGGCGGCACCGGGCAGGGCAAGAACCTGCTCGGCAAGGGCTCGATCTACACACTGGGCTCGGTCCTGCAGCTCTCGGGGTCGGCGCTCGCGATCCCGATCGTCACCCGGCTGCTCGACCCGGCCGAGTACGGGACGGTGGCGCTGGCGCTGACGATCCAGCTCTTCGTCACCACGCTCGCGGCGCTCGGCGTGCCGGCGGCGGTCACCAGGGTCTTCTTCGAGACCGAGGAGGAAGACGGCAAGACGACCGCCCGGGAGCTGATCGTCAGCACCGCCGTGCTCGGCCTCGGCGGCACGGCGCTGGGGTTGCTGACCGCGCTCGTCTGGGCGCCGCTGCTGGTCCCCGGCGAACCGGCGGCGGTGATGCTCGGGATCGCGATCGCCCTGCCCGGGGCGGTGATCACGGCGTCGCTGGCCCTGCTCCGGGTCCAGGAACGGCCGGTCCAGTTCATCTGCATCACCCTCGTCGCCAACTTCGGCGCCCAGATCCTCGGGATCGTCGGGCTCCTCATCGACCGCAGCGCGGTCGCCTACCTGCTCGGCTACGGCGCGGCGATGGCGATCGCGGCGCTCGGCGCGGCGACGCTCACCGGGGCGGTCCGGACGCGGCCGGCGCCCCGCCCCGCCCTGCGCGGCGCGATCGCCTACGGGCTGCCGACCGTCCCGCACACGCTCTCGGTCTTCGTCCTCGCGCTCGGCGACAGGGTGGTGATCCAGGTCGTCTCCGGGCTCAGCGCCGTCGGCCAGTACCAGCTCGCCTACGCGGTCGGCGGCCTGGGAATGAACTTCCTCTCCTCGCTGCAGAACGCCTGGGTGCCGATCACCTTCGGCGCCGAGGAGCACCTGCGCTGGCGCTCGCTGGCGGAGACCGCGGCGCTGGTGACGCGGCTGGCCGCCCTCGCCTGCGGCGTGATCGCGCTGCTGGCCCGGCCGCTGCTCTCGATCGTGGCGCCCTCGGACTACGACCCCGGCTTCCTCGCCGAGATCACCGCGGTCCTCGCCCTCTCGACCCTGCCCTGGGCCACCTACCTGCCGCGCAGTCAGGTGCTGTTCTGGACCAAGCACACGAAGCCGCTGGCCTGGATCACCCCGGCGGCGGCCGTCTTCAACCTGGCGCTGGTGGCGCTGCTGCTGCCGCCCTTCGGCCTCGTCGGGGCGGCCGCGGCGACGGTCCTGGCGATCGGCTTCGAGGCCGTCGCGATGGACCTCGCGGCGTCCCGGGTTGCCGACGTGCCCTGGCGCTGGTCCTCTGAGATGGCCCACTACGCGCTGGGGGCCGCCCTCGTCGCCCTCGCCCTCGCCCTGCCCGGCAATTTCGCCGGCGACGCGGTCCGCGTCGCCCTCGCCTGCCTCACCGGTCTGGCCCTCCTCGCCGTCGTCTTCCGCGAGGTGGCCCCCCGCCGTGCGGCCGCCGCCGCGGCGCGGCTTAAGCGCAACGGCGATCCGGCCACGCCACCGCCGGCAAGTCAGCAGAAGTCAGCAGGCGACTGATTGCCAGGCTAGGTGGTCGCCATCAAGCGGCGGCTCGGTGGGCGGCGCCTGGCGCTGGCAGCGCCTCCAAAATGCTCGCCGGAAGACGGGTGCTCGCATCCCAGACCTCGATTGCAACGAGCTTGTGGCTCGTGCGGTCGTAGTCGCGGAGACCGCCAGGCACCCGCTCGCTGACAACGTCGTCGGACTCCCCGGTTGGGAACCAGGCGATGTCGGCGTCTGAGTCGTAGTAGGCAAACATGCTTTTCCCAAGGGTAGCGCTGGCTTGGGTTGCCAGCTAGGAATCGAGTCTCCAGACAGACACGATCCGTACTGCTCGCTCGTCATCTCCGTGGGGTGGTCGTAGATCGCCTCGAAAGCCATACCGTTGGGTGTCACACCACTGATGAGCCATTCGGCACGGCCGTCGTTGACTTCGCGCTCCGAGTGCCGGTCCTTGATCGCCTGCTCGACATCGGCCGCCTCAAGTCGGCGTTGTCGCAAGCGATTCTCTGCGTGTTCGGTCCAGACGAAGCGCTCAATTTCCATCGGGAGAAGACTATGTCGCTGACAGCAAGTCCGCGGCAAACGCCCCGGTGCGAGGGCTTGATTTTCAGGCGGAGTTCGGCTTGACGGCGACGAAGACGATGTCCTCGCGTTCGGTCGCGTTGCCGTCCTGCAGCGCGTAGCGGGCGCGGTCGGCGGGGTCGAGCTCCTCGGTGTAGCGGCGTTCTGTCACCT
The DNA here is from genome assembly GCA_036525295.1 of Solirubrobacterales bacterium. Taxonomy (GTDB): domain Bacteria; phylum Actinomycetota; class Thermoleophilia; order Solirubrobacterales; family 70-9; genus VRUE01. The sequence continues at coordinate 3,009 of DATDAQ010000042.1, read as the reverse complement.
CGAAGCCGGTGCCGGCCAGACGCTCGCGGACGTCGCGCCCGTAGACGCGCACGTGGTTGTACTGGTTGAAGGCACGCAGCCGCTCCTCGGGGCTGACGATCGAGGGGTCTTCGTAGGTCTCGGCCCGCTCGAAGTCGACCGGCTGCATGAAGTAGGCGGTGCCACCCGGGCGCAGGGTGCGGAAGACCTCGCCCATCGCCCGCCGGTCGTCGGGGACGTGCTCGAGCACGTGACTGCAGATGACCGTGTCGAAGGAGCCCTCCGGGTGGGGGATCGCGGTGATGTCGACGACCTCCATCGCCACCCCGGGCTCGATGTCGGCGCTGAGGTAATCGACCCCCGGCATCGCTTCGATCGCCGCGGCGATGCTCGGCTCGGGGGCGAAGTGGAGCACGCGGTGGCTCCCCTCGGCCAGGCCGCTCTCCTCGCGCAGGAATAGCCAGAGCGCGCGCACGCGCTCGTAGGAGCCGCAGCGCGGGCACTGCACGTCGCGGCGGCCGCGCCCATGGCGCATGCGGCGGAACCTGCCGCCGCAGACCGGGCACTCGAGCCGCCGCCCCTTGTAGAGGAGCGGGTGGCCGTAGGCCCTGCGCAGGAGGTTGGTCATCGGAGCAGCTCCTCGATCCGGTCGATCACGCCGCCGGCGTAGAAGGTCGGCATCCGCGCGCGGACCCGCTCGCGCGCCTCGGTGCGGGCATTCTCGTCGCTGAGAGCGGCGAGGAGACGCTCCGCCATCGCCCCGGCGTCGTCGACTCCGAAGAGCAGCGGGTAGTCCTCGCCCAGCACGGCCTTGTTCGCGGCCAGGTCGGAGGCGGCGATCACGCGGTCCCAGGCGCCGGCCTCGAGCAGGGCGTTGGACATGCCCTCGCTGCGGCTCGGCAGGACGTAGACGTCGTGGCTGGCGAGCAGGGCGGCGACGTCGGCGACCCAGCCGGTGAAGGTGACCGTCTCGCGCAGCCGCGGCGAAGCGGCGACGGTTCGCTTCAGCTCCTCCTCGACCGGCGGCCAGAGCGAGCCCCATCCCTCGGCGCTGCCGGCGATCGTCAGCTGCGCCCCGGGAACCCGGTCGAGCACCAGCTCCCAGGCCTCGAGCAGGCCCTCCAGGCCCTTCTGCCCGGTCAGCCGGCCGGTGAACAGCACCCGCGGCTCGCCGCTCAGCGCCGGCGCCTCGACTTCCTCGACGGGAGTCGGCACCACGGCCAGCTGCTCCTCGCCGACGATCGCCCGCAGCTCCTCCGCCGCGGCCGGGGTCTGTCCGACCAGGTAGCTGGCGCGGCGCAGCAGCGCTCGCCGCAGGGGCCAGAGGCGCGAGGCCTGGAAGTGCTCGATCTCGCCGTTGCGCCCGCTGGAGAAGTTGAAGCCGACGTAGCGCTGGCCGGTGAGGGTGGCGCAGGTCGCGGCCACGATCCCCTGCGAGGCGAGTTCGAGCGATATGTATGGGGCGCGGCGCCCGCGTAGCAGGGCGAGCGGGATCGCCAGAGCGAGGAAGGCGATCGCGCCCAGGCGGTGGCCGAAGCCGGGGATCTCGATCAGCCTCGCTCCGCCGACCCGCGACCGTGCCAGCCGGCGCCCCTCGGCGTCGCGGGCGATCACCGTCACCTCCCAGCCCCGCTCGGCGAGGCCGGTGGCGATCGTGCGCGTGTGCTTAGCGGCGCCGCCCTCGTGGGAGGGAGACGGCGTCACCATCACGACCCTGCCCGCCATCTAGGCAGCGCCCCGCTCGCCGAGCAGGCGCTCGTAGAGCTCGAAGTAGCGCTCGACGCAGAGCTCCATCCGGTTCTCCTCGGCCGCCGCGCGCCCGGCGACCCCCATCCGCGTGGCGGCGCCGGGATCCTCGAGGATCGCGATCAGCGCCCGCGCCATCGCCGCCGGGTCGCCCGGCGGGACCAGCTCGCCCGTCACGCCCGGCCAGACCAGCTCCGCGAGCCCGTCGACCCCGGTCGCGACCACCGGCAGCCCCGCCCCCATCGCCTCCAGGACCGCGATCCCGAGCGGCTCGTAGTGGGAGGCGAGGGCGAAGACGTGCGCCTTGGCAAGCCAGGGCCAGACGTCGGCCTGGGGGCCGGGGAGCTCGACCCGGTCGGTCAGGCCCAGCTCGCCCACCAGGCGTCGCACCGCCGGTAGCTCAGGGCCGTCGCCGAGCAGCACCAGCCGCGCCTCGGGCATCCGCTGCGCCACGGTGGCAAAGGCCTCGATCAGCACCGGGTGCCCCTTCTGGGCGCGGAAGTTGGCGGTGCAGACGATCGTCGGGCGCGGGTCCTTGCGCAGCTGCAGCGGCGTTCCCGACCAGCCGTTGCGGATGCAGGTGACGCGCTGCGGCGGGTAGCGGTAGGTCTCGAGCAGGAAGTCGCGCACCGCTTCCGAGCAGGCGACGACGTGGTCGAAGCGCTTGCCGGCGTGGCGGTCGAGCGTCTCTCCGAACCGGCGCCCGGAGGCTTCGAAGTGATTGCCGTGCTGGTGGCTGAGGATGCGCAGGCCGCCGCTGGAGCGCGGCAGCGCGGCGGCGAGGACGAGGGCGTGGACGAGGTAGACCTGGGTCACGTCGGGGGCCAGCTCGTCGAGGCGCCGCTGGGCCCAGCGCATCGTCGGCGGCAGGGCCACGGGACGGGGCCCCGGCGCCGGGAACGCCTCGTAGCCGAACTCGGCGCAGCGCTTCGCCAGCTCCTCCTCGCCGGAGCGCGCGAAGGGGTTGAGCACGGCCTGCTCCCAGCCCCGCTCGGCGCCGCCGCGCAGCAGCGCCACCATCACCGCCTCGCCGCCGCCGAAGCCGCTGGGGGTGCTGATCATGTGGACGATGCGGGGCACGTCTCAGCGAGCCGTCCCGGCGGCCTCGCGGGGAGTCGTCAGCCAGTGGCCGAGATCGCGGCGGAGCAGGCGCGAGACGCTCTCCACCTCGGCGGCGAAGGCGGCCGCCAGCTCGGCGCGCACGGCCGGGTCGACCGGGGGCGGGGCGTCGCCGGCGGTGTTGGCGGCCAGCACCCCCTCCGCGACCCGCCTGCGCAGCGGCTG
>DATDAQ010000041.1:0-17111 GCA_036525295.1 Solirubrobacterales bacterium | reverse complement strand
GCACCGGAAAGGCTGTGGGGTTGGCCGGGTGGCCAGTTTCAATAGATTTCTGGGCGTGGGGGCTGCTCAGAAGGTATGCCTGATTGGGGCCGGGTCTTCCGGTATTGCCGCTTGCCAGGTTCTTAATGCGAGAGGCATTGCCTTCGACTGCTTTGAGAAGGGGTCGGAGGTGGGGGGGAACTGGCGCTTCGAAAACGACAACGGGATGTCGTCCGCGTACCGGTCGCTTCACATCAACACCTCGCGTGGGCTGATGGCGTACGCGACCTACCCGATGCCGGATGACTATCCGGATTACCCGGACCACTTCCAGATCGCCCGCTACTTCGACGATTACGTGGACCACTTCGGCTTGCGGGAGAAGATTCGCTTCGGCACCGAGGTCAAGAGCGTGGTCCCGGTTGAGGGGGAGTGGGAGGTGACGACGGTGGGGGGCTCCAACGGCAACCGGGAGACGCATCGCTACCGCGCCGTGCTCGTCGCCAACGGCCACCACTGGAACCCTCGCTGGCCCGAGCCGGCCTTCGCCGGGGCTGAGGATTTCGAGGGCGAGCAGATGCACGTCCACCACTACCGCGAGCCCGAGATTCTTAGCGGCAAGCGGGTGCTGGTGCTGGGGATCGGCAACTCGGCCACCGACATCGCGGTCGAGTCCTCGCGCATCGCCGAGCAGACCTTCCTGGCGATGCGGCGCGGCGCCTACGTCATGCCCAAGTACCTCAACGGCAAGCCGACCGACGAAGCCGCCTCGAAGCTGCTGACGATGATGCCGCTGTCCGTGCAGCGCTTCGTGCTTTCGCGACTGCTGGGCTTGACCGCCGGCGACATGACCGCCTACGGCTTGCCTGAGCCCGACCACAAGCTGCTCGAGGCGCACCCGACCGTCTCCGCCGAGCTGCTCTCACGGCTGGGGCACGGCGACATCGCGGTCAAGCCGAACATCGACCGCTTCGCCAGCGGACGCACGGTGCGCTTCGCCGACGGCAGCGAGGAGGAGATCGACCTGGTCGTCTACTGCACCGGCTACAAGATCACCTTTCCCTTCTTCGACGAGAACCTCGTCTCAGCTGCCGACAACCGCCTGCCGCTCTACCGCCGGGTCGCCTCGGTCGAGCACCCCGGGCTCTACTTCATCGGCTTCATCCAGCCGCTAGGAGCGATCATGCCCCTAGCCGAGGCGCAAGCAGAGTGGGTCGCAGACCTGCTCGGAGGCCGAGGCACCCTGCCCCCGCCGGCGGAGATGCGTTCGGAGATCACCACGGCGGAAGCGAAGATGCGCAAGCGCTACATCGCCTCCAAGCGTCACACGATCCAGGTCGACTTCCAGCCGTATCTGCGCGAGATTCGCCGCGAGAGGAAGCGGGCGGCTCAGCGGGTGTGACGGGAGGGGACGGGGTGCCCCTCTCGCTTGCTGGGTTTTTCGCCTGTAGAGGCGGGGGCCTCTCGAGGGTCGTGGCTGGTGCGAAAAACAGGACGCCGCTGCGCGAGAGGGGCACCCCGTCCCCTCCTGACGGCACCGTTGCTTGGGCCGTGCTGAGGGCCTCTCGGACGTATCGGTTGGGGGCGCCAGCGATGGAAGTCCCCGCTGTCGTCCTCATGCTCCTGTTCTGTTTCGGGGGCCTGACTCGCCCACCAGACCAGCCACAGTGCGCCGAAGACTGGGATCTTCAGGACGACCAGCAGGAAGAAGATTGGCCAGAACCCCTCCACCGGGTTCAGTCTAGAGACCCCGCCCAGCTCCGCAAGGCCTCGACGTGCGCCTCCTCGATCCCGAGGTGGGGCTCGGTGGGGACTAGGAGCGTCGGCTCCTCTCGCTCTTGCGCCCACTCGTAGCAACCCTCGTTGAAGTTGTCGTCGATCCAAGCGACGGCGCGGCCGGAGGCGTACTCCTCGAGCGGGCCCAGCTTCCAGTGCGCCGAGCCGAACCGCGCCGCTCCGCCGAAGGAGATGTAGGGCAGCTCGGGGAGGCCGAGGATGTTGGGCAGGTAGTCGTTGGCTTTGTCCTCCCACCCGGTGGCCCAGACCAGCTCAAATTGCTCGCTCAGCCGCAGCAACCGATTGCCGGCGACGAGGGAGATGCAGTGCACCATCCCGTCGACCAGCTCGAACTTCGCGGTCCCCCGATCCGGCGCCTCCTCGAACCCAAACAAGGAGATCACCCCATCCACATCCACGGCAAGTATCGGCTTACTCATGCTCTCAACAAGCTCTCAAATCTACATCTGCCGCATGGTGCCTATGGGACCGGGGTCTGCCTCATCCGCTGCGGAAGGGTTGTGGGGTTCCTCTCGAACGGGCGGATACTCAAAATGCCGGCCTAATTAGGTCGGCATTTGTCCGAGCGAGAGGAACCCCACAACCCCCTCCTACCACCTGTAATGAGCAAAAGCCTTATTCGCCTGCGCCATGCGGTAAATGTCGTCCTTCCGCTTCCAAGCGCTGCCCTGCTGCTGGGTCGCATCAAGGATCTCGCTGGCCAGACGCTCCGCCATCGAGTACTCGCGGCGGTTGCGGGCGAAGTCGACCAGCCACCGGATCGCCAGGGTGCGGGCGCGGCGGGCGGGAACCTCGACCGGCACCTGGTAGGTGGCGCCGCCGACGCGGCGGGACCGCACCTCGAGCACCGGGGTCAGCTGCTTGATCGCCGCCTCGAGCGTCTCGATCGGGTCCTCCCCGGAACGCTCGCCGACGATCGCCAGGGCGTCGTAGACGATCCGCTCGGCGACCTGCTTCTTGCCGTCGCGCATGACCTTGTTGACCAGCTGCTGGACGAGCCGGTTGCGGAAGCGCGCGTCGGGCTCGACCGGGCGGATCTGTGCTGCGGAGCGGCGGGGCATCGTTACGAAGCCTTGACGCCGTAGCGCGAGCGAGCCTGCTTGCGGTCGGAGACGCCGGCGGCGTCGAGGGTGCCGCGGACGACCTTGTAGCGGACGCCGGGCAGGTCCTTGACGCGACCACCCCTGACGAGTACGACGGAGTGCTCCTGCAGGTTGTGGCCCTCGCCGGGGATGTAGGTCGTGACCTCCATCCCGTTGGTGAGGCGCACACGGGCGATCTTGCGCAGTGCCGAGTTCGGCTTCTTCGGCGTTACGGTTGCGACGCGGGTGCAGACTCCGCGCCGTTGCGGCGCGGAGACGACCTTCTTGCGACCCTGGGACGACTTGAGTCCCGGCGTCGCCGTCTTCTTCTTCGGGCGCTTACGGCCCTTCCTGACAAGTTGATTCGTATTCGGCACGGCCGCGCATAGTAGAGCAGACCGCCCAAGACCAGCCCCGCCGCTGCCGCGAGCTGGGCGTAGAAGCCGTCCTCGAGCACCGCGGTCGCCCCCGAGAAGCGGGATGCCTGGGTGCCCTCGTCGAGCCCTGCTGGCAGGTCGACGAGCAGAATCACGGCGATGCTGAGCAGGCCGAGTCCGATCACGACCCGGCCCAGGCCGTGTCGCTTCGGGTGCAATGCCAGCACTCCGGCGACGGCGGCGAACAGCGCGATCGGGATCAGCACGTAGGTATGGGCCTCGCCAGCGTCCCTCGCATCCTCGATCGGTGCCGTCGCGGCCGGCAGGCCGGCATAGGCCGCTTGCCCGATCTCGACGCTGCGGTAGGAGACGAACTGGGAGACGATCAGGCAGACCGCCGAGGCGAGGACGACGCCGGCGATCGCCCGTCGCGGGGTGACCACGGCGCTGGCGCGGGTCGCCCCCCGGGTCGATGCCGCGACGACTCGGCGCAGCACCCGTTCGCCGCGGGAGAAGGCGCGCAGGACGAAGACAGCCGCCGGCCGCGCCCGCTTCTCGGCGGCCTTCGCGAGCCGGGAGGCGGCCGTGCGCATCCGGCGCAGCTGGCGAACCGCCGCCGGACGCACCACCTCGACCCGGCGGGCCGCCCAGCGGTCGACCCGCCGGGTGCCCTTCGCGGCCGCCGTCAGCACCCGGTCGATGCGTCGCCGCGCCGCTGCTATCATCGCGCGTCGCTCAGGCAGTTTTTTCGCAGTCCGCTTCGCCGGGCCCGTGAGGGCCTTTTTCATGCGCCGATCCCGGCTCTTGCCAGATCGGTTGCGTTTGTCCCGTCCCCGTTTCACGACCAAACCCTTACCTTAGGAACCATGGCACGCACCTTTCCCCTAGAGAAGACGCGCAATATCGGGATCATGGCGCACATCGACGCCGGCAAGACGACGACGACCGAGCGCATCCTCTACTACACCGGCCGCACCCACAAGATGGGCGAGGTCCACGAGGGCGCTGCGGTGATGGACTGGATGGAGCAGGAGCAGGAGCGCGGGATCACGATCACCTCCGCCGCAACAGCCTGCGACTGGAAAGACCACCGGATCAACATCATCGACACGCCGGGCCATGTCGACTTCACGGTCGAGGTCGAGCGCAGCCTGCGCGTTCTCGACGGCGCGATCGCCGTCTTCGACGCGGTCGCCGGGGTCGAGCCCCAGTCGGAGACGGTCTGGCGCCAGGCCGACAAGTACGGAGTTCCGCGCTTCGCCTACATCAACAAGATGGACCGCACCGGCGCCGACTTCTTCAACTCCGTGCAGACGATGAAGGACCGGCTGGGCGCCAATCCGCTGCCGATCCAGCTGCCGATCGGCAGCGAGGACAACTTCAAAGGCGTGATCGATCTCATCGAGATGGTAGGGCTGGTCTGGACCGACGAGCTCGGCGCCGAATACGAGACGATCGAGGTCCCGGACGACCTCAAGGACCAGGCCGACGAATACCGCACCCAGCTGATCGAGGCCTGTGCCGACTACGACGACGAGCTGATGGAGGCCTACCTGGCCGAGGAGGAGATCCCCCACGAGCGGATCGCCAAGTCGCTGCACCGCGCCTGCCTCGACACCAAGGTCACCCCGGTCCTCTGCGGCACCTCCTTCAAGAACACGGGTGTGCAGCCGCTGCTCGACGCGATCGTCGAGCTGCTGCCCTCGCCGCTGGAGGTCCCGCCCGTCACAGGCGTCGTGCCGGCGGGCAAGGGCCAGCCCGAGGACGTCGAGGACGAGCGAGCGGCCTCCGACGACGCCCCCTTCGCGGCCCTTGCCTTCAAGGTCATGACCGATCCCTACGTCGGCAAGCTCACCTACTTCCGCGTCTACTCCGGCAAGCTGGAGAAAGGCGGCCGCGTCCTCAACGTGAAGACGGGCCGCACCGAGCGCATCGGCCGTCTGCTGATGATGCACGCCAACAGTCGCGAGGAGATCGACGAGTGCTACGCCGGCGACATCTGCGCCGGCGTCGGCCTCAAAGAAACCGGCACCGGCGACACGCTTGCCGCGCCGGACGCGCCGATCGCGCTGGAGAGCATCGAGTTCCCGGAGACCGTGATCGCGGTCGCGATCGAGCCGAAGACGAAGGTCGACCAGGAGAAGATGGGCAACGCTCTGCAGCGGCTCGGTGAGGAGGACCCGACTTTCAAGATCGAAAGCGACGAGGAAACCGGCCAGACGCTGATCCACGGCATGGGCGAGCTCCACCTCGAGGTGATCGTCGACCGCATGCTGCGCGAGTTCAAAGTCGAGGCCAACGTCGGCAAGCCGCAAGTCGCCTACCGCGAGACGATCCGCAAGGACGTCAAGAAGGTCGAGGCGCGCTTCGTCCGCCAGACCGGTGGCCGCGGCCAGTTCGGCCACGTCGTGATCAACGTCGAGCCGGCGCCGGGCGAGGGCTTCGAGTTCGTCAACAAGATCAAGGGCGGCGCCATCCCCGGCGAGTTCATCGGCCCTGCCGAACAGGGGATGAAAGAGGCGCTGGAGAACGGCGTCAAGGCCGGCTACCCGATGGTCGACGTCAAAGTCGAACTCATCGACGGATCCTTCCACGACGTCGACTCCTCGGAGATGGCCTTCAAGATCGCCGGCTCGATGGCGATCCAGGACGCCGCGCGCAAGGCGAACCCGGTCCTGCTCGAGCCCGTGATGGCGGTCGAGGTGGTTACGCCCGAGGACTTCCTCGGCGACGTGATCGGCGACCTCTCGCGGCGCCGGGGCAAGGTGCAGGGTCAGGATCAGCGCGGCAACGCTCTCGCCGTCCAGGCTTTCGTGCCGCTCGGGGAAATGTTCGGCTACGCGACGGAACTGCGCTCGATGACGCAGGGTCGTGCCAATTACACGATGCAGTTCGAGCGCTACGAGGAGGTCCCCGGCAACATCGCCGAGGAGATCGTCGAGCACCGTTCGGGCGAGCCGGTTGGTGCGACCTCGTGAACGTGACTCGGCCGCAGGGTTGTTCTAGCTATATTTCCCAGGTTCGCCCGCAGGCAGTTCGTTGCGAGCTGCCCACCAACGCCCCACAGACTTAACCAGCCAAACCAGACAGAACACGACTTCGAAAGGTAGAACGGAGAGAGATGTCAAAGGAGAAGTTCGAGCGCGATAAGCCGCATGTGAACGTCGGCACGATCGGTCACATCGACCACGGCAAGACGACGCTGACGGCCGCGATCACCACGACGCTCGCCACTAAAGGCGACGCCGAGGCGAAGAGCTTCGCCGAGATCGACAACGCTCCCGAGGAGAAGGAGCGCGGGATCACGATCGCGACCTCCCACGTCGAGTACCAGACCGACAACCGGCACTACGCCCACGTCGACTGCCCGGGCCACGCCGACTACGTGAAGAACATGATCACCGGCGCCGCCCAGATGGACGGTGCGATCCTGGTGGTCTCCGCCGCCGACGGCGTTATGCCGCAGACGCGCGAGCACATCCTGCTCGCCCGTCAGGTCAACGTCCCGCACGTGGTCGTCTTCCTCAACAAGGTCGACCAGGTCGACGACGACGAGCTGATCGAGCTGGTCGAGGAGGAGGTCAAGGACCTGCTCAACGAGTACGACTTCCCGGGCGACGACACTCCGATCGTCAAGGGCTCGGCGTTGAAGGCACTGGAGGGTGACGAGGAGGCCCAGAAGGCGATCTTCGAACTCGCCGATGCGCTCGACTCCTACATCCCCGAGCCCGTGCGCGAGCTCGACAAGCCCTTCCTGATGCCGATCGAGGATATCTTCTCGATCACCGGCCGCGGCACGGTCGCCACTGGCCGCATCGAGCAGGGCATCGTCAACACCGGCGACGAGGTGGAGATCGTCGGGATCAAGGACACCACCACGACGGTCGTGACCGGGGTCGAGATGTTCCGCAAGATCCTCGACGAGGGTCAGGCCGGAGACAACATCGGCGCCCTCCTGCGCGGTACCAAGCGCGAGGAGATAGAGCGCGGCCAGGTGCTCTGCAAGCCCGGCTCGATCACGCCGCACACCAAATTCAAGGCCGAGGTCTACTGCCTGAAGAAGGAGGAGGGCGGTCGTCATACGCCGTTCTTCTCCGGCTACCGGCCCCAGTTCTACTTCCGCACGACCGACGTGACCGGGATCGCCAACCTCCCCGAGGGGACCGAGATGGTGATGCCGGGCGACAACGTCGAGATGACGATCGAGCTGATCCAGCCGATCGCGATGGACCAGGGCCTGCGCTTCGCCATCCGCGAGGGTGGCAGGACGGTTGGCTCGGGGGTCGTCGCGGACATCATCGAGTAACGACCGAGGGCGGGCCGCCGGCCCGCTCGTCGCCGCCGTCGGGCGGCGAGACAACTGCAAGGACATACGACCGGGGCGGCGCCCCACCAAAAGGGGCCCCGCCCTTTATGCGCGGTAGGACGCGCAAGAAAGAAAAGACAAGTTCAGACCGTGGCAGCGATAGCAGCACAGAAAATTCGGATCCGGCTCAAGGCGTACGACCACGACGCCATAGACCGGGCTGCCCGCGAGATCGTCGAAACCGCGGAGCGCACCGGCGCCAGCGTCTCGGGCCCGGTGCCGCTGCCCACAGAGAAAAACGTCTACTGCGTGATCCGCTCGCCGTTCAAGGACAAGGACTCGCGCGAGCACTTCGAGATGCGCACGCACAAGCGCCTGATCGACATCCTTCAGCCATCGCCGAAAACGGTCGACTCGCTGCAGCGCCTGGACTCCCTCCCGGCCGGCGTCGACATCGAGATCAGGCTGTAGCCATGACGGCGATCCTCGGCAAGAAGCTCGGCATGACACAGGTCTTTAGAGAGGACGGCACGGTCACGCCCGTTACTGTGATCGAGGCTGGCCCGTGCAAGGTCACCGCTGTGCGCGAGCCGGACCGTGATGGCTACGCAGCCGTTCAGCTTGCTTTCGGCGAGGTCAAGCAGGGCAAGCTGAGCAAGGGCGAGGAAGGCCACCTGAAGAAGGCCGGGGCCGCCCCGATGCGCCACCTGGTCGAGTTCCGCGACGAGGATCTCGGCGCCGAGGAGGCTCCCAAGATCGGCGACGACGTGACCGTCGCCTCCTTCGAGGCCGGCCAGAAGGTGAAGGTTTCCGGCACCTCGATCGGCAAGGGCTTCCAGGGGGGGATCAAGCGCCACAACTTCAGTCGCGGACCGGTCAGCCACGGCTCGCACAATGTGCGCGCCCCCGGCTCGATCGGCGCCAGCACCTTTCCCGCCCGGGTCTTCAAAGGGATGAAGATGCCGGGCCAAATGGGGAACAAGCGCGTCACCCAGAAGGGCCTCGAGGTCGCCGAGGTCGACGCCGAGCGCAATCTCCTCTTGATCAAGGGCTCGGTCCCGGGCTCGCGCAATGCCGTCGTGGAGGTTCGGACCGATGGCTAGCACGAAAGCGACTGTGCTCGGCAAGACGACCAAGGCGGACCTGCCGAAAGAGCTGTTCGGCGAGCCGTTCCATCACTCGCTGGTCGACGAGGCGGCCCGCGCCGATCTCGCCGCCCGTCGTCGCGGCACCGCCTCGACGCTGACCCGCGGCGAGGTCACGATGACCGGTGCCAAGGCCTGGCGCCAGAAGGGCACCGGCCGCGCCCGGGTCGGGGCGCTCAGCTCGCCCAGCCGCTTCGGCGGAGGCGTCGCCTTCGGGCCTAAGCCTCGCCACTACACGGTCAAGGTCAACCGCAAGGCGCGCCGCAAGGCACTGCGCTCGGCGCTCTCGACCCACGCCGAGCGCGACAGCGTCGCGTTGCTCGACGCCGCCGCCTTCGAGACCCCCTCGACCAAGACCGCCGCCGAGGTGCTCGACAAGTGGGGCGCGAAGCGCTCGACGCTCGTCGTGCTCGCCCCGGAGGAGGGCGGCGCGGCGAAGAGCTTTCGCAACATCGCCCGGGTCCAGGTCGCCGAGGTCAGCGCCGTCGGTGTCGCCGACGTGATTGGGGCCGCTTCGCTGGTCGTCTCCGAAGCTGCGCTGACGAAACTCCAAGAGAGGCTTGGCTGATGGACGCCCGCACCGTGATCGTTCGCCCGGTCGTGTCCGAGAAGAGCTACGCGTTGATCGGAGAGGGCAAGTACACGTTCAGAGTCGACGACCGTGCCCACAAGACCCAGATCGCCCACGCGGTCGAGGAGATCTTCGACGTCAAGGTCGCCGCCGTGCGCACCGCCAAGGTCAGGCCGAAGCCCAAGCGCCGCGGCCTGCACCAGGGTAAGACGCGGGGCTGGAAGAAGGCCGTCGTCCAGCTCGCTCCCGGCGAGCGGATCGAGCTGTTCGAGGGCGCAGAGACTGCCTAGGAAATAGGGATGCCGAACCGAAAAACAAAACCAACCAGCCCGGGGCGCCGCTTCGCGACGTATCCGCTGCGCGAGCAGCTGACCGCTTCCAGGCCGGAGCGCAAGCTCACCGAGGGCTTGCGCAAGTCAGGAGGCCGCAACGCGAACGGGCGCGTCACCGCTCGTCACCGTGGCGGCGGCGCGAAGCGGCGCTACCGGCAGATCGATTTCAAGCGCCTGCGCGACGGCGTCCCGGCGAAGGTCGCGACGATCGAGTACGACCCCAACCGCAGCTGCTACATCGCCCTGTTGCATTACGCCGACGGTGCCAAGGGCTACATCCTGGCGCCCGCCGCGATCTCGGTCGGCGACGAGGTGCAGTCGGGCCCCGGCGCGGACATCAGGCCCGGCAACGCGCTGGCCCTCGGCGAAATGCCGACCGGCACGATCGTCCACAACGTCGAGCTCACCGCCGGCCAGGGCGGCAAGCTCGGCCGCTCGGCGGGCACCTCGATCCAGCTCGTGGCGAAGGAGGGCGAGATGGTGACCCTGCGACTGCCGTCCTCGGAGATGCGGCTCATCCGCGCCGAGTGCCGGGCAACGGTGGGCACCCTCTCCAACGCCGAGCACCAGAACCTCAAGGTCGGCAAGGCCGGTCGCAATCGTCACAAGGGCAAGCGCCCGCAGACGCGCGGCGTGGCGATGAACCCCGTCGACCACCCGCACGGTGGCGGCGAGGCCCACCACACGCCCGGTGGTCACCCGGTGACCCCGTGGGGCAAGCCGACCCTCGGCTACCGCACGCGGAAGAAGGGCAAGCAGTCCGACCGCTACATCGTGCGCGGCCGTCGCCGCGGAAAGAAGAAGAGTCGCTAATGGGACGTTCGACCAAAAAGGGCCCGTGGGTGGAGGGTGCGCTGATGAAGCGCGTCGCCGCGATGAACGAGTCCGGCAACAAACAGATGCTGAAGACGTGGTCGCGCAGCTCGACGATCTTCCCCGACATGGTCGGCCACACGATCGCCGTACACGACGGCCGCAAGCACGTGCCGGTGTTCATCTCCGAGTCGATGGTCGGTCACAAGCTCGGCGAGTTCGCCCCGACGCGGACCTTCCGCTCGCACTCCGGGACGGGCAGGGGTGAATAGCGTGGCCGCACCGGTAGTCGTCCGAGCCAGTTCCCGCCATGTACGGGTGGCGCCACGCAAGGCGCGGCTGATCGCCGACCAGGTGCGCGGCCTGCACATCGAGCAGGCCCGAGCCCTGCTCGAGTTCTCGCCGCGAGGCGCGGCGCAGGACATCCGCAAGCTGATCGAGTCGGCCGCGGCAAACGCCGAGAACAACCACGACCTGGTCGCCGACGAGATGAGGATCACGGAGATCACCGTCGACGAAGGCCCGACTCTTCGCCGCTTTCGCCCGCGCGCGCAGGGGCGCGCCTCGCGCATAAACAAGCGAACCAGCCACATCGCCGTGGCCCTGAGCCCCGAGGACGAAGACTGATGGGACAGAAGATCCATCCCGGCGGGTTCCGCGTCGGCTACATCCAGGACTGGAAGTCGAACTGGTTCGACGAGAAAGACTTTGCCGACATCCTCAACGAGGATCTGCGGATCCGCGACCACATCGAGGGCAAGCTGGCCCACGCCGGTCTCTCCAACATCACCATCGAGCGCCATGGTGAGATCGCGGTCGACATCCACACGGCCCGCCCCGGCATCGTGATCGGCAAGTCCGGGAGCGAAGTCGACGCGCTGCGCAAAGAGCTGCACAAGCTGACCGGCAAACCGGTGAAGGTGAACATCCGCGAGGTGAAGCGGCCGGAGCTCGACGCGAAACTGGTCGCCCAGTCGATTGCCGAGCAGCTTCAGAACCGGGTCGCCTTCCGCCGTGCGATGAAACGCGCCCTCACCTCGGCGATGCGCTCCGGGGCGAAGGGGGTCAAGGTCCAGGTCTCCGGCCGCCTCGGCGGTGCCGAGATGGCCCGGACCGAGGGCTACTCCGACGGCCGGGTCCCGCTGCACACCCTGCGAGCCAACATCGACTACGGCTTCTTCGAGGCGCGCACGACGACCGGTCGGATCGGCGTCAAGTGCTGGATCAACAAGGGCGAGGTCATGCCCGAGGGCTTCCGTTCCGACCAGCTCACCGACGAGGGCGACTCGCATCCTGGCGGCCAGCGCGGCGGCCGGGGGGGCGATCGCGGCTCGGGCGGCGGCGATCGCGGCCGGGGTGGACAGGGCGGCGATCGCGGTCGCGGTGGGCAGCGTGGGGGAGGCGGCCGCTGATGCTGATGCCGAAGCGGGTCAAGCACCGCAAACAGATGCGCGGCCGGATGCGTGGCAACACCAAGGGCGGCAGCACGGTCGCCTTCGGCGAGTACGGGCTGAAGTCGCTTGATCGCGGCTGGATCACCAACCGCCAAATCGAGGCCGCCCGCGTGGCGATGACCCGCAAGATCAAACGTGGCGGCAAGGTCTGGATCAACGTCTTCCCCGACAAGCCCTACACGAAGAAGCCCGCCGAGACCAGGATGGGCTCGGGCAAGGGCAATCCCGAGGGCTGGGTTGCGGTCATCAAGCCGGGCAAGGTGATGTTCGAGCTGGCCGGCGTGCCGGAGGATCTCGCCCGCGAGGCGCTCCGCCTGGCGGGGCACAAGCTCCCGGTGAGGACCAAGTTCGTCAGGCGCGAGGGGGTCGAGGGGCAGTGAAGGGAGCCGAGGCGCACGACCTCAAAGACGACGAGCTGATCGCGAAGCTGCTCGATGCCAAGCAGGAGGCCTTCAACCTGCGCTTCCGGCGGGCGACGGGCGAGCTGGAGAACACCGCCCGGGTCGGCGCGGCCAGGCGCGACATCGCAAGATTGCTGACTGTGGCCAGGGAGCGCGGGATCGATGTTGAGAGAGAGTTGAAACGGTAATGACTGAGGAAGAGAAAAAAGACGCGGTCGAGGAGACCCCCGAGCAGGACGCGACGGATCAGTCCGCGGGTCCTGTCGTGGAGGAGGACTCCTCGTCCTCGCAAGCTGCGGGCGAGGAGCCCACCTCCACGCCACCCGCGGAAGACGCGGCTGAGGCTGGAACGGAGGACGATGCGTCCGATTCCTCCGACAATGAGCCTGAGGCTGAGCAGGAGAAGCCTGCTGCGGCTGAGGCGGAGCCTGCTGCGGAGCCGAATCCTGAGGACGAGCTGCCCTGGAAGGAGCGCCGTCGCCTGGAGCGCTCTCGCAGACCGCACAAAGCCGGGGCGACCCTCACGCCTGAGGAAAGAGCTTCGAAGCGGGGTGAGCAGCGCAAGCGCAAGGCCGAGTCTCGTCGTAAAGAACGAGCTGCTGCGAAAACGGGGAAGACTGCCGGTACGGGGACTCCCGTGGCCGAGCGGGACTCTGTGGCTGCCAAGACGCGGCAGGGGATCGTCGTCTCCAACAAAGGCGAGAAGTCGATCACCGTGCGAATCGATATCGCGCGGCGGCACCCGACTTACGAGAAGGTGGTGCGCCGCTCGCGCACTCTGCACGCTCACGATGAGCGCAACGAGGCTGGCGAGGGCGACACCGTGCGGATCGTCGAGACGCGACCCCTTTCGAAGACGAAGCGCTGGCGGCTCGTCGAGGTTCTGGAGAAGGCAAAGTGACCTCCTCCCGCCCCACGCACCCACGGATGACGCCGCATGCCTTCGCTGGGTCTGCGTCCTCGGGTTTGCCTTTGGCACCGCCAAAGGCTGCACCCTGCGTCCTTGTCCAGCTCGACCTGCGTCGCCCCCGCGGGCACGCGGGACAGCAGGAGGCCACTTCGTGATCCAGCAGGAGTCGAGACTGAAGGTCGCCGACAACTCCGGCGCCCGCGAGATCCTCTGCATTCGCGTCAAGGGCGGTTCGCACCGCCGCTATGCCGGCGTCGGCGACGTGATCACGGCGACGGTCAAACAGGCGAGCCCGCAGGGTGGCGTTCGCAAGGGCGAGGTCGTGCAGGCAGTGGTCGTGCGCACGAAGAAGCAGCTCGGCCGGCCAGACGGGACCTACATCGCCTTTGACGAAAACGCCGCGGTGCTGATCGACCCCGCAAGCAACAACCCGCGGGGGACGCGCATCTTCGGCCCCGTGGCCCGCGAGCTGCGCGATCGCAACTTCATGAAAATCATCTCGCTGGCGCCGGAGGTGCTCTAGCGATGGCCAAGCCGATGCGGATCCGCAAAGACGACCAGGTGGTCGTGATCGGCGGCAAGGACGCCGGCAAGACCGGGCGTGTCATGCGCACCGAGCCGAAGAAGGACCGCGTCTACGTCGAGCACCTCAACATGGTCAAGCGCCACGAACGCGCGCGCTCGCAGGCCGATCTCAAAAACCCCCAGGCCGGCGGCATCGTCGAGAAGGAGGGGCCGATCCACGTCTCCAACGTGATGCTGCTCGATCCCAAAGACAACAAGCCGACGCGCGTCGGCGTGCGCCGGGACAAAGGCGGCAAGCGAGAGCGCTTCGCCAAGCGAAGCGGAGCATCCTTCTAATGGAGGCGACCGCCACACCCCAGAGTCAGGCAGCACCGCCGCCGCGCCTTCGCGAGCGTTACGAGCAGGACGTCCTGCCGGCGCTGACCGGCAAGTTCGGCTACTCGACCCCGATGCAGGCCCCGCGCCTGGAGAAGATCACGCTCAACATGGGCCTCGGTGAGGCAAAGCAGAACGCGAAGATGCTGGAAGCCGCGCAGGAGCAGCTGGCGACGATCGCCGGCCAGCAGCCCAACGTGCGCCGCGCCCGCAAGTCGATCGCATCGTTCAAGGTGCGCGAGGGAATGCCGGTCGGCATGTCGGTGACCCTGCGCCGCGCCCGCATGTGGGAGTTCCTCGACCGGCTCTGCTCGATCGCCGTGCCCCGCATCCGCGACTTCCGCGGCCTCAACCCACGGTCCTTCGACGGTCGTGGCAACTACTCGATGGGCGTCAAGGAGCAGCTGATCTTCCCCGAAATCGACTACGACTCGATCGACGAGGTGCGCGGTCTCGACATCACGATCACGACCTCGGCCCAGACCGACGAGGAGGCTTTCGAGCTGCTGCTTGGGCTGGGGATGCCCTTCGCCAAGGAGGGCCGTCCCGGCAAGCCCGACGCCGATATCGAGGCCCAGGAAGCCGCCGAGGAGGAGAAGCGCAAGGAGGAGGCCCGCCTGCGGGCCGAGGCCGAGCAGGCGGCTCTGGAGCAACTCAAGGAAGAGAACCCGGAGGCCTACGCGAAGCCCGAGGGCGAGGAAGAGGGCGAGGAGCCCGCCGCCGAGGGCGAGGAGCCCGCCGAGAAACCGGCCGACGAGGAGAATCAGGAGAATGGCTAAGACTTCGCTGAAGGTGAAGCAGGGGCGCAAGCCCAAGTTCAAGAGCAGGGCGTACAACCGCTGCCGCCGCTGTGGCCGGCCGCGTGCCTACTACCGCAAGTTCGGCCTCTGCCGGATCTGCCTGCGTGAGGCCGCGCACGAGGGCCACATCCCCGGCATGACCAAGTCCAGCTGGTAGAGCAACGAGAAACAGAATCATGCTGACCGACCCGATAGCCGATTACCTGACCCGAATCCGGAACGCCCTTGGCTCCGGCCACGACGAGGTGGAGATTCCCGCCTCCCGCCTGAAGGTGGAGATGTCGCGGATCCTCAAGGAGCAGGGCTACATACTCGACTTCGCCAAGCAGCCTGCGACGGTCGGCGAGGAGATCAAGATCCGCCTCAAGTACACCGAGGACCGTCGTCCCGTGATCATGGGCTTGGAGCGCGTCTCGCGGCCGGGGCGGCGTCGCTACGTCGACCACACGCAGGTTCCGCGCGTGTACGGCGGCACCGGCACCGCGATCGTCAGCACCTCGGTCGGTGTGATGACCGGACACGAAGCGAAGGCAAAGGGCGTCGGCGGCGAGGTCGTCGCCTACGTCTGGTGATTGAGATGAGCCGGATCGGAAGAAAGCCAATCGCCGTGCCCGACGCCGTTACGGTCGAGCTCGCCCCTGGTCGCGTCGCGGTCAAGGGCCCGAAGGGCGAGCTGGCCCAGGTTCTCTCGGCGGACATGAAAGTCCAGCAGGCCGACGGCGTTGTCACCGTCGAGCGCCCGACCAATCGTGGCGAGCACCGTGCCCTGCACGGCCTCACGCGCAGCCTGATCGCCAACATGGTCGAGGGCGTCACGGAGGGCTTTGAGAAACGGCTGGAGATCCAGGGCGTCGGCTACCGCGCCCAGCTCAAGGGCAAGAACCTGGAGATGGCGCTCGGCTACTCCCACCCGGTCTCGATCGAGGCGCCGGAGGGGATCGAGTTCGAGGTGCCCCAGCCGACGGAGGTCATCGTGCGTGGGATCGACAAGCAGCTCGTCGGGCAGACCGCCGCGGACATCCGCAAGCGCCGCCCGCCGGAGCCTTACAAGGGCAAGGGAATCCGCTACCGGGGCGAGCACGTCGCCCGCAAGGTGGGCAAGCGCGCATGACAGTTCTCACCACCAGACAGCGCCGGCTGCGCCGTCGCCGCCGTGTGCGCGCCAGGGTGACGGGTACGGCCGAGCGGCCGCGCCTGTCCGTCTACCGATCGAATCGCGGCCTCTTCGCTCAGCTGATCGACGACGGCAAGGGTCAGACCATTGCGGCGGTCAACTGGATCGAGCCCGATCTGCGCAAGCTCACCGCCTCGGACCAGGCCAAGCGCGCCGGCGAGTTGCTGGCCAAGCGCGCAAAGGCGGCCGGCGTCGAGTCCTGCGTCTTCGACCGCGGTGGCTACCAGTACCACGGCCGGGTCAGGGCGCTCGCCGAGGGAGCACGAGAGGGAGGATTGGTCTTCTAGTACCTTGGACCGCTCGCTATGAAGGGAATGGACACAACCAACGTCGAGACGGTGAGCCCTCGCGGGCTCGACCTGCAGGAGCGCGTGATCGAGATCAACCGCGTCGCCAAGGTGGTCAAGGGCGGCCGTCGTTTCTCCTTCACCGCGCTCGTCGCCGTCGGCGACGAAGAGGGCGTGGTCGGGATCGGCTACGGCAAGGCTCGCGAGGTGCCGTTGGCGATTCAGAAGGGCGTCGAGAACGCCCGCAAGGACGTGATTCGCATTCCCAAATACGGGCAGACCATCACCCACAAGATCATCGGCCGCTTCGGTGCCGGCCACGTTGTCCTGCGGCCGGCCAGCCCCGGTACCGGCGTGATCGCGGGCGGCGGCGTTCGCGCGGTGCTCGAGCTTGGCGGGGTCAAGGACGTGCTTACCAAGAGCATCGGGACGCAGAATCCGATCAACCTGGTGAAGGCGACGATGGACGGGCTGATTCGTTTGAGGCGGCCTGAGGAGGTCGCGGAGCTTCGTGGACTGACGGTCGCTCAGGTACTCGGTGTGAGTTCGAACGGGTCGGCCGCGGGTCCTGTCGCGGCGCAGGACGCGAGCGAGTCCACGCCGGCGGGTCCTGTCGCTGCAGGGGACCCACCACCCCCTGCGGTCGCTAAAGCGTCCTCGGGCGAGCCCACGCCCGCGGGTCCTGTCGCGGGGGAGGACTCCTCGTCCTCGCAGGCTGCGGGCGAGGAGCCCACCCCCACGCCACCCGCGGGAGAGGCGGCTGACTCCTCAGCTGTTGAGGAG
>DATDAQ010000040.1:0-7151 GCA_036525295.1 Solirubrobacterales bacterium | reverse complement strand
AGTCCGGTTTTAGGCCCGTCGGCGGGGGTGTGGCTGTGCGGACCGGGCTGCCGGGGGACTTCAACGTGGCCAATGCGCTGGGGGCGTTTGCGGCGGCTCGGGCGCTTGGGGTGGATCCGGAGGTCGCGGCCGGGGGGCTGGCACGGGCGGAGCGGGTGCCGGGACGATTCGAGCCGGTCGAGGGGGGGCAGGAGTTCGCGGTGCTCGTCGATTACGCCCACACGCCGGATTCGTTGGAGAACGTGCTGCGGGCCGCCCGCCGGCTGACCGAGGGAGACCTGATCGTCGTCTTCGGCGCGGGCGGCGACCGCGACCGCGAGAAGCGGCCGCTGATGGGCCGGGCGGCCGCGGAGCTGGCGGACCTGGCGATCGTCACCTCCGACAACCCGCGCTCGGAGGACCCGGGGTCGATCGTCGCCGAGGTCCTCGCCGGGACCGAGAACGGCGCGGCGGTGGCGGCGATCGAGGTCGAGCCCGACCGGCGTACGGCGATCGCCCTCGCCCTCGGCCGTGCACGGCCGAGCGACGCCGTCGTCATCGCCGGCAAGGGTCACGAGCAGGGCCAGGAGTTCGAGGACGGACGCAAGGTCCCCTTCGACGACCGCGAGGTCGCGCGCGAGGAGCTGCGGAAGCTTTGAAGCTGCTGCCTGAGCAGATTGCGGCGGTCACCCGGTCGAAACTGGTCGTCCGTGGCGAGTCGTGCTACCCGGAGCGGGCGACGATCGATTCGGGCGAGAGCACCCGGGGGGACCTCTTCTTCGGGTTGCGCGGGGACCGCGTCGACGGCGGCGAGTTCGCCGCGGCGGCGATCCAGAACGGGGCCTGGGGGGTCGTGGTGCGCCCCGAGCACGCCGAGGGCCTGCCCGTCGCCTGGACCTTCGTCACCGAGGACCCGTTGGCCGGGCTGCAGGCGCTGGCCCGCGGCTGGCGTCGCACCCTCGGCTCCCGCGTCGTCGGCATCACCGGCTCGGTCGGCAAGACCTCGGTCAAGGACATCGCCCGGGCGCTGCTTCCCGGCGAGGTGCATGCCAACCGCGAGAACCTCAACACCGAGATCGGCCTGCCACTCAGCGTCCTCGAGGCCCCCGAGGGGACGAAGACCCTGGTGCTGGAGATGGCGATGCGCGGTCCGGGCCAGATCGCCCAGCTGGCCTCGATCGCCGAGCCTGAATACGCGGTGATCACCAACGTCGGGCCGGTCCATATCGAGCTGCTGGGGTCGGTCGACGCGATCGCCGCCGCCAAGGCGGAGGTGCTGCAGGCTCTGCCCCGCACCGGGGTCGCGATCGTCCCGGTCGACACCGGGCCCCTGGAGCCGCATCTCGAGAAAGCGCCGAGCCTGCTCCGCTTCGGCTCAGGTGGGGACGTCCAGGTGGTCGAGAGCCGGGTCGCGGACGGCGTCACCGACACCCTGATCGAGACCCCGAACGGGCGCCAGTACTTTCACTTTCCCTTCACCGAGGCGCACAACCTGGAGAACGCGCTCGCCGCGGTCGCCGCCGGAGTCGCTCTGGGGGCGCCGTTGGCCGAGATGGCCGATCGCGTTGCGAACATAGGCTTCTCACGCTTCCGGGGCGAGCGCCTCGAGATGGGCGACGGGATCGTCCTGGTGAACGACTGCTACAACGCCAACCCAGTCTCGATGCGCGCCGCGCTCAACCACCTCGCCTCGATCGGGGACGGGCGGCGCATCGCCGTGCTCGGCGAGATGGCCGAGCTCGGCCCCGACGGCCCCGCCTACCACCGGGAGATCGGCGAGCGGGCGCGCGCCGCCGAGGTCGGCCTCCTGGTCGGCGTCGGCGAGCCCGCCCGCGAGTACGGCCCCGACGAGCTTGTCGGCACGCCCGAGGAGGCGGCCGAGCTGCTCGCCGCGCAGCTGGAGCCGGGCGACACGATCCTGGTCAAGGGTTCCCGCTCGGCCGGCCTCGAGGCCGTCGCCGAAACCCTGGGAGAGCTGTTCGATGGGTGAAGTCCTGATCGCCGGCATGGCGGCGATGCTGATCTGCATCTTCCTCGGGCCGAAATTCATCGAGTTCCTGCGGGTGAAGGAGTTCGGTCAGCACATCCGCGAGGACGGGCCTCAGGAGCACCACGCCAAGGCCGGCACCCCGACGATGGGCGGCCTGATCGTCTTCGCCTCGATCTGCGTGCCCTACCTCGTCCTCTCCGACCGCGACCCGCAGAGCCTCGCCGTCTTCGGCGTTGCGATGGGCTGCGC
The DNA here is from genome assembly GCA_036525295.1 of Solirubrobacterales bacterium. GTDB lineage: Bacteria > Actinomycetota > Thermoleophilia > Solirubrobacterales > 70-9 > VRUE01. The sequence continues at coordinate 4,933 of DATDAQ010000040.1, read as the reverse complement.
GGCGCTCGGCTTCGCCGACGACTTCATCAAGATCGTCAAGCGGCGCTCGCTCGGCCTCTCGGCTCGCTGGAAGATCCTCTTCCAGGTATTCCTGGCCTTGGGGTTGTGGTGGGTGGCGCGCCACGAGGTCGGGCTCGAGCCGGTCCTCTACTTCCGCATCGGCGACGCCAGCATCGACCTCGGCCCGGTCCTCTACTTCGTCCTCGTCTTCCTCGTCATCGCTGGCACCTCCAACGGGGTCAACCTCACCGACGGCCTCGACGGCCTCGCCGCCGGCTCCTGCGCGATCGTCCTCCTCGCCTACACGGCGATCGCCTTCGTCACCAACGAGCAGCAGAACCTGGCGCTGCTATCGGCCTGTCTGGTCGGCGCCTGCGTCGGCTTCCTCTGGTTCAACGCCTTCCCGGCCTCGATATTCATGGGGGACACCGGCTCACTCGGGCTCGGGGGTGCGATTGGTGCCCTGGCGGTGATGACGCAGACCGAGGTGCTGTTGATCATCATCGGCGGCATCTTCGTGATCGAGGCGCTCTCGGTCGCGGTCCAGGTCTTCTCCTTCAAGGCCTTCCGCCGCCGCGTCCTGCTGATGGCGCCCCTGCACCACCACTTCGAGATGATGGCGTGGTCGGAGACCAAGATCATGCTCCGCTTCTGGATCGTCGCCGCGGTCTGTTCCGGGATCGGGTTCACGCTTTACCAGCAGTCGATTGGGCGGTAGGTGTGGGTGAGGCCGGGGCGCCCCTCCCCAAAACGCTCGGCAGGAGCCTCGCTGGAGTGTTTTGGGGAGGGGCGCCCCGGCCTCTCGACAGTTCACCCGGATCGACTGGAGGATGCGCGAGCCTATGCCGGTGTCCGCGGCGCCGAGGAGACAGCTTCGCCGAAGCTTCCGTGATTTGGGTGGCTTTCGGTGCACCGTGCGCACCATGGGTGCGTTGGCGGCTTCTACGGTCGGCGGGTGCTCCCATTCGGCGCGTTGCCCGATCCCGCCAGTCCCAACGTCCCTGCCATCGGCGGGGTGGTCGGTGGATTCGTCGGACGGATGATCGCCCGGCGCCGGCGCTATGATGCAGACAAGAAGATGCAGGCAACAGCAGACGGAAGCTACTGGGTATCGGCGTTGCTCTTGTCTTCTACCTGCTTACCAACTTCATGGAAGCGAGTGTTCGATGATGCGAAACCTCCACTTGGCAGTAATAGTCGCTGGGTGGGTCGGGTTCTTCGTTCTGCTCTTCTATTCCGGGACGAACTCTTGGAGCAGCTCATATAGCACCGGCATCCTCACCAGCTATCTGGTGGCGGTCATGGCGATCGATGAGACGATCGACCGTCTGGAGAGGCGCGTGGTTCGCCAGCGCCGCTTGCATCGCTGAGCCTCGCTAACAGGGGCGACCGGCCGCGGCGCGAATCTATGACGGATGAGCGCGCCCCCGCCCAGGAAGTCTCGCCCGCCCCTGCCCGAGGGCCCCTTCCTGGTCGTGGGGTTGGCGCGTTCGGGACAGGCTGTGGCGCGGATGCTTGCCGGGCGGGGGGAGGAGGTGGCCGGGGTCGATTCCGGGCATCCGGATGGGGCGGCAGGGCTTCGGGAGGTCGGTGTCGAAGTCGTTCTGGATGCGGATGGCTTGGCGCTCCTGGAGGGGGCGCGGACGGTGGTGAAGAGTCCCGGGGTGCCCCGGGAGGCGCCGGTGATCGCGGCCGCTCTGGAGCGGGGGGTCGATGTCCTTGGGGAGCTGGAGATTGCCTGGCGGGCTGTCCCGAACCGGTTCGTCGCGGTGACGGGCACCAACGGCAAGACGACCGTTGCCGAGTGGCTCGGGCACGTCTACCGGGCCGCTGGCGAGCCGGTGGCTGTGGCCGGCAACGTCGGCACGCCGCTTTCGGCGCTAGCCGATGAGGTCGACCCCGACGCGACGGTCGTCTGCGAGGCCTCCAGCTTCCAGCTCGAGGACAGCGTCGCCTTCGCGCCCGAGTGCGCGGTCTTCCTCAACCTCGCCCCCGACCACCTCGACCGGCACGAGGACCTCGAGGCCTACCTCGACGCCAAGCTGCGGATCTTCGCCAACCAGGGAAACGACGACCTCGCCGTCTACAACGCCGACGATCCCGCTCTGGCCGGCGTCGATCTCGGCGGTTGCGCGCGGCGAATCGCCTTCTGCACCGGCGGTGGGCCCGATTGCGAGGTTGTCCTGGCCAAGGGCACGATCTTCTACGACGACGCGCCGCTGCTCGACGTCGGCGAGCTCGGCCTTCCCGGGGACCACAACGTCTCCAACGCGATGGCCGTCGCGACGGCGGCGCTGGCGATGGGACTCGACCGCGACGCCGTGCGCGAGGGGCTGCGCAGCTTCGCCGGCGTCCCCCACAGGCTCGAGCAGGTGGCTGAGACCGGCGGCGTCCGCTTCGTCAACGACTCCAAGGCGACCAACGTCGCCTCGGCCGTCGTCGGCCTGCGTGCCTTCGACGGTGGCGTCCACGCGATCTTCGGCGGCAGCGAGAAGGGCGAGGCCTACGACCCGCTGCTGGGGCCGGTGCGCGAGCTCTGCGCAGCCTGCTACTTGACCGGCGCCTCGGCCGAGCGGCTGGCCGAGGCCCTGGCGCCGGCGATCGAGTCCGGCGTCGAGCTGCACCGCTGCGACGACCTCGGTGACGCGGTACGCCGCGCCGCTGCTGCCGCCCGGCCGGGGGAGACCGTCCTGCTTTCGCCCGCCTGCGCCAGCTTCGACGCCTTCGAGAACTTCGAGCGCCGTGGCGAGAGCTTCCGCACGATCGTCGAGGGACTCGAGTGAGCGCCTTCCCGATCGCCCTCGGCCGCCTCGGCTTCGGCAGGCCCGCCAGGGGCAAGGCGAAGAAGAAAGCGAAAAAGCGCTCGCGGGCGAAAGCGGTCAGCGCCGAGTACAACATGCTTCTGACCGCGACCCTCTGTCTGCTGGCACTGGGCGCGGTGATGGTCTTCTCGGCTAGCTCGACGACCCGGATCCTGCAGGACGGCGGGCTCTCCGACAGCGCTTTCTATCTGAAGCGGACGCTGATGTTCGGCGCCGTCGGCCTGTTGATCATGCACCTCACCGCTCGCCACGGGCTGCAGGCGGTCCGCAACCTCACCCCGGCGATCCTCGGCTTCTGCTTCTTCATGCTGGTCGCCGTGCTGGCGATCGGCACCAGCGTCAACGGCGCCAGCCGCTGGATCGGCTCCGGCTTCCTGCAGATCCAGCCCTCGGAGATCGCCAAGGTGGCGCTGGTCCTCTACGGCGCCGACCTGCTCGCCCGCAAGCCGAAACGGGCGCGCTCGATCGAAGGGTTCATGCCCTTCCTCGTCGTCGTCGGCCTCGCCTGCGCGCTGATCATGCTGGAGCCGGACATGGGGACGACGATGGTCGTCACCTTCGCCGTCGCCGCGACCCTGATCGCCGCCGGCGCCCGTCCCCGCGACCTCGGCCTGATCGCGCTCGCGATCGGCGCCGCGGCGCTGCTGATGACGATCGTCGAGCCCTACCGGATGGCCCGCCTGACCGGCTTCCTCAACCCCGGCTCCGACGCGGCGGGGGCCGGCTTCCAGGCCGCCCAGGCGAAGATCGCGCTCGGCTCCGGCGGCCTTTTCGGCGTCGGCATCGGCAACGGCGTGCAGAAGGCCTTCTACCTGCCCGAGGCCCACACCGACATGATCCTCGCGACGGTGGGCGAGGAGCTCGGCGTGATCGGCGTCGTCGGGGTGCTGGTGGCCTTCGGCCTCTTCGCCCTGGCCGGCTACCGCATCGCGATCGGGGCCCGCGACCTGCACCAGCAGGTGCTGGCCGCCGGGCTCACCACGCTGGTGGTGATGCAGGCCTTCATCAACATCGGCGCCGTGGTGGGCGTGCTCCCCGTGACCGGCGTGCCGCTACCCTTCGTGTCGTTCGGGGGCAGCAGCCTCATCATCCTCCTCGCGGCCTCGGGGCTACTTGTCAACATCGGACGCCGATCGTCCAGCCGTGCCATCCCCTCCGCAGTCCCCGCCCGTCAGGGTGACGATCGCGGCCGGCGGGACGGGCGGCCACGTGATGCCGGCTCTGGCGGTCGCCGACGCGCTGCGGGCGCGGGGGGCTGACGTCTCCTTCATCGGGGTGCGGGGCACCGGCGCGTCCGGGGTGGTGCGCGAGGCGGGGTACCGCGAGGACGCGATCCCGCTCCGCGGCTTCGCCCGCAGACTGACCGTCCGCAACCTCTGGACCGCCTGGCTCGCCGCCCTCGCGACGCCGCGCGCCGCGAGCCTGCTGGTGCGCCGGCACGCCGACGTGGTGGTGGGCGGGGGCGGCTACGTGGCCGGCCCGGCGGCGCTGGCGGCGCGCCTCACCCGGCGGCCGCTGCTGCTGATGGAGGCCGACTCGCACCTGGGGATGGCCAACCGGATGGCCGCGCCGCTCGCGAAGCGGGTCACCCTGGCGTTCCCCCTCGCCGGCCGCCACGGCGGCCGCTACCTGGTGACGGGGCGGCCCGTGGGCCGCGAGGTCGTGGAGGCGACCAAGACGACCGGGCGCCGGGCGTTCGGGATCCTCCAGAGCGCGACCGTCGTGCTGGTGGTGGGCGGCAGCCAGGGGGCGCGCACCCTCAACGAGGCCGCGGTCGGCGCGTTCGGCGACGCGCCGATGGAGGTCATCCACGTCGCCGGCCCCACGCAGCTCGAGGAGACGCGCCGCCTGCTGGGCGACCGGGCCGGGGACCGGTACCGGCTGGTCGGCTGGCTCGACAACCTGCCCGAGGCGATCGCGGCCGCCGACCTGGTGATCTCGCGCTCGGGTGGGTCGGTGTTCGAGCTCGCCGCGATCGGGCGCCCGTCGATCCTGGTGCCGTACCCGCACGCCACCGGCGACCACCAGGCCAAGAACGCGACGTGGCTGTCGGACGCCGGCGCCGCGGTGGTGGTTCCCGACGCCGACCTGACCGCCGAGACACTCCGCGG
>DATDAQ010000039.1:0-5633 GCA_036525295.1 Solirubrobacterales bacterium | reverse complement strand
TCTCCCTGCCTGTCGTCGTTGCTCTTCTCACCGGTTGCGGTGGGGGGGACGATTCGACCGAATCGGCGCCTGCGGCCACCATCCCGACGACTACGGCGCCGACCCAGGCCGAACTGCTCGAACGCGGGGACGCGATCTGCGCCGAGGTCAACGCAGCCGTCGGCACTGTCGGGACGAGCACCGAAACCGGCGGCCCGGCCGGGCAGGTGGCCGGTCTCTACTCCGGCATGGTCGACAGCCTGAAGGGCATCGGGGTGCCCCAGGAATCCGAGGGTTACCCCGAATTCATCGCCGCCGCGGAAGCGCTCGCGACCGCGGAGGACGAAGTCCAGCTCGCCTCCGAACGCGAAGACACGGCGTCCCTCGAAAGCGCCGAATCGAACGCATCCTCGGCGCTCGCCAGCTTCCAGACGGCTGCGGACGAATATGGCTTCGAAGACTGCAGCGAAGGCCCCAGCGCCCCGGTCAGCCCCGGCACTGGCCCAGAATCCGGCGAAACCGGGTCGGAAGCACCTGAAGAACCAGAAGCCGAAGCGGAAGAACCCGAAGTCGAAGCAGCCCCCGAACCGGCCCCCGAAACCGGTGGTGCGGGCGGCGCACCCGAAGGCGGCGGCACGACGGGCGGCGGCGGCGAATCCGGCTCAACGGGCGGCGACGAATCCGGCGGCATCGGCCCCGGCTAACCCAGCGGTCGCACTTTCAGTCGTATAGCGGAGCAAACTGCGACCGCAACGGCGAAACAGCCTGGTTTGGGCGTTGATGTCGCATTTCCCGCCGCATAGCGGCGGAAAGTGCGACCGCTAGGCGGCTGAGGACTCCTGCCAGGCGCCGTACAGGCGCGAGTAGGGGCCGCCGGCGTCGATCAGCTCCTCATGCGCGCCGGTCTCGGCGATGCGTCCCCCTTCGAGGACGACGATCTTGCCGGCGCGGCGGATGGTCGAGAGGCGGTGGGCGATCACGATCGCCGTGCGACCGGCCAGCAGCCGCTCCAACCCGCGCTCGATCGTCTTCTCGGTGCGCACGTCGACGTTCGAGGTCGCCTCGTCGAGGATCAGGATGCGGGGCTCGGCGATCAGCGCCCTGGCGAAGGCGACGAGCTGGCGCTGCCCCGCCGAGAGCTGCACGCCTCTCTCGCCGACCTCGGTCTCGATCCCCGCGGGCAGCGCCGCGATGAAGCCCGTCGCGCCGACGGCCGCCGCGGCGGCTTCGATCTCCTCCGGCGAGGCGCCCGGCCGGCCGAAGGCGATGTTCTCGCGCACACTGCCGGAGAAGAGAAAGCCCTCCTGGGGGACGATCCCGAGCTGCCGCCGCAGCGCCTGCTGGCCCATCCCGCGCAGGTCGTGGCCGTCAACCAGCACCCGGCCCCGCTGGGGGTCGTAGAAGCGCGCGACCAGCTTCGCGAAGGTCGACTTGCCCGCCCCGGTTGCGCCGACCAGCGCCAGCGTCTGCCCGGGCGGTACGTGCAGGCCAACGTCTTCCAGTGCCCATTGGTCACCCTCCTCCGAGTAGGAGAACCAGACCCCCTCCATCTCGATCTCGCCGCGCAGGGTTCCCGGGTCGACGGCGCCGGGCGCGTCGACCATGTCGGGCTCGGTGTCGAGCAGCTCGAAGATCTTGTCGAGCGCCGCCATCCCCTGCTGGTAGGTCGTATACAGCTGGGAGAGCTGCTGGATCGGGTCGAAGAAGAGCTGCAGGTAGCCGATGAAGGCGACGATCGTGCCGATCTGGGTCGCATCACCGATCGCCTGGGTGCCGCCGTAGAGGATGATCGCGGCGGTGCCGACGGCCGAGAGCAGTTCCACGCCGGGGAAGTAGGTGGCGTTGAGGTAGACGGTCTTCATGTTGGCCTCGCGGTTGGCCTCGTTGAGCTCGTCCATCGCGGTCGCGTGCCTCGCCTCCTGGCCGAAGCTGCGAACCACCCGCACCCCGCTCAGCGTCTCCTGGAGATAGGCCGTGACGGCGGCGATCCGCTCGCGCGTTGCCCGGTAGGCGCCGTGGGAGACGATCCGGAAGACGACGCTGGCGATCGCCAGCAGCGGGAAGGTGATGAAGGCGACCAGTGCCAGCTTCCAGTCGAGCAGGAGCATGATCGTCACCACGCCGATCAAGGTGAGCCCGCTCGAGAGCAGCGTCACCGCTCCCGTGGTGACGAGCTGGTTGAGCGCCTCGATGTCGTTGGTCAGGCGGCTGATCAGCACGCCGGGGCTGCGTCGGGTGAAGAAGCCGATCGACATCGACTGGATGTGGGCGAAGACGCGCTCGCGCAGATCCTGGAGGGCGCGGGTGCCGACCCAGCCGACCAGGTAGGTCTGGGCGTAGGTGGCGAAGGCGTAGACGATCGCCACACCGATGAAGGCGATCACGATCAGCGTCAGGGCACTGGTGTCACCGGTTTCGATGCCAGCATCGATCGCCTGCCCCGCGAGGTAGGGAGGCGCGAGCCCGGCGCCGGTGGCGGCGAGGATCGCGAAGACGGTCAGCGCGACCCGCCCGCGGTAGGGGCGCAGCAGCCCCGCCAGCCAGCGCAGCTTGCGGCCGCGCTGGTCCTCGCCGCGGAGCAGGCGCCAGAGGTCTCCGATCGCATTCACAGCCGAGCCAGCTCCTCACGCTGCTCGAGATCGCGCTGGAGGAAGACCGTGTCGGCGAGGCCGTGCTCGGCGATCTCGCGGTAGAAGCCGCAGCCCTCGAGCAGCTCCTCGTGGGTGCCGCGGTCGACGATCCGGCCGCCGTCCATCACCACGACCTCGTCGGCGAGCGAGACGGTGGAGAGGCGATGGGCGATGACGAACGTCGTGCGGCCGGCCATCGCCTCGCGCAGCCCCGCCTTGATCGCCGACTCGGTGGTCGCGTCGACGGCCGACGTGGCGTCGTCAAGGATCAGGATCCGCGGGTCGGCCAGCAGGGCACGGGCGATCGCCAGCCGCTGGCGCTGCCCGCCGGAGAGGGTGAGGCCGCGCTCGCCCACGGCCGTGTCGTAGCCACCGGGCAGGTCGCGGATGAACTCGTCCGCCTGGGCCCGGCGGGCGGCCACTTCGATCTCCTCGCGGCTCGCTTGCGGACGGGCGTAGGCGATGTTCTCGGCGATGCTGGCGCTGAAGAGGAAGCTGTCATCGGCGACGAAGGCGACCTGCGAGCGCAGCGAGGCGACGTCGACCGTGCGTATGTCCACGCCGTCGACCAGCACCGACCCCTCGCTGGCGTCGTAGAGCCTGGCGATCAGCGCAACCAGGCTGGTCTTGCCAGAACCGGATGGGCCGACCAGCGCCACGGTGCGCCCCGCCTCGACATCGAGGTCGACCTCGGTCAGGGCCGCATCCGACTTCGACCCCACTCCAGTGTGGTCAATGTCGGATGCGCCAGTGCGTGAACCGTCGTAGCGCAGCGTCACACCGCGCAGCTCCACCCGCCCGTCTCCAGCCGGCAGGGCGGGTGCTCCCGGTGGGCTCTCGATCTGCGGCTCGCGGTCGAGCACTTCGAAGAGCCGGTTGCCGGAGGCGATGGCCCGCTGCGCCATGCCCAGCGTCATCCCCAGCATCCGCATCGGTGCGGCCAGCATCACGACGTAGAAGTAGAAGGCGGTGAAGGCTTCGAAGCTGAGGCTGCCGGCGATCACCTGGCGACCGCCGACGAGCAGCACCAAGGCGATCCCGAGCTGGGGGAGAAGGCCGAGCAGTGGCGAGAAGAAGGCCTGAAGGCGGGTCGAGTAGACGCTCTGGTCGAAGACGCGGGTGACGGCCCGCCGGAACCGGTGCAGCTGGTGCTCCTCGCGGGCGAAGGCCTTGACGATGCGGATGCCCGAGATGTTCTCCTCGGCTTCCGCTGTCAGCTCGGCAAGCCGCTGCTGCACCTCCTGCACGGCCGGCCGTGAGACACGGTTGTACCTGGAGGAGGCGTAGACGACGAACGGCGCCGGTGCCAACGCGATCAGCGCCAGCCAGGGCTCGAGCGCGAACATCACCGCGCTGGCGAGGACGATCGTCAGCAGGTTCTGGGTGATGAAGATCAGGCCGTAGCCGAGGAAGAAGCGGATCGACTGCAGGTCGACGGTCGCCCGGGACATCAGCTGGCCAGTCTGCTGGCCGTCGAAGAAGCCGAGCTCGAGCCGCTGCAGGTGTCCGTAGAAGCGCTGGCGCAGGTCGAACTCGACCGCCAGCGAGACCTTCCCCGCAACCACCCGCCGCACCAGCGTCAAGCCCAGGCGCAGGATCCCGGCGGCGATGATCACCAGGGCCAGGGGAAGCAGGTCAGGCTGTTCTTCCGCCTTGATCGCATTCATCGCCCGCCCCATCAGCAACGGGATCGCAACCGTCATCCCCATCGCGGCCCAGGCGAAGACCAGCGATCCCCAGAGCTGGCGACGATAGGGACGAAGGAAGGCGGTCAGGCGGCGGTAGGTCCGCATCGAACTCCACTATACAAAGTGAAGTATTGACCAAAACCAGGCGGCGCCTTAGTCGAAGGCTGCGGCCTTGGCGCTGGGAACCTTGCCGCCGCTGCACTTCGGGCCATGGCCGTCACTGGGGAGGACCTGGAAGTTCGTGACCGCGTGTACGGGTGTCGGCGAGCCGTCGTTCTGGGCGAGGGTGATGACGAGCCGGTAGAAGCCGGAACGCAGGTCGTGGTAGTAGATCTCGGGCCGGGTTGAGGGCGAATAGCTGCCGGCTGAGCCGATCCTCTCGGCGAGCACGCCGTTGGGCCCCGCGTACTCCGGGAAGTCGAAGGACGCGCCGATCAGGCGACCCTTGCCGAACGGGCTGTCTATCGCCCGCTGGAGCTTGGCCGGGTCGACGCAGTCGGGGACCCGGTTGAGCCCGAAGCGAATGTGCCCCTCGCCCAGCTGCGGTTCGCCGCCGAAGTGAAGCGGGGCCAGCTGGAAGTTGTCCAGGTCGACCTTGACCACGACCGCGTGACTCGACTGCCGGGCGCCGTTGCGGGGGGAGATCACCTCCACGCCGGGGCGACCCGTGTCCGTATCGCTGCCGGCCCGGGTGGCGGTCGCGTCCTTGCCTCCGCCTAGGAGGAGGACGACGAGGGCGACGGCCGCCGCGGAACCGGCGGCGAGGAGGATCGAGGTTCTGCCCCGCATTGCGGCGGGACTTTACGCCTACCGACCCCATAGGCTTTCCCGGGATGAGTCCCGCAGCGGAATTCGCCTACAGGCTCGGTGCCGCCGCCCGCCGTCCGGCCAGCTGGTGGCAGCTGCTCAAGTTCGGTCTCGTCGGCGGCTCGGGGTACGTGATCAATCTCGCCGTCTTCGCCCTGCTCAGCGGCGAGCTCGGCATGCATCACGTCTCAGCCGCGCTCGGCGCCTTCTGTGTCGCGGTGAGCAGCAACTTCCTCTGGAACCGGCACTGGACCTTCGCCGCTGCCGATGGCCATGCCGGGTTTCAGGCAGCCCGCTTCTTCGCCGTCAGCGTCGCCGCGCTGCTGGTCAATCTGGTCGTTCTCGAAGCTCTCCTCCTCAGTACGTCGATGGACGCCCTGGCCGCCCAGGCGATCGCGGTCGCGATCGCGATGCCCTTCAACTTCCTAGGCAACAAGCTCTGGACGTTTGCTTAGAGGGTGGCGGATGGCGGGTGCCCCTCCCCAAAACGCGCGGCGGAGCCGCGCTTGAGTGTTTTGGGGAGGGGCAC
>DATDAQ010000038.1:0-2334 GCA_036525295.1 Solirubrobacterales bacterium | reverse complement strand
AGCGCAGCAAGCTTGCGCCCAGCGGGCTTTTTCATTGCCGCGAGACAGAGGAGGCAGACCAATGGCGAATCACCTGACGCCCGATGAGCTTTCGAAGGAGCTCGGGATCGACCGGCAGGAAGTGATTCGGGTGTGCATCGAAGAAGGCGTACCCATCTACCAGGGCAAGATCGACAAAACCCTCTTCGCCGCGCAGCTCGAAGCGCTGGGCGCGATGCCCCAACCACATTGACGGAGAGCAGCGCCCGGCCGCGCTAGCGGCCCTTTAGGGGTCTTGGCGCGATCGGAATCCGCCTTTGCGGATTTCGATCTTGCGCAGAGAGTCAGCGCGCCGCAGTTTTCTTCGGCCGCGCGGATGCCTTCTTCGGCGCCGCCTTCTTGGCGGCGCCGTTTTCGGCCTGCTTGGCCGACTTTGCCTCCTCGACGCTGCGGCGGAGCGCTTCCATCAGGTCGACGGTCGGCGCCTCCTCCTCCTGCGCCGGCGCAATCGCGATCTCCTCGCCGGCCAGCTTCGCCTCGAGCAGCGCCTTCAGGTCGCGCCGGTAGTCGCTCTGGAGCGAGATCGGGTCGAACTCGCCCGCGAGGCTCTCGATCACCTGCTGCGCGAGCGCGAGCTCGGGCTTCTTGACGGTCGTCTCCTCGACGGCCTCTTCGATCTCGGCCTGCGAGTAGACGTCGGCGACGAGGAAGAGCGTCTCGAGCGCGAGCGCGTCGCCCTTCGGCCGGATCAGGCAGAGCTTCTCGCGGCCCTGCTGCACGAACCTGCCGAGCGCCGCCATCCCGCTCTCGTTCATCGCGTTCAGCAGCAACACGTAAGGCCGCCGCGCCGCGGTCTCCTGCGCTGGGACGAGAAAGTACGTGCGGTCAAAGAAAATCGGGTCGACCTCGGAGGCGTCGACGAAGCGGCTGATCTCGATCGAGCGGGAGTCGTCGCGGTTCTGCAGCGCCTCGATCTCTTCGTCCTCGACGATCACGAACTGGCCCTTCGCCACCTCCCAGCCCTTGACGATCTCGTCGGGGCCGAGGTCGCGCTCGTGCACCGGGCAGAAGCGCTTCTGCTTGATCGGTGTGCCGCACTCGCGGTGCAGCATCCGGAAGGACACGTCCGACGCGCGCGCGGCGGGCTTGGTCGCCGGGGCGAGGCCCACGGGGATCGAGACGAGTCCAAAGCTGATCGAGCCGTTCCAGGTCGTACGCATGTGGCCTTTCAGTCTAATGGACCGAACCGATTCGCCCTTCCCGACAGCTTCCCTTCTCCATAAAGTGCGGTCATGGAGCAAAAGCGAACGATCGAGCGGCTCTGGCGTGACGCTGCGGCCGCAGGGCGGCACACGCCCGCCTACCTGATCCAGGTCGGCGACGAGTGGAAGCCGCTGTCGTGGGCCGAGGCGACGGAACGGGTCGAGAGCTACGCCAACGGACTCCTCTCGCTCGGTGTCCGGAAGGGGGACGCCTTCGCGATCCTGGGCTCGAGCCGCGTCGAGTGGGCGCTCTTCGACTTCGCGCTCGGCTCGATCGGGGCGATCGGCGCCGCGATCTACGCCAACAGCTCACCGAAGGACGCCGGCTACATCCTCGGGCACTCGGAATCGGTCGGCGTGCTCTGCGAGGACGAGACGCAGCGGGCCAAGGTCGAGTCGGTGCGCAGCGACGCGGAGAAGCTTCGCCACGTGCTCACCTATGCCGACCTCGACGACCTGGCCGCCCGTGGGCGCGCCTATGCGGCCGAGCACCCGAACGCGCTGCGTGAGGCCGGCGAGCGGATCGAGGAGGACGACCTCTTCACGTACATCTACACATCCGGGACGACCGGGCCGCCGAAGGGCTGCATGATCTCGCACCGCAACTACTACGCGATGGTCGCGGTCGTCGACGACCTGCCGAGCTTCACGGGGCCGGAGGACACGATGCTCCTCTACCTCCCGCTCGCGCACAACTTCGGCCGGCTGATGCACCTTTCCGGCGCCTATGTCGGCTACGCGATTGCGTTCCTGCCCGACCCGCTCCAGGCGGCCGCGGCGCTGCCGGCGGTGAAGCCGACGGTCTTCCCGAGCGTCCCGCGCGTCTACGAGAAGATCCACACCGCGGTCGTCGCGAAGTTCGACGCCGAGACGGGCGTCAAGCGGAAGCTGATCGACTGGGCGCTCGGCGTCGGCCATCGGGTCAGCGAGCTCCGGCGCGAGGGGAAGCCGGTGCCCGCCGCGCTGGCCGTGCAGCATCGGATCGCCGACCGGCTGGTCTACACGAAGGTGAAGGAGCGCCTCGGGGGCCGGCTGCGGCTGGCGATCTCGGGAGGCGCGCCGCTCTCGGCCGAGATCGCGGAGTTCTTCCACG
>DATDAQ010000037.1:0-6249 GCA_036525295.1 Solirubrobacterales bacterium | reverse complement strand
ACGAAATCCCGACATATAGACGTGATTTCGTCCCGTCGGCGGGCGTTTCGGAGGGCCTGGGTTGCGGGAGCGGCTGGTGCCGCCGTCGTGGTGCTGGCCTGGGCGGGCAGTGGGGTCGGCGCAAGCGGTCCCGCGAGTGGGCTGCGCGTGACCTTCCTCGACGTCGGCCAGGGTGACGCGATCCTGCTGCAGCCAGCGCGCGGCCCCGCGGTACTCGTCGACGGGGGGCCGCCCGGTGACGATCTCGCGACCAAGCTCCGCGCGGCCGGTGTCTCGTCGCTCGGAGTCGCCGTGGTGACGCACGAACAGTCCGACCACGCCGGTGGGATCGAGGAGCTTCTCGGCCGTTTCCCCGTGGCCGAGCTCGCCTATGCCCGGATCGGCCGGCGCCTACGCGGTGAGGCCGAGGCGGCCGGTGTCGCTCCGGTGCGGATCGCCGCGGGCGGCGTGCTCCGCGCCGGCCGGCTGGAGCTCGAGGTCCTCTGGCCGCCGCGCGAGCTACTTGCCGCACCGCTGGCGGGTATCGACCCGAACGCGCAGGCCCTCGTCCTCCTCGTCCGCTGGGGCCACTTCTCGTTGTTGCTCTCCGCCGATGCCGAGGCCGAGGCGGTGCCGGTCGATCCGGGTCCGGTCGACGTGCTCAAGGTTGCCCACCACGGCAGCGAGGACACCGGCCTCGACTCCCTGCTCGACCGCACCGACCCGCGCCTGGCCGTGATCTCAGTCGGCGAGGACAACCCGTTCGGTCACCCGACACCCGCCACGCTGCAGGCACTCGCCGCGCACCGCATCCCCATCCTGCGTACCGACCTCGACGGGACGATCTCGCTCGGGGTCAGCCGCGGCTCCGTCGGGGTCGACACCAACGGTTGAGAAATCTCAACGAATCTTCGAGGCAAAATTAGGGGTTTTCGTCTCCCGGCTCGGGCAGGAGGCGGCAACCGTCGATGCTCGTAGAGGTGCATTTCAAACTTCGACAGGCGCTGTCTGAGACCGTGTTTGGCTCGAGCCTGGCCGGGGACGGCCTCCTGGTCAGGCTTCGCAGCACCTCGATCGCTCTGCTGGCTGTCGTCGCCGTCATCGGTCTTGGGCTCGTCGCCTTCATCTTGCAGCTCGGTTGGCCGACGGTGTTCAGCGGGCCGATCCCCGAGGGGCCGGGAGTCGGGGTCGTGCGCAACGACTCAATCGAGATGCCGCGAGCTCCTGTACGCGCCGGCGCTGACGTCGCGCGGGCCCGGGTCGTCGCTGCTCGGCATCGAGGCACCCGCGGCACACCTTCTTCGGTGCCCTCGGAGGCCGGGCTTGCACCCTCGCGCCAGACCGAGCCAGCTCCGGCGGAGTCGAGCCCGCCCTTCAGCCCGACTCCCTCGCATCCGGTGGTGCAACCGACAGGCACGACGGAGCCGGAGACAGTCGTCGTCACGGCCCCAGCGGGCAGCACCGGAGAACCCACCGACGGGGATGCTGGGACCGTCGCCTCGAGGCCACCCGAACCGCGGAGAGACGCGCCGGTGAAGTCGAGCAAGGGAAACGGGCACGGTCGAGGGGGCGGAGGAGGCCGAGACTCCGGAGCCGACGACCACGGTCGGGGTCACGAAGTGCGCAAGCCCAAGGGCGACGAGGGTGCTCAGGGAAGCGCCGGTTACGAAGTCGAGCCCGTGGACGACGAACCCGACTCGGCTCCAGAAGACCGCGATCGCGGGCCCAAGCACGGCGGAAAGGGCTGGAAGGCCCACTAGACTCGGCCGCGATGGCCGAGGGCTTGGTAGCGCTGTATCTGATCGCCGGCACCGACGGGGCGAAGATCGATGCCACGCGGGCCCGGCTGCGCGCCCGCGCCGAAGGGGACGGCGGCGCCGGGGCCCTGGAAGTTTTCGAGCCGAGCGAGGGCAGAGGGGCCCCCGACCACGAGGCGCTGCTGGCGGCGATCCCGGCGATGTCGCTGACCGAGACCCGGCGCTACCTGCTCGCGGACGGCGTTGAGCGCTGGCGCGACAAGCAGCTCGAGGCCGTCGCCGCCGCGGTCGGCGCTCTGCCGCCCGAGCTGACCGTCGTCCTGATCGCCCGGGCCAAGGCCCCGGCGAAGCTTGCGAAAGCCGTCAAGGCGGCGAAGGGGGAGATCCACGAGTTCGAGGCGCCGAAGGCGCGCGACATGCCGCGTCTCATGGTCGGCGAAGCCAAGAACCTCGGGTTCGCGCTGGAGCCCGCCGCTGCCCGCATGCTCGTCGACCGCATGGGGGCCAACCCGGTGCGACTGCGCAATGAGCTCGGCCGTCTGGCGCTCTGGGCAGGAGAGGGCGGGCAGGTGACCGCGGTCGACCTCGATGCGATGGTCTCCGACACTTCCGAGGCCGCGGTTTGGGCGCTCTCCGACGCTCTGCTGGAGCGCGACCCGGCAAAGGCAAGCCGGCTGGCCGAGCGGCTGATCTCGCAGGGGGAGAACGTGACCGGGTTGATCTACGGCCTCGCTTCCCGGCTGCGCAAGGCCTGCGCGGCTGCCGCCCAGCTGGAGGAGGGAGTGCCGTCGAAGCAGGTCGAGGCGGGCCTGGGGATGCACCCCTACGCGGCGCGCCAGCTGGTCGCAAGGCTGGGCGAGGCGAGCCTCGACGACCTTCGCGAGGCGACGACGACCCTGGCGGACCTGGAGGTTGCCTGCCGGGGCGGGGCCGACTACGGCGACGAGCTGGCGTTGACGCTGGCGATCAGGAGCGCCGCCGGGGCGGCGGCGTAGCTACTTCGCCGCGGTGGCCGAGGCAATCCGGGCGGCGCGGGACTTCTTGCGGGCACCCGTGTTCTTGTGCAGGGCGCCCTTCTGGACGGCCTTGTCGATCTTGGAGACGAGGGCCTGGTGCTCGGCCGCGACCTTGCTCGAGTCGCCGGCCTCGGCCGCGCTTTCGAGCCGGCGGAAGTAGGTCTTCACCGTGCTCGTGAGCAGGCGGTTCTCCGTGCGCTCGCGCTCGCTGCGTAGGATCCGCTTCTTCTGTGAGGCTATGTTCGCCATGTTTCCGGCGGCCGACTATAGCGAGTGAGATAGGTATTGGAGACCCCCGAGACGCCGGACGGGCGCGACATTGGGGCGGACGCCGCGCTGGGCGCCGCCGAGGCCTTCGATCCCGGCGAGGAACCTTCGCCTGAGCCGTCGCCCGGACGGATCGGGCGGTCGACCGCGTTCTTCTCGATCGCGACCGCCGCCTCGCGGGTGGCCGGGCTCGGCCGCGAGATCGTCGCCGCCTCCTACTACGGGGTCAACGGCCCGATGTCGGCCTTCACGGTCGCCTTCCAGGTTCCCAACCTGGTCCGGGCTCTCTTCGCCGACGCGGCCCTGCAGCCGGCCTTCGTGCCGATCTTCACCGAGCAGCTGGAGAAGAAGAACTACCGGGAGGCCTTTCGGCTCGCATCGACCCTGCTGCTGCTCGTCACGCTCGTGCTGGGCGCGATCACGGCTCTCTTCGTCCTCGCCGCGCCGGTCATCATGCCGCTCGTCGCGCCGGGCTTCGAAGGGGAGCTCCTCGACCTCACGATCACCCTCTCCCAGGTCCTCTTCCCGATCCTGATCCTGCTCGGGGTCAGCGGCGTCGTGGTCGGCGTGCTCAACAGCTACGACCGCTTCGGCGCCTTCGCGATCTCGCCGTTGTTCTGGAACCTCACGATCATCCTCGTCGTCGTAATCCTCGCGCCGATGTTCGAGGGCCAGGACCGGATCTATGCCTACGCGATCGGCATCCTCGCCGGCACCCTGGTCCAGCTCCTGATCCCCGCCTGGGACCTGCGCAACACCCCGTTCAAGTTCGAGTGGAGCTTCGAGTGGCGCAATCGCGACGTGCGGCGGGTCCTGTTGCTGATGCTGCCGGTGACGATCAGCCTCGGCCTGATCAACTTCAATCTGATCATCAACAGCCTCTTCGGCACCCTCGTCAGCAACCAGGCACCGGCGGCGATCGACAAGGCCTTCCGCATCTACCAGCTGCCTCAGGGGATCTTCTCGGTCGCGATCGCGACCGTCCTGTTTCCGACCCTGGCCCGGTTCGCCGCCCGGGGAGAGCACGACAACCTGCGGGCGACGATGGCCAACGGGATGCGCCAGATCCTCTTCGTCCTCATCCCCGCCGCCGCCGCCGTCCTCGTTCTCTCCGACCCGATGGTCCGGCTCGTCTTCCAGCGCGGCGAGTTCACCCCCGAGCAGACCACGCTGGTGGCGACCGCGCTCTTCTGGTTCGCCTTCTCGCTGCCCGCCAACGGCCTCTTCCTGCTCCTCACCCGGACCTTCTTCAGCCTGCAGCGCCCCTGGGTGCCGACCGGCATCGCGGCGGCGAACCTCGCCGTCACGGCACTTGCCGCGCTCGGCCTCTACCACCTCGGGGTCGGCGGGATCGTCGCCGCGACCGCGATCGCCACGGTTGCCAGCGTTGTGGCCCAGTGCGTGATCCTGCGCCGGCTGCTCGGCGGCCTCGAGCTGGGCCGCCTGCTCGACACGGGCCTCCGCATCGCCGCGGCCGCCGCCGCCCTGGCCGCGGTCTCCTTCGGTGTCTGGGACGTGCTCGACAACGCGCTCGGGCGCGGGCTCCTCGGCCAGATCGTCTCGTTGGGCGCCGCCCTCGGCCTCGGCGGTGTCGTCTACGTCGGAGCGGCCAGGCTCCTGCGCATCGGTGAGCTCGAGCAGATCATGCGGCTGGTCCGTCGCAGCTAGATGCTCGGCGTCGGGCCCTACCTGCTGGGCGTCGCCGGGATTGGAGCTCTCGTTGGTTTTGCCTGGCTTGCGGCTGTGCACCTGCGCCGCGGCTTGCTCCGTGACGTTGACGGAGCCCCGGCTCACCTCGCGACCACGATTGTTGCGCTGGCCATTCTGCTCTGGGCGGCCGAGCTGCTGGGCAGCTTTGGGCTATTTGAACCGTTGCCTTATGTGCTGGCGGTCGTGGGGATCGGGGTTGGGATGTGGGCGCTCGGCCGCGGGTCCTGTCGCGGGGGAAGGGGGGGCGCTGCGGGCGGACGCACGGCGTCCGTCCTCGACCCCCCCAATCCCCACGCCACCCGCGGAAGGAGCGTCGATGTCCTGACCCTGATCGCGGTTCTCATTGCGGTAGGAGCAGTGATTCATTTTGCTGCCGAGGTCAAGCCAAAGCTGTCCACAGGCATGACCGGGTTCGACTCGACCTGGTACCACGGGCCGTTCGCAGCGGGGTTCCTTCAGAGCGGCGATACGTGGGGGCTGCACTTCATCGCGCCGCAGTTCCTGGCCTGGTTCTATCCGGCCAATTCAGAGGTCTTCCACGGGATCGGGATGGTCGCGTTCGACCGGGACCTACTGTCTCCGCTGCTCAACCTTGGGTGGTTCGTTGGGTGCTTGATCGCTAGCTGGTGTATTGGCCGGCCGTATCGGGTTGCCCCGTTCTCACTGGCTCTAGGTGCGGTTGCTTTGAGCCTCCCGGCGCTGTCCGATCAGGCGGGTGAGGCGAGGAACGACATCGTCGGGATTTTCTTCCTACTAGCTGCTGTTGCGGTTGCCGTCAACGCCTGGGCTGTACGTGGGGAGGGCGAACGGTTGGGGCTGGGAGCTGTGGCTGTCGTTGGGCTGGCCGCTGGGCTTGCTGCCGGCACAAAGCTCAACTTTCTGCTTCCCACCGCTGTCCTCGTCTTTGGCCTTGCCGTGATCGCGCCGCGAGGGGGGAGGGGGCGAGCGCTGGTCGTCTCGGGCCTGGCGGCCCTCGCCGGAGGCGGCTACTGGTATCTGCGGAACCTCGTCCACACCGGCAACCCGCTGCCGTGGATAAAAGACATTGGCCCGATCTCCCTGCCCGGGCCCGAGCAGGCACTTGGCGGCCGCGAAGGCCACAGCGTCCTCGGCTACCTGACCGACGGATCGGTTTGGTCCGATTGGCTCCTGCCCGGGCTGCACCAGGGACTCACCTTCATCTGGCCGCTCATTGGCGCGCTTGCTTTCGCGGGCCTGCTCCTCTGTCTTGGCCGCCGCTCCGACCCGGTGCTCCGAGTCGCCGCCCTCACCGGCCTGGCCGCCGCGCTCGCCTGGCTCATCGCCCCAACCTCCGCCTCCGGCCCCGAGGGCATCCCCAGGGGCTTCGAGTCCGGCCTCCGCTACCTCGCCCCAGCCTTGGTCTTGGGCTTCGCCATGCTGCCAGCCGCCCCATCTCCCCGCTGTCCCCTCGCAGCCCTGCGGTCGCATTTTCCGCCGGATAGCGGAGGGAACAGCGACCGCAAGCCAGACCATGACCTTGACAGTGCGGTGGGGGGGGG
>DATDAQ010000036.1:0-34338 GCA_036525295.1 Solirubrobacterales bacterium | reverse complement strand
CAGCACGCGGCCGTTGAGGAAGGTGAGCGCGTCGGGCCGCTCGCTGAGGAACGGCACGCGTCCGTGCGTCCGCAACAGCAGCGGCATGCCGGGACGGCGCAGGCGGGTCACCGGCCCGAACGCCTCCTCGACGTACTGGTCGAGGCTGTGGTCGGCGGGCAGTCGCCAGAGGCCGGGCTCGGCCGCGACCACGTCGACGGAGACCTCGGCCCCGAGGTGCCCGCTCACCTTCGCCGCCACCTGCGCCTCGATCAGCGGCACGGGCGGGAAGCAGTAGGAGAGCAGGAGGATCCGCATCGGAAGGGTTAGCGCCGCTTGGGCAAGAGGGGGTAGCGGTAGAAGGTGAGTAGCGGCAGGGTCAGCAGCGTCGCCAGGGCCTGGGCGTGCGGCGGCATCTCGGCGCGCCACTTCTCCGCCGGCGCTACCGCGACCGGCCCGCGCTGGAAGCGGACCGAGTTGCCGGTGAGGATGTGGTTCTCGCCGAGCTCTACCGTGTCCTCGGAGACGAAGATCTCCGGGGCGCGCTCGGCGCCGACGAACTCCAGCAGCCCCGCCACGGTCTCGCGTGGCTCCCGCGTCAGGTCCTCGAAGCGCAGCCGCAGGTAGCGCCGCGCGAAGTGGCGCCGCAGCTTCGCCTCCGCGTAGGCGTTGCGCAGCGTCCAGTCCAGCGCCGCCCTGGCGACTGCGGCGAGGTAGCGCAGCGAGCCGCGCCCACCATCCCCCTGGTGGCGCCTGGCGAGCGACTGCGCGGCAGCCCGCGGGTCGCGCACCAGGTGCACGAGGTGGACGTCCGTGCTCGGCATCGCCGCGGTCAGGTCGGCGGCCGCCGGGAGCTTGGTCGAGTCGACCAGCACCGTCGACCCGGTCTGCTCCGCCATCCACTTATATGTGGACTCGGTGGCCTCCAGGTAGCGGCCGAGGCGGTCGGTCCCCTGCCCGCCGCGCCGGGCCCGCAGGCCGCGCAGCAGCGAGCTGGGGCGGGGCCGGACGAAGTCGCGGAAGGAGTCCTGCAGCTCGGCGAAGTCGACGCCCCGCTCGCGCTGCTCCCGGTACAGCGTTCCCCACAGCGGGCACTCGGCCAGGCTGCGGTCGCAGCCGCAGCGTTCCTCGCCCCCGGCGAGCTCCCAGTAGACGTGCGTCTCTCCCAGCCCGGCGAAGCCGTCGACCCGGTTCAGCAGCGCGGTCAGCAGCGTGCTGCCGCTGCGCGCCATGCCGACCACGAAGAGGATCTTGGTCATCCCGGCAAGCTAATCGGTTCTGAACAGGATGAAGTTGGGATTGAGCGCCTTGGCCCGGCCGTAGGCGCGCAGCGAGCGCTCGACGCGGCCACGCTCGGCTTCGATCCGCGCCAGGATCGTCCAGGTGCGCCAGTTGGCCCCTTCCTTGCGGGTGGCCTCGGCGGCGGCAGTGGCCGCCGGCCTGAGCTCCCCCTGCTGCTCGAGCACGAGCGCTTCCTGCAGCAGCGGCGCCGCTGCGTAGGGCTGGGCGTCGCCGGCGTCCTCGGCCTGCTGGAGGGCGGCAGCGAGGTCGCCGTGGGCGGCGTCGACCTGACTCTGGCGCAGGTGGGTTGCCCCTTGCAGCGGAAACCAGATCGCGATCAGGGCCGCTACCGCGACCGCGGCGACCGCGGCGCGCTGCAGCCGGTGGCGGTTCTGGCGCTTGCTGCGCCGCCGCCGCCGCGTCGGTTCGGGCAGCGAGTAGCCGCTGACGGCGACGGCCGCCAGCAGCATGAAGGCGACCGCGAGCGCCGCGAGCTGCCAGACCCAGTCCAGGGCCGCGGCCATCGCGAACCCGGCCGCGCCGGCGGTGGCCGCCGCGAGTACCAGGCGCTCCTCGGGCGGGGCCCGCAGCGAGCGCACCGCGCCGGCGCCGAGCACGGCCAGCACGAAGCTCCCGATCAGGAGGAGCCCGACGATCCCCAGCTCGGCGAAGGCCTCCAGGTAAAGCGAGTGGGCGGTGCGGACGAAGCCCTTGTAGGAGCCGTGCTGCGCCCACCAGAACTCGAAGGTCCCGGGCCCGATTCCCTGCCAGGGCTCGGCTTCGCCGGCGTCCACCGCCGACTGCCAGAACTGGTAGCGGCCGCTGCTGGTCGAGTCGAGGATCGAGGCGGGCGAGCTGGGCGCCGCCCTCGCCCCTTCGCCGTGGCTCTTGAAGACCTCCCAGCGGTCCGAGGCCTCGCCCGGCAGCCCGGCGGCGAACGCGACCGGGACCGCGATGAGGACCACCACGGCTGTCGCGACCAGCGCCTCGCCGCGGCTTGGTCGCATCCAGCGGGGCCGCCGCAGGTTGCGCGCCGCGAGCCCGATCCCGACCTGGGCCGCGGCGACCGCGGCGCAGACCGCCAGCGCGATCCAGACCACCTCGTCCCCCTGCGCTTCGGCGGCCGGGGTCGGCAGGCCGCGGGCCAGCGCCTCGCGGCCGTCGACGGCGAGGGCGAGGAGCGCCGCGCCGCCGCCCCCGGCGGCGAGGGTGAGCAGCTTCGGCACGCGGTCGGGGGCGAGGGCGAGGAAGACGAGCATCGCCATGATCGCGACGATCGCGCCCGTGCCCGAGGTGGCGAGGTAGAGGGCGAGGCCGGCGAGCGGGATCGCCGCCGCGGCGAGGGCCTGACCGGCGAGCGTGCGCGCCGAGGCGGTCGCCGCGAGCAGCAGCGGCAGCGCCATCCCGGCCAGCGCCCCCATCCCGCTCGAGTAGCCCAGCGGGTAGGAGAGGCGGCGCTCGATCTCGATCCCCGGCAGCACTGTGCCAAGTTCGTTGACCGGGAACCAGGCCATCCGCAGGCGGGAGAGGACGCCGAGCGCAGCGATCAGGCCGAGGCCGAAGGCGACCCCGTGCAGCACCTGCCGCGCTCCGGCCCGCCGCCGGGTGACTAAGCAGATCCCCAGCACGAGGACGCCGAGGTAGGTGGCGACCCGGGCGAGCTCGTCGGCGGTTCGCTCGGCGCTCTGCGTCCAGCCCAGCGAGATCGCGGTCCAGACGCCGAAGCCGGCGAGCAGGCCGAGGACGGCGAGGCTGGCGCGGGTCCGCCCCGGCACCGGCAGCGCCTCCACCGCGACGCCGAGCAGCACCAGCCACCAGATCGCGACCCCGACCTGGTCGCGCGGGATCGGGTCGTAGCCACCGTTCTCCAGCGCCAGGTAGACGACGAGGAAGGCGGCGAGCAGCCAGGTCGCGGCCCCGCCCCAGTCGAAGCGGGCGCTCTCCGGGCGTGTCGGGGCCGGCGCGGCCGCCCGCCCCGTGCGCTCCGGTGTCTCCAATGCCCCCATGTACAGTTTCCGCCGAGAGCCGAGAGTCACAGCTCCTCCTGGCTCCCCGGCGTGTTTATGCCCATCAAGGCGATGAAAACTACGACACTCGCCCTCTTGCTTGTGCTCGCCATGCCGCTGCCCGCCGGGGCCGCGGTGCGAGTGGTTGCGCCGCCGGGCAACTCCGAGGCCGACCAGTACTACCAGACGCTGCCTGGCTCGACCGGCCCGCGGGCGCCCGATTCGGCCAAGGAGACGCGCGACGCGGTGCGCGACGGGGCGCTGAGCGAGGCCACCGAACGTGTCCTTCGCCAGCGCGGCCCGGAGGGCCTGGCGGTCGCGACCGTGGTCGCCAAAACCGCACCGGCCGGTGTGCCCGGCGCGGCCGGGGACCGCGACGGCTCGCAGGCCGACGCACCCGCCTCGGGAGTGCGCGTGCCCGATGACCAGGGCCTCGGCGCCCTCTTCCCGCTCGTGCTGGTGCTTACGGCCGCGGGCGCGATCGCCTTCGCCGCCGCCAGGTGGCGCGGCCTCGTGACGCGGTGAAACTGGCCGCCCGAGCCCTCGCCCTCGTGGTGCTGGCGCTCGCCGTTCAGGCGCCGGGTGCCGACGCGGCGCCGCGCGGCCTCGAGCTCGGCCTCGCCGACGCGGCCTTCAACGGCGCCGACGCGGGGCTGCGCGACGAGTGGATGACCAGGGCACGGGAGGCGCGGGCGGACCTGGTGCTGCTGGGCGTCGCCTGGTCGAGCATCGCGCCCAAGGTTCCCCCCGCCGGCTTCGACCCCGCCGACCCCGCCGACCCCGCCTACAAATGGGAGGCCCTCGACGGCGCCGTCCGAGCCGCCGCCGCCCGCGGCTTGGAGCCGGTGCTCGACGTCAACTTTGCCCCCCGCTGGGCGGAGGGCCCAAACCGGCCCAGCACCGCCGTGGCGCCGCCCGGCACCTGGCTGCCGCGGCCCGCCGAGCTGGGGAGCTTCTCCCGCGCGCTCGCGGCCCGCTACACGGGCGGCTTCGCCGACCCCGCCGACCCGGGCGCCGGCCCGCTCCCTGGCGTCCGCTACTTCCAGGTCTGGGCCGAGCAGAACCTCTCGGTCCATCTCAACCCGCTCTGGGAAGGCGGCAGGCTGGTCGGCCCCCAGCACTACCGGGCGATGCTGAACGCCGCCTATGCCGCGGTCCACGCCGCCAACCCCGGCGCCCGCGTCATCATCGGCGGCCTGGCGCCCTACGGGGACGCGACGGTGGGGGGGAGCCGCGTCCCGCCGGTCTGGTTCTGGCGCGCCCTGCTCTGCCTGCGCGGGCCGCGGCTGAAGCCGCTCGCCTGCCCCGAACCCGCCCGCTTCGACATCGCCGCCCACAACCCGATAAACGTTTGGGCGCCCAGCCGCGGCGCCGTCAGCCCGCTCGACGTCTCGACCCCCGACCTTGGCCGCCTCACCTCGATCGTGCGTCGGGGGGTCGAGACCGGGCGCGCGCTGCCGGCTGGGCCCAAGCCCTTCTGGGCGACGGAGATCTGGTTTGACTCGAACCCACCCGATCCCGAAGGCGTGCCCCTGCGCCGCCACGCGCGCTTCCTCTCCGAATCGCTCTTCGAACTCTGGCGCCAGGGTGTCGGCGCGGTCGTCTGGTGGTACCTGCGCGACCAGTCTCCCGGCACGGCCGGGTTCGGCGCGACCCAGCAGAGCGGCCTCTTCTTCCGCGAGGGCGGGGCGAAGCCGGCCCACCGCGCCTTCGGCTTCCCCTTCGTCGCTCGCCGCGGCCGCGGCGAGGTGCTCCTCTGGGGCAAGGCGCCCGCGGCGGGCCGGCTCGTCCTCGAGCGGCGCACCCGGCACGGGTGGGCGCCGCTGGCCCACGTGGCCGCCGGGCCGCGCCGCGTCTTCCTGGTTCGGATCGACGCCCCCGAGGGCGCCTTCCGGGCGCGGGCCAGGCAGGGCCGGCTCGCCAGCCTGCCTGCTAGGGTTGCAGCCGGAATGGGAGGTCCGTCGTAGTGAGGATGAGGAACAGACTGCTTCTTCTGCTCGCGGGGGCGCTTGCCGTCATCGCGCTTGCGCTTCCGGCCGCCTCCTCTGCCGCCGGATGCCCCAAAGGGCAGACCGGCACGCCGCCCTACTGCACCCCGGTGCCGTCGAACAAGTTCAACCTGGGCAAGGTCAAGCACCCCTCGACCGGCGTCGTCACGATCAGGGTCAAGGTCTCCAGCGGCGGCACCTTCACCGCCACTGCCGACCTGATGAAAACGGCCAAAGCGACGGGCAAATCCGCCGGCAGCTTCACGCTCAAACTCGAGCTCAACGCCAAAGGCATGGCCGAGCTCGAAAAAGCCAAAGGCCGCCAGCTGCGGATCAAAGTCAAATTCACGTTTTCGCCCACCGGTGGCGAACCCCGCACCAAGCTCAAGAAGCTCATCTTCCGGGTCGTCAAGCCCTAGCTTTTCCCTCTGGGAAGCCCGATCTCCGCTGCGGATCGGGCGTGCTCGCACCCCCTCTCGGGGAGCGGAATCTTCCCTGCATTTCACTCATGACTGGAATTACCGGAACGCCCCAAACGGCTGGAACATCCATGGCTTGGATGAGAAACGTCAACTTGCAATTCCGGTACGACACGGGTATTCTGCCTTCGTCGTGCCCTCACTGGGGGGCATGCAGGGGAGGAACCCCACAGGGAAAACCGAGTCGCCGAAGCCGCCGGGAAGCGGCTGGCAGGGGCTCAAGGGACAAGGAGAGAGCAAGTGAGAGGCACTTCGAAGGGACCGTCCGCAAGGTCGAAACCGATGATTCTCAAACGGCTGCGCACGCGAATCGGCGTCCCCGTAGCCCTGATGGCCGTTCTGGCCATGGCCATTCCGGCCGCCGCCTCGGCGGACGAACTGGGCGCGAACACGGAGTTCTCGGCACCGGAAGCGCCGACATATCCGACGACGCTCACCGAAGGGCCCGACGGCAACATCTGGTTTACCGATCCGGCGCACCCCGCCCTCTTGACGGGCCTTAAAATCGGCAAAGTCACCCCGGCGGGTGCGGTCAGCCTGTACAGCCCCGGCCTCTCCGGCGGCGCATGGGGCATCGCCAAAGGCCCCGACGGCGACATCTGGTTTACCGAGCCACTCGCCAACAAAGTCGGCCACATCGATCCTGCCGAACCGACAACCAGCCTGGTGGAGATCGAACTGCCAAAAATGTCCCCCGAAGGCAGCTTCAAAAGCCTCATCGCAGCGGGTCCCGACGGCAATCTCTGGGTCACGCAGGGAACCAACGGGCTCGCCCGTATCACGCCCGCCGGTGTGGTAACCGAATACCCCACCAGCACCGCGAGCTTCAACGCGGAAGCCAACGTCTGTTCGGTCACGGCCGGCCCCGACGGCAACGTCTGGTTCGGCGACTGCGGCCCGACGAAGGCCGTGGGCAAGATCACTCCCGCGGGAGTGGTCACCGAGTACTCGGTCGTAGGCGACGCCTCCACAAACCAGCCGGTGTCGATTGCCCTCGGCTCCGACAACAGGCTCTGGTTCCCGGCGAACAACGCCCCTGACGAAAGGCTAGGCGCAATCACCACCGCAGGCGTGGTGAGCTACTACAAAACCCCCACCGCCCCTGAACCTATCTCTGTGAGCTCGCTTACGGCTGGCCCCGACGGAAACATCTGGGCCACCGAAACGACCGGGATCAACGAGACCCAGAAAGCCACGATCAAAGGCGAAGGCACCTTCAAGCTCGGATTCGAAGGCCAGCAAACCGGCTGGACGGGCACGGGCACGCTCTCGAGCAGCAGCACGAGCGTAACCGGTGTCTCCACTTCCACGGGCAGTGTTGTCAAACACGAGCTGATCACCGGTCCCGGCATTAAACCGGGCACCAAGATCAACGCTTGCAGCCCGACGACATGCATCAACCCGACCGCGCTCACGCTTTCGCAGGCGACCGAAGCGGGTGCCGGAGGCTCCCAGAGCCTCAGTGCTGACCTTGCCTTCGTTTCGGCATTCAGCACTTGCGCCCTCAACACCCCTTGCGCGACGGCCATAGTCAGGGAAGCGCTAGGAAAACTCTCCACCATCGGTGGCACCAGCAACGTCACAGTCGGTGGCCTCGTCGAAGGTTCAACACTCGTCCGGACGGTCACCTTCGCGGGCAAATTCGAACGGTCCAACGTGGCCACGTTGACCTGCGACGGGAGCAAACTCACGGGTGCGGAAGCGGGTTGCACCGTGGAAACGACCGTGAATTCGCTTGCCAACAGGCTCTTCCGCATCAAACCGGTCACGGGCGCGATGAAAGAATTCTCGCTCAAAGCGGCCACGGCTCTGCAGCCAACCGCCAGGACGAATGCCCTTGCGATAGGACCGGGCGGTAACGTCTGGTACACGTCCATCGGGCTGCCCCCGGCGATCGGCAAGTTCGGCACGGAATCCTCTGAATTTGAACTCACTGTCAACAAGGAAGGCACCGGCGACGGCACCGTCGTCTCCAACCCGGCCGGGATCGAATGCGACCCGACCTGTTCGGCCGAATTCAAAGGAGTCGTCATCCTGACCGCCTCACCTGACGCAGACTCGCTCTTCGTCAGCTGGAAAGGCTGCGACAAACTCGGGGCCAACGGGCGCCAGTGCACAGTGACGATGACCGGTCCCAAGACGGTCAGCGCCAAATTCACGACCGCCTACGACGTCTCGGTGACCCGCAAAGGCACCGGCCTCGGCAAGGTGAGCAGCTCCCCGGGCGGAGTTCTCTGCCTGAGCAACTGCTCGTCGACCTCGGCCAAGTTCAAAGAGCTGACCAACGTCACGCTCAACGCGGCCCCGTCCAAAAACTTCACCTTCGCCGGCTGGTCTGGCGACTGTGAAGGCACGGGTCCCTGTGTCCTCAACTCGCTGAGCGAAGACAAGGACGCCGAAGCCGAATTCGTCGAAGTCGCCAAACACCTGCTCACGGTGACCAAGAAAGGCGGCGGACAGGGCACGGCTAAGAGCAACCTCGCCGGCATCAACTGCGGCGCGACCTGCTCCTCGATGGCATCGGCCTACTACCAGGGTGCGGAAGTCGAACTGACCGCCACCCCGGGCAAAGGCTCGACCTTCGGCGGCTGGTCAGGCGGCGGCTGCTCCGGCACCGGCACCTGCAAAGTCACGATGAGCTCGGCGAAATCGGTCGAAGCCGAATTCAAATAGGAGCACGGAAGTCAAGGAAAGTAGAACCTCACGGGGGCCCCAGCCGGGGCCCCCGTGACACATGAGAGGGAGCGAAGACATGAGGAACGGAACCGACAGCAGCAGGCGAAGTGTTGCGCAGGTAGCACTCGCCACCTGCATGCTCATCCTCTCGATCCTCACCCTCCCCCACAGCGCCCTGGCCGACCCCCCCAGTCACGGCCGTGCCCCCTCCCTCGACGTCGAAGGCCTCAACCACGCCTGCGGAGTGGCCGTCGACAGCAAAGGCGACCTCTACGCCTCCAGCGCGGGCGAGGGCAAAGTCAAGGTCTATAACCCCGCCCACGCCGAACTGACCTCGATCTCCAACACCAACGAACCCTGCGGCCTCGCCGTGGACTCCAAAGGCAAGCTCTACGTCTCCGAGAAGGCCACCGGCAATGTCGTCCGCTACACACCCAACGCCTACCCCTTCTCGGGCACCCCGACCTACGGCTCCGCCGAACCGATCGACTCCTCCGGCAACGCCGAGGGCATCGCCGTGGACCGCGCCGACGACCGCCTCTACGTCGCCGAGGGCACCCACGTCGCGATCTACAAATCCGACACCAGCTTCGAAGCCAACGTCGGCGGGGGCGACCTCACCAATGCCACCGGCGTAGCCGCCTACACCTACATCTTCACCGGCAGCCTCCCCTCCAACCTCAAACGCCACTACTACCTCACGGTCGCCGACGCCGCGACCGACCAGGTGAAGGTCTTCTCCGCCAAGGAAGGCAGCGCGCTGAAACTGCGGCGCACGATCTCCGCCGTCGACCACGACGAAGACCCCGAGACCACCGACCAGAGCTTCGGCTTCGGCGCCCAGGGCGCCTACCTCGCCGCCGACCCCGGCAACGAAAGCCGCGAAACCCGCAAATGCATCCAAGTCCAGGTCGAAGGAAACAACCAAGCCTGTACCCAGGGGCACTTCTTCCTCTATGACGACGCCAACGACGCCGTCGACGAGTTCGACGCCACCGGCGAATTCGTCGACCAGATCGTCAACGGCGCCTTCGCCGACGCCGAGCCCACGGCACTGGCCGTCGAGCGCTCGGGGGCCGCGGGCGACGGCACCCTCTACGTCTCCGCCGGCGCCGCCGCGGGGGCGAAGCTGCTCGCCTTCGCCCCGTTGGGGTTGCCCGCACGCGACCCGCTGCCCGGACTCTCCCGGGCGCTGGCAAATGCCCGCACGGTGGCAATCGACTGCGAGGGCTACGTCTACGTGGGTACCACCACGGAAGTCCGCGTCTATGACCCCGAAGGCAACGAAGTGACCAACTTCGAAGACGCCGAAGCCCCGATCGACCTCGCCGCCGACTGCGAAGGCAACGTCTACGTTGTGGACGGGCCGACCAGCGCCGAACGGAAACTGACCTACTACTCCCCCTCTTCGTACCCGCCGACCGGCTCCACCGAATACAACCGCGAGCCGGAACTGATCCCCGGGGAATTCGAAGGCAACTCGCTGCAGGCGGTGGCGATCAACCCCGCCAACGAACACGCCTTCGTCCTCGGCGGCTCGGCCTTCACTCCGGTCATCGCCGAGTTCGGCTCAGCCGACGAAGAATCCCCTGTGATCGGGGAATGCGGAGCGGGCCTCGGCCTCACCGGAACCAGGCTCGACATCGACGTCTACAGGGGCACCGGAGAGGGTGCAGCGATCTACGTCACGGGAAGCAGCCAGAACCTGGCCAAGGTCAGCTGCGACGAACCGGAGGAGCTGCTGAACGTCCAGATCAAGGGCGGCGGCTGCCCCAACGGAGAGCTCGGCCAAAACCCGAGGGTCGCCATCGACCAGTCCAACGGCCACATTATCGAGTACGCCAACAACCAGGCCGGGGGGGCCCGCGAGTACGACTCCTCGGGCGCCTGCGTGGCCGAGTTCGGCACCTTCTCCAGCGGCCCCGCCAGCTACAGGATCGCGGTCGACAGCAGCTGCGCCCTGCACGACCCGCCGCTGACCGAACAGACGACGCCGACCTGCGCCTCGCTCTACCCGGGGAACGGCAACGTCTACGTCGCTTCCGACGGCTCCAACAACGAAGTGCAGCCCTTTGACGTGGTGGCGTTCGGGTCGTTGGAGCACGCGTGCCTCGGCGTTTGCAATCCAACCGAGTTCGAACTCACGGTCAAAAAGACCGGCACGGGCACCGGCAAAGTGACCGGGCCCGGCATCGATTGCGGCTCCGACTGCAGCGAGCTCTACGAAGAAGGCACCAAAGTCACCCTGGAAGCCAAAGAAGACGGTGGTTCCACCTTCGCCGGCTGGTCTGGCTCAGGCTGCTCGGGCACGGGCAAATGCGAAGTGACGATGTCAGCGGCAAAAGAAGTGACGGCTGAATTCTCCACCGCCGCCAAACCCAAATTCGCTCTCAAAGTCAAAAAGGCAGGTTCGGGGACCGGCATGGTGACGAGCTCTCCCGCAGGCATCAACTGCGGCCTCGATTGCGAAGAGGAATACGAAGAAGGGACCCCGGTCACGCTCACCGGCACCGCGGGGGCAAACACCAAAGCCGTCGTCTGGAGTGGTTGCGACAGCGTCAACGGCGAAAACGAATGCCTGGTCACGATGAGCGCGGCCAAGGAAGTCACCGCCACCTTCGCCCTCGAACAGCACCTGCTCTCGGTCTCCAAGGCGGGATCGGGCACCGGCAAAGTCACCAGCTCGCCGCCGGGGATTGACTGCGGCGCCACCTGCTCGGCAAGCTTCGATCACGGCACCGTGGTCACGCTGGAAGCAGATGCCGACGCGGGCTCTGAATTCACCGGCTGGAGCGGGGCCTGCTCGGGCACGGGGACCTGCGAAGTGACGATGAGCGCGGCTAGAGCGGTTACGGCCGGCTTTGACGAGGAAACGACCACAACCGAATTCGCCCTCACGGTCGAGACCGAAGGCACCGGCACCGGCACGGTCACCTCCGACAAAGGCGCGATCAGCTGCGATCCCTTCTGCACCGACGATTACGAGGAGGGCACCGTGGTCGTCTTGACCGCCACGCCCAACCCCGGCTCGGTCTTCGTCAGTTGGAAATATTGTGACAAAGGCGGGGTCAACGGCCGCCAGTGCACGATGACCGTCGACAAAGCAAAGACGGTCAAAGCGACGTTTACGACCACCCATACCCTCGAGGTCTCGAGAGCAGGATCGGGCCTGGGCAAGGTGCAGAGCTCCCCCGGTGGGATCCTCTGCCTCTCGAACTGCGCCGAGACCACGGCGGCCTTCAAAGAGGGCACCAAAGTCACGCTCAAACAGACCCCGGCCAAGCACTTCCACTTCGTCGAATGGCTCGGCGACTGCACCGGCTCCGCCTCTTGTGAACCGGTCATGGGCGAAGACCACGAGGTCGAAGCCAAATTCGCCGAAGACCCCAAGCACCTGCTGACACTGACCAAGTCAGGTGGTGGCCAGGGCACCGTGAAGAGCAGCGTCGCGGGGATCAATTGCGGCGCCACCTGTTCGGAGATGTCCTCCGCCTACTACCAGGGCGAAGTGGTCGAACTGACCGTCACCCCCGGCAAAGGCTCGGCCTTCGGCGGCTGGTCCGGCGCCTGCTCCGGCACCGGTGCCTGCACGGTGACGATGTCGGAAGCCAGGGAAGTGGTGGCGGAGTTCGAGTAGGCCTGCTGCGGCGCCCAAAAGCGCCGGCTCGCCTGGAGCCGGCGCTTGGGGCCTGCCGATGCCGCTACCCCAGGACGTAGAAAGGTTCGCCGCTCGATAAGGCCGAACCAAGGACGTACACGTGTTCTAACGGTTCGTATGAGGCGTCCCATTTCACCGAGTCGGGGCAGTGCCCTTCGCCTTCGAGTTTCTCGAGCTCGACTTTGCTCGCCGTGAGCATGCCGTAACCGGTGCCTTCTTTGTGTAAGGCCCCTTCGACCGGCAGGCTCACCTCGCCTCTGTAGACGCAGTCCAGCTCGATTAACCCGAGGACCGTGCAGTCGATACCGATCTCGAGTCCTAATGTCGCCACCGTGCCTAAGTTTAAGGCCGTCCGTGCAAGGTCAAGCGTCGGCAGCGACTCGGTCGTCACCGTGCAGTTGTCGGCCGCTCCCTGGGTGTGGCATCCTTTCCAGGTCAGTTCGGTGACATCCAGTTTCTGTTCTTCAGCGGGCGCTAAGACCGTTGCCGCGCCTAACGACGATTCGCATTCGATGTTTGCGATGGTGTTGTAGAGCACCGGCGGTTTGGCCGTCACTATATGGAGGCTTTTGACCTGGTCTTTTTCGGCGCACGTTTCACCGCTGTGGGTTTTGCAGAGAACGGTTGACGAGGGTGTATGTAACGACCCCAGTAACGCGTCCAGGAATCCTTCGTCGGGGCAGAAGAATTTGCCGCCTAATTCGTTGGTGGCGGTTTCATTCGCGGTGAGGTGCCCTCCGCCGACTTCGAATTCAATGCCTTCGAAGTCATATATGCAGTCGAGCCCGAGGTTGGAGCACACGAGCCGCGTACGGCCGTTCAGGGCCGTCAGGACACCTTCGTCTAATCCCGTCTTTAAGAGGTTGGATAAAGGCTGTTCCTGAACGGTCATCGTGCAGTTGTTGTGCGTGGAGCCGGTACCGCAGCCCGTGAACGACTGGGTTGTGGCGTGAATTTCCTGCGGACTACCTAACCCTAATGCCGTAGCTTCGACTAAGTAGCCTAAGCATAAGACGTTGATTGCCGCTAATAGTTGCCCAACCGTGCCGGCTTTGAGGGTCATGTGAACCGAAGTCGCAGCTTCTCCTCCCGGGCAGGTTAAGCCCGTGTGGACTTTGCAGAGCTGCGTGCTGGTGGCCGACGCCGATGTGGCGCTGGCGAGAGACATTGCGACCACCGCCGCGAGCGCGGCGAGGCCGAACTTTTCGATGGATCTCATTTCCGATCTCCTTTCTCGACGCCTGGGCGCCGAGAGTCGAGTTGAGCGCCACGAGGCGTGGCGCGGGCGTCACTATGACCCAAAGACCGGATAAACAATCACCAATCCGGCACCGGTCTGCTCTTATGCGACCGGTGCCGGATCAATCCTAAATGGCTATTCCACGATGTACACGTGTTCTAACGGTTCGTATAAGGCGTCCCATTTCACCGAGTCGGGGCAGTGCCCTTCGCCTTCGAGTTTCTCGAGCTCGACTTTGCTCGCCGTGAGCATGCCGTGGCCGGTGTCTTCTTTGTGTAAGGCCCCTTCGACGGGCAGGCTCACGTCGCCTCCGTAGACGCAGTCCAGCTCGATTAACCCAAGGACGGTGCAGTCGATACCGATCTCGAGGTCTAACGTGATTGCAGTACCTAAGTTTAAGGCCGCTTGGTACAGGTCGAGCGTTGGCAGCGACTCGCTCGTCACCGTGCAGTTATCTGCTGCGCCCTGGGTATGGCAACCTTTCCAGGTCAGTTTGGTGATGTCCAGTTTCTGTGGTGCTCCTGGTTCTAAGACCGACGCCGTTCCTAACGACGATTCGCATTCGACGTTGGCGATCGTGTTGTATAGTACCGGCGGTTCGGTCGTCACCATGTGCAGACTTTTGACCTGATCTTCTTCTTCGCAGGTTTCGCTGCTATGGGTTTTGCAGAGCGCGGCAGATTTCCCCCCGGAAATATAGGTGGTCGCTAACGTTTCCAGTAACGCGTCCAGGAGTCCGTCCCCATGTTCCCCATCTTCATCGGGGCATTCAAATTTTTCGCCTAATTCGTTGGTGGGAGTTTCATTCGCGGTGAGGTGCCCGTCGGCGACTTCGAACTCAATGCCTTCGAGGTCATACACGCAGTCGATGCCCAGGTTGGAGCACTGGAGCCGCGTGCGGCCGTTCGTGGCTGTCAGGATACCTTCGTCTAACCCTGTCTTTAAGAGGTTGACTAAAGGCTGTTCCTGAATGCTCACCGTGCAGTTGCTGTGCGCGGAGCCGGTGCCGCAGCCCGTGAACGTCTGGGTTGTAGCGTGAATCGACTGCGGGTTACCTAACCCTAAGGCCGTGGCCTCGACTAAGTAGCCTAAGCATAAGACGTTGAATAATTCTCCTAATACCTTGCCGACCGTGCCTTCGGCTAGGTTCATATGAACTGAGGTTGTCGCTTGACCTTCCGGGCAGGTTAAACCCGTCTGGACTTTGCAGAGTTGGGTGCTGGTTGCCGACGCCGATGTGGCGCTGGCGAGCGACATCGCGACCACAGCCGCGAGGGCGGCAAGGCCGATCTTTCCGATGGATCTCATTTCCGATCTCCCATCCTCGGCACGGTGTGCCGAGAGTCGAGGTTGAATACCATTGCTTACCGCGCCTGGGGTCAACAATCAAGAACAACTGAGCAGTGAGAAGTACGCCCACCGCCCATCGTGCGAGAATTCGCGGACTTGAACGCGAACGGGCAAACCATCGAGCATCTCGACGTGCTGATCGTCGGGGCGGGGCTCTCGGGGATCGGTGCGGCGTACCATCTCCAGGAGGCTTTCCCCGACAGGAGCTACGCGATCTTTGAGGCACGTGAGGAACTGGGGGGGACCTGGGACCTCTTTCGCTACCCCGGGATCCGTTCGGACTCCGATATGCACACCTTGGGTTACCGCTTCCGCCCCTGGACTCACGCGAGGACGATCACCGATGGGGAGTCGATCCTCGAGTACGTGCGCCAGACGGCGCAGGAGGTAGGGATCGACCGCAGGATCCGCTTCGGCCACCGGGTGGTCCGGGCGGAGTGGTCGAGCGAGGAGGCCCGCTGGACCGTCGAGGCGGAACGCGTCGACGGCGGCGAGACAGTGCGCGTCACCTGCGGCTACCTCTGGGTCTGCAGCGGCTACTACCGCTACGACGAAGGGTTCACCCCCGCGTTCGAGGGGTCCGAGCGCTTCCGGGGCAAGATCGTGCACCCGCAGCACTGGCCCGAGGATCTCGACTATGCCGGCAAGCGGGTCGTCGTGATCGGCAGCGGCGCGACCGCGGTCACCTTGGTGCCGGCGATGGCAGAGAGGGCCGCCCACGTGACGATGCTGCAGCGCTCGCCCACCTACATCGCCTCGCTGCCGGCCGAAGACCCGGTTGCGGGGGCGCTGCGGAGGTTCCTGCCCGACAAGGCGGTCTACGCGATCGTGCGCTGGAAGAACGTCCTCCTGCAGACCTTCTTCTACCAGCTCAGCCGCCGCCGGCCGCAGGCGGTGAAGAGGTTCGTCCGCAAAGGAGTCGAGGCGGCGCTGCCGGACGGCTACAACGTCGACAAGCACTTCACGCCCCGCTACGACCCCTGGGACCAGCGCATGTGCCTGGTGCCCAACGGCGACCTCTTCAAGGCGATCGGCGACGGCAGCGCCTCGGTCGTCACCGACACCATCGACACCTTCACCGAGGACGGGATCGCGCTCGACTCCGGCGAGCGGCTCGAGGCCGACGTGATCGTCACCGCCACCGGCCTCAACCTACTCTTCCTCGGTGGCATGGAGCTCGTCGTCGACGGCGAGGCGGTGGACGTGCCGAAGACGATGACCTACAAGGGGATGATGCTGAGCGGCGTCCCCAACTGCGCCTTCACCGTCGGCTACACCAACGCCTCCTGGACCCTGAAGGCCGACCTCACCTCCGAATACGTCTGCCGCCTGCTCGCCCATATGGACGCGCACGGCTACGCCAAGAGCGTGCCCGAGATCACCGACCCGACCGTTACCGAGGCGCCGCTGCTCGACTTCACCTCCGGCTACGTCTTGCGCTCGCTCGACCAGTTCCCCAAACAGGGCTCGAAGGAGCCCTGGAAGCTGCGCCAGAACTACGTCTTCGACCTGCGCTCGATCCGCCGCGGCGCGCTCGAGGACGGCGCGATGCAGTTCTCCCGCCCGGCGCCGGCGCGCCGACCCGCGGAGAAGATCGCCGGCTGAGATGGCCGACTACTCTGACCTGCGCGCCCTCTTCGTCAACTGCACGTTGAAGCGCAACCCCGAGGTGTCCAACACCCAGGGACTGATGGACCTCTCGATCGAGATCATGCGGCGCAACGGCGTCGAGGTCGAGTGCGTCCGCGCCATCGACCACGAGATCGCCACCGGCGTCTGGCCCGACATGACCGAGCACGGCTGGGAGCGCGACGAGTGGCCCGAGATCTTCGAGAGGGTGATGGCCGCCGACATCCTCGTCCTCGGCATGCCGATCTGGCTCGGCGAGAAGTCCTCGGTGGCGACGCAGGTGATCGAGCGGCTCTACGGCAACTCGCACCTGCTCAACGACGCCGGCCAGTATGCGTATTACGGGCGGGTCGGCGGTTGCCTCGTCACCGGCAACGAGGACGGGGTCAAGCACTGCGCGATGAACGTCCTCTACTCGCTGCAGCACCTCGGCTACACGATCCCCCCGCAGGCCGACGCCGGCTGGATCGGGGAGGCCGGTCCCGGCCCCTCCTACCTCGACGAGGGCTCGGGCGGCCCCGAGAACGACTTCACCAACCGCAACACCACCTTCGCCGCCTGGAACCTGCTCCACCTGGCGCGGATGCTGAAGGACGCCGGTGGCATCCCCGCCCACGGCAACCAGCGCACCGAGTGGGGCGCGGGCTGCCGCTTCGATTTCCCCAACCCCGAGCACCGCGCGTAGCGGCTAGGGGGCGAAACTCTCCAGCCGCTCGGCGAGCCGGTTCATGCCGCGCACGCGGGCTGCGGCCGCGGCGCCGGCCCAGTCGGTCTCGCGGTCCGGTGGCGGCTCAACCCCGGCGTCGCGCAGCGTCGCGATGTCCTTGAACGCTCGCAGGTCGTCGGCGGCGCCGAGCAGGGCGCCGCGCAGCGCCGGGCGACGCTCGCGGATCGCGTTCTCGAGCACCGCCTCCAGCGAGCCGTGCCGGCGCAGCAGCTCGGCGGCGGTCTTCGGCCCGACG
The DNA here is from genome assembly GCA_036525295.1 of Solirubrobacterales bacterium. Classification (GTDB taxonomy): domain Bacteria; phylum Actinomycetota; class Thermoleophilia; order Solirubrobacterales; family 70-9; genus VRUE01. The sequence continues at coordinate 17,090 of DATDAQ010000036.1, read as the reverse complement.
CCCTTGGCGCCGGGCAGCCCGTCGGAGGGGTCGCCGCGCAGGGCGATGAAGTCGGGCACCAGCTCCGGGCCGATCCCGTAGCGGCGCTTGACCTCTTCGGGCGCCACCTCCTCGGACCCTTTGGTCCCCGTCTTCACGTAGAGAACGGTGACCCACTCACTCGCGCACTGGTACATGTCGCGGTCTCCCGTCAGCAGCAGCGCCCGGCCGCCCGCCTCGGCCTCGCGGCGGGCGAAGGTGCCGAGCAGGTCGTCGGCCTCGAGGTCCTCGCTCGTCGCCACCGTCCAGCCGAAGGCCGCGAAGAAATCGTGGGCGGCGGTGAACTGCGGCGCCAGGTCGTCGGGCATCGCCGCCTCGCGCTCGGCGTGGTAGGTGGGGTAGAGCTCGGTCCGATAGGAGGCCGCGTCGGGCCCGAAGCAAAGCGCCACGGCGCGCGGCTCGCGCAGTTCGACCTCGCGCAGGACGAGGTTGGCCGTGCCGAGCAGTGCGTTGACGGGCTTTCCGTCCGGCCCCACGATCGAGTCCGGTAGCGCGTAGAAGGCACGGAAGAGCATCGAAGGCGCGTCGACGGCGAGCAGTGGGCCGGGCATGAGGGGCCGAGTCTGCCACTCCAATACCGTTAGCGCCGTCATGGCCGACAGCGCTCTGCACATAGAGGACCTCTTCAAGCGCTACCCGACCGGGGTGGAGGCACTGCGCGGGGTCTCGCTCGAGATCGCGCCGGGGGAGCTCTTCGGGCTGCTCGGGCCGAACGGGGCGGGCAAGTCGACCCTGATCCACTGCGCGACCGGGCTGGCACAGCCGACCGACGGCGCGATCCGGGTCCTCGGCCACGATGCGATCGACGACTACGGCGACGCCCGCCAGGCGGTCGGGCTCGCTCCCCAGGAGCCCAACCTCGACTGGTTCCTCACGGTCGAGGAGACGCTCGACTACCACGCCGGGTACTTCGGCATGCCCAAGCGCCAGCGGCGCGAGCGGACCCGGGAGCTGCTCGACACCTTCTCGCTGACGGAGAAGAGCGACGAACGCACCCGCACCCTCTCCGGCGGGATGAAACGACGGCTGATCCTGGCGCGGGCGATGATGCACCGGCCGCGCCTGCTGATCCTCGACGAGCCCACCGCCGGCGTCGACGTCGAGTTGCGGCTCGAGCTCTGGCACTACGTGCAGCGGATCAACCAGGAGGGGACGACGATCCTGCTCACCACCCACTACATCGAGGAGGCCGAACAGCTCTGCGACCGCATCGCCTTCATCAACGAGGGCAGGATCGTCGGCGAGGGGACCAGCGAGGAGCTGGCCGCCCGCTACGGCGTCGCCGGCCTCGAGGACGCCTACCTGGCGCTGGTCGGCCGCAAGGAGCTCTCGCGCTCCCACATCGAGGTGAGCGCCTCGTGAACGCCGCCCAGATCCGCTTCGCGACCCTATGGCGCCGCGAGGTCAACCGCTTCATGAAGATCAAGAAGCAGACGCTTGGCGCCCCGCTGCTGGAAACCTTCCTCTACATCACCGTCTTCGGCGCCGCCCTCGGCTCGCGGATCAAGCAGCTGCACGGGATTGACTACGTCGTCTTCGTCATCCCCGGCCTGATCATGATGGCCTTCTCGATCAACGCCTTCGCCAACAACTCCTCCTCGATCCTCCAGCAGAAGTTCCAGGGCGCGATCCAAGACCAGCTCTCCTCGCCCGCCTCGCCGCTGGAGCTGCTGCTGGCCTTCTCGCTCGGCGGCTTCATGCGCGGATTCCTCGTCGCCCTGCTCACCTTCATCGCCGCCTCGCTGCTGGTCGACCTCCCGGTCGACCACCTCCTCGTGCTGATCCCCTCGCTCTTCCTGGTCGGCTTCTTCTTCTCCCAGCTCGGCGTCCTGACCGGGGTGCGCGCTGAGCAGTTCGACGACGTCGCCTTCGTCCAGACCTTCGTCCTGACGCCGCTGATCTTCCTCGGCGGCGTCTTCTACTCGGCGGAGCTGCTGCCGCAGCCCTTCGAGACGATCACCCTCTTCAACCCGGTCTACTACATGATCAACCTGGTCCGCTACGGCTTCGTCGGCTTCACCGAAGTCAGCATCGCCCTCTCACTCCTCGCCCTCACAGCGGCGACCGCGGCGCTCTTCTTCGTCAACCTGCGCCTCTTCTCCCAGGGCTACAGGCTCCGCGCGTAACGCGGGGGCGTCGACGGCTACGCGTCGGCGAGCGGCAGCCGCTCGGCCAGACCGGTCAGCTCGAGCACCCGCGTCACGGCAGGAGCGGTGCTCGGGATGAACCGCACCCTCGTTTCCTCGTCACCGCGTCCGAGCGCCGCCACCAGCAGCGCGATCCCGGTCGAGTCGATGAACTCCAGCTCGCGCATGTCGACGACGACCGGCGCGCCCTCGTTCAGCAGCTCCTCGAGGGCGACCTCCGCCGTGCTGGCGTTGGCGAGGTCGAGCTCGCCGCAGAGCGCGATCGTGTGGGTCCCGTCGTTTTTCGCGGTGCGCACCACGAGGGTGCCGTCGGCGATGTCCTGTTGCTCGCTTGCCATTCGGTGTCTCCCTGGGGGTCTGACCCTAGGTGCATATGGTAGTCGCGATTGTCGTCCGCGCGCTGCGGGTATCCGGGTTGCACCCCCGCAGTCGAGCGAAAGGAGCGCGGAGATGGAGACCGGTGTCAGCCCCAGCAAGGGAATCTTCGACGGCGTCAACGCGGAGGCTCGCCAGCACGTGGTCGACCTGCTGACCAGGGCCTACTGGATGGAGATAGAGACCGTGATGAGCTACCTCGCCGCCGCCGTCAACCTCGACGGGGTGAGGGCGCAGGAGATCAAGGAGTCGCTGGAGGCCGACGTCGAGGAGGAGCTCGGCCACGCCAAGCAATTCGCCGAGCGGATCAAGGAGCTCTACGGCGTCGTCCCGGGATCGGAAGGCTTCACCGCCGAGCAGTCCTACCTGCAGCCGCCCGAGGAGCAGACCGACGTCGTGCACGTGATCCGCGGCGTGATCAAGGCCGAGACCGGCGCGATCGAGCACTACACGCGCATCGTCGCCGAGACCGACCAGATCGACCCGGTCACCCAGGACATGACGATCGCGATCCTCCACGACGAGCAGGCGCACCGCCGCCACTTCGAGGGCTTCCTGCGCGAGTACGAGTTCGAGGGTCTCGCCTGAGCACGAGACGCCAATTTTCCATCTATGGCATGGAAAATCGAACGCTTACCACGCGTCGACGAAGCGCCGCGGGCCGGCGTCGCTCTGAAGCGGCCCGGCCGCGGCCAGTGTGGAGGCGATAAGGGCGCGGGTCTCGGCCGGGTCGATCACGTCGTCGATCTCGAAGAGGGCGGCGGCGTTGAGCGCTTTCGCGTTCTCTTCGGCGGCCGCGGTGAGCTCGCGGACGCGGCGCTCGCGCTCGGCTTCGTCGGCGATCGCCTCCAGCTCCTTGCGCAGGGCGAGCTTGACCGCCCCCTCGAGGCCCATCGGCCCGAGGTGGGCCGAGGGCCAGGCGACGGTGAGCAACGGCTCGTGCATGCTGCCGCCGACCATCGCCTGGGCGCCGAGGCCGTAGCCGCGGCGCATGATCACGGCGACGAGGGGGACGCGAAGGGCGGCTCCGGCGAGCAGGAGGCGCGAGGTGTGCCGCACCAGGCCGGTCGCCTCGGCCTCGGGGCCGACCATCATCCCCGGCGTGTCGACCAGCGAGACGACGGGCAGGCCGAAGGCGTCGCAGAGCTGGAGGAAGCGCGCCGCCTTGTCGGCCGCGTCGCTGGTGATAGCCCCGGCCATGTGCTGGGTGTCGTTGGCGATCACGCCGAGCGGCCGCCCCTCGATCCGGACCAGCGCGGTGAGCATCTCCGGTGCGAAGCGCTCGCGCAGGAAGGTCGCCGAGCCCTCGTCGGCCAGCGTCTCCACGATCGGCTTCGCCGCGTAGGCGCGGCGCTGGCGCTCGGGGACGGCGTCTCGCAGCGCGGCCTGGTCGGGTTCGGCCCTCGGCGGGGTCGCCCCCTGGAAGTAGGCGAGCAGGCGCTTGGTCGCCGCGGTGGCAGCGGCCTCGTCGGCGACGAGGAGGTCGACGACGCCGTTGGCGGCCTGCATCGCGGCCGGTCCCACCTCGTCGGGGTCGACCCTGCCCAGGCCGCCACCCTCGATCATCGCCGGCCCGCCCATCCCGAGCGAGGCGTTCTCAGTGGCGACGATCAGGTCCGAGCAGCCGGCGATCGTCGCGTTGCCGGCGAAGCAGCGCCCGGCAACGACGGCGATCCGCAGCACCAGGCCCGAGAGCTTCGCCCAGAGCGCGAAGGCGCGGGTGTCGAGGGCGGAGACGACCGGGTAGTCGGTGTCGCCCGGGCGCCCGCCGCCGCCCTCGGCGAAGAAGACAGTGGGCAGGCGCATGCGCTCGATCAGCTCGAAGAGGCGGTCCTTCTTGCGGTGGCCGAGCGCGCCTTGGGTGCCGGCGAGAACGGTGTAGTCGTAGGAGAGCACCGCGCAGGCGCCGCGCTCGCCGAAGAGGTCGCCGTTGACGCGGGCCGTCCCCGCCACCAGGCCGTCGGCCGGTGTTCGCGCGATCAGCTCCTCGACCTCGCGTCGCCCGCGCTGGGCGGCGATCGCGAAGCGCCCGTACTCGACGAAGGAGCCGGGGTCGACTAGGTCGGCGACGTTCTCGCGCGCGGTGCGGCCGCCGCCGCCGTGGCGCCGCTCGACCGCGTCCGGGCGGGCCGCGTCCTCGGGTCAGGGCCCGGCGCGCGAGCACCTCGGCCAGGTCTTCGCGCTCCCCTGCGTCGCCGGTCTGGTCCCCGTCAGGCACGTGCGGGATGTTCCCAGACACGGCCACACGGGATCCCTTGATCGCCTGCCGCTTTAGGTATAGCGTCCTACGTCCAATCGGCCGAGTCGCCCGCGAGCGCCGGCCGCATGTCGAAAAGGAGAGCAAGTTGAAGCAGCGACTTCCGATTGCATTTACGGCCGCCGTGCTGGCCGTCGCCGTGGCGGTTCCCGCCCTGGCCAGCGGCGCGTCCGGGGAGGCATCCGCCACCGCCAACACCATCTTCATGAAGGACGGCAAAGGGGGTCTGCGCTTCGAAGGGCCGAAGACGATCGTCGCCGGCGAAGAGCTCACCGTCCTCAACCAGACCAACCCGCGTCAGGTCGGTCCACACACCTTCTCGCTGGTGACCAAGGGCTCGCTGCCGAAGACGGCGAAAGCACGGCAGCTCTGCTTCACGCCCAAACACATCTGCATGTCGATCGCCAAGTGGCACGGCGTCAAAGGCAACGGCCCGGTCAAAGTGAACCCGGTCGAGGCCGGCGTCGCCGGCTGGGACACGCTGGGCAGCGTGACCAAGACGGGCGATTCCTGGTTCACCGGCAACAAACCCAAAACCTCGCTCACCCAGCCGGTCAGCGCCGACACCTCGGCCGGGCCGTCGAGGATGTACTTCCTCTGCGCGATCCATCCCTGGATGCAGGGGTCGATCAACGTGCTGCCCCCGCCCGCGGGCTAGAGCACCACGGCTGGACGCTCCTCAGATTCGCCCCGCCTGGGGCGCCGGGCTTTCCTCGGCGCCCTGGGCGGCGGTGCGCTCGCCACCGTCCTGCCGCTCGGCTGGCGGCCCGGGGCGCTGCTGCCCGGCGGCAGCTCGCAGGCGCGGGCCGCCGCGCCCCCGCCGTTCCGCACGCCACTGCCGATCCCGCGGGTGCTCGACGGGGCGAAGCTGACCATCCCGATCCGCGAGGCCGAGGTCCAGATCCTGCCCGGAGAGCGGACCAGGATGTGGACCTACGGCGGCACCTTTCCGGGCCCCACGATCAGGCGGCCCGCCGGCCACCGGACCGAGGCGACCTTCCTCCACGAGCTGCCGCGCTCGGCCGGTGAGCTGACCGTGCATCTGCACGGCGGCCACAACCGCACCCAGTTCGACGGCCAGCCGGGTGGGCTGACGCCCTCGCACCCACGCTCCTTCTACTGCCGCATTCCGAGCGGGCTCTCGCCGCGCGGCTCGGGCAACGATCAGCTGATCGGGCCGGGGGGGAGGCGCACCTACGTCTACGACCTGACCGAGGACGGCCGGCCGGAGCGCGCCGCCTTCCAGTGGTACCACGACCACCGTCTCGACCACACCTCACGGAACATCTGGCGGGGACTGGCCGGGATGTGGATCCTCGACGACCGGTTCGACGAGAGCCTGCCTCTGCCCAGCGGCGATCGCGACCTGGCGCTGATGATCGCCGACCGCTCCTTCGATCGTCACAACCAGCTCACCGATCCCTTCACCGGGTTGCAGCCGCCCGCCGACGGCGTCAACGGCCACTACGTGCTCGTCAACGGCGCCTACATGCCCCACCACCGGGTGAAGGCCCAGCGTTACCGCCTGCGCATCCTCAACGCCTCCCAGTTCCGCCCCTACAACCTCCAGCTCTCAAACGGCGCCCACTTCCTCCAGATCGGCACCGACAGCGGGCTGATGCCGCGGCCGGTGCGGCGGCGGGAGGCGATGATCGGCCCCGGCGAGCGGGTCGAGCTGGTGGTCGACTTCGCCTCCGCGAGGGGGGAGAGGGTCGAGTTGCGCAGCGGACCGCGTCACGGCGGCAGGCAGTCGAAGGGCGCCGTGCCCTACGCCGGTGCCCTGATGCAGTTCCGGGTCGACTCGCGCCGCCTGCCAGACCGCACCCGGGTGCCACACAAGCTGCGACCGCTGCCCGGCTGGGCCGAGCACGCCCCGAAGACCCCCCAGCGCAGCTGGGAGATCACGGTCGGGGGCCTCTTCAAGACCACCTGGCTGCTGAACGGGCGCACCTTCAACCCCGCCCGCGCCGACGCCCGCCCGGTCCTCGGCACGACCGAGACCTGGGAGATCGTCAACCGCACCGGCGTCGCCCACCTGATGCACATGCACCTGACCGACTGGTACCTGCTCTCCCGCAACGGCAAGCCGCCTCCGCCCTGGGAAGACTGCCTCAAGGACACCTTCCTCGTCCACCCCAACGAACGCATCCTCGTCGCCGGCCGCTTCGTCGACCACACCGGCAAGTTCGTCATCCACTGCCACATGCTCGACCACGAGGACCACGGCCTGATGGGCCAGTTCCAGGTGGTGAAGTGAGGCTGCCAGCGAGAGCGGCGGGCGACCGCCCCCTTAACGGAGCGGCCACCCTGCTCACCGCGCTCTTCAGAAGCGCTGTTTAGCGGTTTCTACCCGAGAACGTACGCGTCCCCTAACGTTTCCAGTAACGCGTCCAGGAATCCTTCATCGGGGCAGAAGAATTTCCCGCCTAATTCGTTGGTGGGGGTTTCATTCGCGGTGAGGTGTCCTCCACCGACGGCGAATTCGATGCCTTCGAGGTCATACACGCAGTCCAGGCCGAGATTGGGGCACTGGAGCTGCGTGCGGCCGTTCGTGGCTGTCAGGACACCTTCGTCTAACCCTGTCTTTAAGAGGTTGGATAAAGGCTGTTCCTGAGCGGTAACCGTGCAGTTGCTGTGCGCGGAGCCGGTGCCGCAACCCGAGAACGACTGGGTTGTGGCGTGAATCTGCTGCGGGTCAGCTAACCCTAAGGGGGTGGCTTCGACTAAGAAGCCTAAACATAAGACGTTGATTGTGGCTAACAGTCTCCCAACCGTGCCGGCTGCGAGGACCTGGTGAACGTTTACTGCTTGGCAGATTAAGCCTGTATGAGTGGAGCATAGCTGGGTGCTGGTGGCCGACACCGGCGTCGCGCCGACGAATGTCATTGCCGCCACTACTGTGAGCGCGAGGCTTAGCCTCTTGATGAGTCTCATTGATTCTCCTTTTCCGGCAAGCTTTGCCGCCCGCCGGGCTAGTTTCGGACGAGATAGATATCCACTCAGTCCGCAATAGTCAATAATTCCGCAGTAATCGTGGCCAGGGGTCGCTTCGTCGACCACACCGGCAAGTTCGTCATCCACTGCCACATGCTTGACCACGAGGACCACGGTCTGATGGGCCAGTTCGAGATGGTGAAATAAGGCTGCCAGCGAGAGCGGCGGGCGACCGCCCCCTTAACGGAGCGGCCACCCTGCTCACCGCGCTCTTCAGAAGTGCTGTTTTTAGAGCTCCTACCCGAGAACGTACGCGTCCCCTAACGTTTCCAGTAACGCATCCAGGAGACCTTCATCGGGGCAGAAGAATTTCCCGCCTAATTCGTTGGTGGGGGTTTCATTCGCGGTGAGGTGTCCTCCACCGACGGCGAATTCAATGCCTTCGAGGTCATACACGCAGTCGATGCCCAGATTGGAGCACTGGAGACGCGTGCGGCCGTTCGTGGCCGTCAGGACACCTTCGTCTAACCCCGTCTTTAAGAGGTTGGATAAAGGCTGTTCCTGGACGGTAACCGTGCAGTTGCTGTGCGCGGAGCCGGTGCCGCAACCCGTGAACGTCTGGGATGTGGCGTGAATCGACTGCGGGCTGCCTAACCCTAATGCCGTGGCTTCGACTAAGAAGCCTAAGCATAAGACGTTGATCGTGGCTAACAGTTTCCCAACCGTGCCGGCTGCGAGGACCTGGTGGACCGTGAAGTTACCTCCCCCTTGCTTCTCGCAGGTTAACCCCGTGTGTTCATCGCAGAGCTCCGTGCTCATGGCCGACGCCGAGGTGGCGCCAACAAACGCCATCGCGGCCACAGCCGCTACAGCCGCAAGGCCGAACATCTTGATGAGTCTCACTTTGGATTCTCCTTCCGGCGAATGTTGCCGGGGTCGCTTGTCGATACCCGCCAAGTGGCGGGCTTTCTCACAGGCGATCCTGAGCCTCCGCCGGTGAGATGTCGAGCTTTGCTACCCCCTACCCGTCGCCCCGGCCAGAGGGCGCCGGATTCCCCCTGCACCTGGGGAGATGACCAGCCCGCGCACGCACCGATCCGCGTGCGCACGGATCGGTGCGTGGTGGCTGCTTTAAGGGTTCCTACCCGAGAACGAACGCGTCCCCTAACGTTTCCAGTAACGCATCCAGGAGACCTTCATCGGGGCAGAAGAATTTGCCGCCTAATTCGTTGGTGGGAGTTTCATTCGCGGTGAGGTGTCCTCCACCGACGGCGAATTCAATGCCTTCGAGGTCATACACGCAGTCGATGCCCAGATTGGAGCACTGGAGCCGCGTGCGGCCGTTCGTGGCCGTCAGGATACCTTCGTCTAACCCCGTCTTTAAGAGGTTGGATAAAGGCTGTTCCTGGACGGTCACCGTGCAGTTGCTGTGTGCGCGGAGCCGGTGCCGCAGCCCGAGAACGTCTGGGATGTGGCGTGAATCTGCTGCGGACTACCTAACCCTAATGCCGTAGCTTCGACTAAGAAGCCTAAGCATAAGACGTTGATCGTGGCTAACAGCTTCCCAACCGTGCCGGCCGCGAGGACCTGGTGGAAAAAGCCATTCGCTCCCTGCCCCTCGCAGATTAACCCCGTGTGTTCATTGCAGAGCATAGTGCTAGTAGCCGATGCCGATGTCGCGCTGACGAACGCCATTGCCGCCACAGCCGCTACGGCCGCGAGGCCGAACATCTTGATGAGTCTCATTTGAATTCTCCTTCCCGGCAAGCTTGGCGCTTGCCGGGCTTGTCTTCGGAACGACAGATACATATCCACTCAATCCTCAATAGTCAATAATCTCGCAGTAATCGCGGCTAGGTGCCTCGACCGTTTAGCGCGTGGCCGCGAGGCGGTCGCGCTCTTCTTCGACCGAGGCGAGGGTGGTGAGCGCGCCGGTCTCTTCGGCGACCGCCGCCGCTTCGTCGAGCGCCTCGCGGACGCCGTCCTCGCCGGCGGCGTCGCGGGCACGGGCGGTCGCCAGGAGAGTCAGGGGGAGGGACCAGCGCATGCCGCGCTCGGCTGCGAGCTGCGCGGCTGATTCCGCCACTGTGATCGCCTCCTCGGCGCGCCCGACGCCGGTAAGGGCGTCGGCCCGCAGCGCCGCCCGCCACGCCTCCATCTCTCCGCCGTTGTCCATCGCCTCGCGGTAGAGGCGCTCGGCTGCCTCGATCGAGTCGAGTGCGGCGGGGTAGTCCTCCGCCGCCAGCTGCGTCGCGCTCAGGTTGGCCAGCGCGACGCTGCGCGAGAAGACGTCGCCGAGCCGCTCGGTCAGCTCGCAGTTGCGCCGCGCCAGCCCGATCCCGCCCTCGACGTCCCCCTGCATCGAATGCAGCAGGGCGAGGTTGCTGCGGGTCCAGCTCGCCGTCTCGAGGTCGCCGTCCTCGCTAGCTATCCGCAGCCCCTCTTCGAACAGCCTCTTGGCGGTGTCGAGGTTGCCGCGCTCGCGCTCGGCCAGCCCCTTGCCCATCGTCGCCCAGGCGATCGGGCTGCCGACCACGATTCCGGCGCCGACGCTGCGATCGCCGTCGCTCAGCTCCAGCACTTCGTCGAGCGCCCCCTCGAAGCCGTCGAAGTCTCCGGCGTTGATGAACGCGTAGGCGCATGCGCTGCGCATCGTCACCCGCATGTGCAGGTCGCCCGATTCGTCGGCGAGCCGGTTCGCCTCCGCGGCAGCCGCGAGCCAGGCCTTCGCCTCGTGGGGCATGCCGGGGCGGGCCGCGGTGGCGAGCTTCAGCATCGCCAGCGAGCGCAGGTCGCCGCTGCGCGTCGCGATCTCCTCGGCCTCGGCGACAAGCTGCCGTTCCTCCTCCTTGTCCATCCCGAGGCGCCAGGCGTATTGGAGCTGCAGCAGGCGCGAGGCCACCGCCAGCGCCGCCGTCTCCTCGTCCTCCTCCATATCGGCGACCAGCTCCATCACCTTGCGCCAGAGCCGCAGCGCCTCGGCCGGCTGGCTGTTGCCGGCCCAGTGGGCGGCGCGGGCGGACCAGCGCGCGGCCTCCCGCGTCTCGCCTCCCGCCTCCATGTGGCTGGCGACGAGCGCGGCCAGCTCGTCGAGGCGCTCGGGCTCGCGCTCGATCATCGCCCGCGCGGCGGCGACGTGGGTGGCGGCGCGGCGCTCGCCGAGCTGCGTTCCGTAGGCGACCTCGCGCGTCAGCGGGTGACGGAAGGCCAGCACCCGTTCGGGGTAGAGCTCCGCTTCGTAGAGGAAGCCGCCGTCGACTAGCTCGCACAGCGCCGGGTTCAGCTCCTCCTCGTCCAGCTCGGCGGTCAGTCCCAGCGTCCGCGCCCCCACCTCACGGCCGATCACCGAGGCGACCTGGAGCAGGTCCTTCGCGGTCGGCTCGATGCGGTCGATGCGGGCGGCGAGAACGGCCTGCACGGTGGCCGGCACCCCCGCCTCCTCCACCGGTCGCACCAGGCGGTAGCCGCCGCGCTCGCCCTCGAAGTGACCGGCCTCGACCAGCTCGCGGACTATCTCCTCGACGAAGAACGGGTTGCCCCCGGTGCGCTCGTGGATCTGCCCGTCGAGCCCGTCGAGGGAGGGGTCTTCGCCGGCCAGGTCGCGCAGCAGCTCGGCCGTGTGCGCCTGCCCCAGCGGCTCCAGCGAGAGCCCGCGATAGATCGGCGAGCCCGCCCAGCCGTTCGAGTATTCGGGGCGGAAGTTGACCACCGCCAGGGTGTTGGTCCCGGCGACCGACTCGACCAGCTCCACCAGCATCGCGTTGCTCGCCTCGTCCAGCCAGTGCAGGTCCTCGACGACCAGCACCACGGTGTGGCGTCGCTGCGGTGCGTTGATAAGCCGGCAGACGATCCGGCCCAGCGCCCGCTGGCGTGCCTCCGGGCTCATCTGGGCCACCGGCCGGTCGGGGTCGGGCACGCCGAGGAAGTCGAAGACGAGCGGCAGCTCCTCGGCGAACTCGGGGTCGAGCAGCAGCGCCCGCCCGGCGATCTTCTCGCGGGCGATGCGCTCGGGGTCGCGGTCGCCGATTCCGAAGTAGGCGCGCAGCATCTGCAGGATCGGCATCAGCGGGATCGAGCGGCCGTGCGACTGGCCCTGCGCCTCGAAGACCTCGATCCCGCGCCCGCGGCAGCGCTCGGCGAACTCGTGCGAGATGCGGCTCTTGCCGACACCCGCCTCGGCGACGATGCCGACCACGGCGCCCTCGGCCGCCTGGGCCCGCCCGAGCGCCTCCTCCAGGGCGGCCATCTCCTCGTCGCGGCCGACGAAGCGGGTGAAGCCGCGTTCGCGGGAGAGGTCGAGCCGCGAGCGCGCCGCGCCGACGCCGGCCAGCTCGAAGACCTCGACCGGCCGGCTCGCCCCCTTGATCTCGAACGCGCCCAGCTCCTTCAGCTCGAGGAAGCCCGTGGCAAGCGCCGCGGTGCCCTCGGTCAGGTACGCGGATCCGGGCTCGGCCAGGGCCTCCATCCGCTGAGCGAGCCCGACCGTGTGGCCGATCGCCGTGTACTCGCCCCCGCCGTCGCTGCCGATCGCCCCGGCGACCACCTCGCCCGAGTTGATCCCGATCCTGGTCGAGAAGTTGAGCCCGGGTCCCCGCCGCAGCTCTGCCGCGTACTCGGCGACGTCGTCGAGCATCTGCAGGGCGGCGTAGCAGGCGCGGCGCGCGTGGTCCTCGTGGGCGACCGGGGCGCCGAACACGGCCATGATCCCGTCGCCGGTGAACTTGTCGACCGTTCCCTCGAAGCGCTCGACCGCCGCCGCGAGGATGGCGAAGAAGCGCTGCATGATCTTGCGCCACTCCTCCGGATCCTGCCCCTCGGCCAGGTCCATCGAGCCGCTCACGTCGGCGAAGAGGACCGTGACCTGCTTGCGCTCCCCGTCATCCATGCCGGTCTGCACCACGGCCTCAAAGGTTACGCGTGTCGTTCCGCCGTTACCTCATCCTCCAGATGTCGCACTTGCCGCCGCATACCGGAAGAAAGTGCGACCGCAGTGGTGCTGAGGCTAACGCGCCTATACTGACCAGACCGATTGACTGGTCAGTCAACCAGCGACCAGGGGGACGTTTGCGCGCAGCGGTCGTACAGCTCAACTCCAACGACGACAAGGCCCACAACCTCGCCACGGCCGAGGGCCTCGTGCGCGAAGCGGCGGCCGACGGCGCCGAGCTGGTCGCCCTGCCGGAGAAGTGGAACCTGCTGGCCGGCGGCCAGGACCTGCTCACCGGCGCCGAGACGCTCGACGGCCCCAGCCTCAACGCCGCCCGCGGCTGGGCGCGGGAACTCGGCATTCACCTGCTGGCCGGCAGCATCTCCGAGCTGGGCCCTGGGGGCCGGGCGTTCAACACGTCGGTCATGATCGGCCCGGTCGGCGACGACCTCGCCGTCTACCGCAAGATCCACATGTTCGACGTCGACGTCGGCGGCGTCTCCTACCGCGAGTCCGAGTGTGAGCAGCCGGGCGAGGAGATCGTCACCGCCTCGCTCCTAGGCACGACCGTCGGCCTCAGCGTCTGTTACGACCTGCGCTTCCCCGAGCTCTACCGGATCCTCGCCGTGCGCGGTGCCCGCATCGTCACCGTCCCGTCCGCATTCACGCTCGCCACCGGGCGCGACCACTGGGAGGTGCTGTTGCGGGCGCGGGCGATCGAGGACCAGGTCTTCGTCCTCGCCCCGAACCAGGTCGGCAAGGCAGCGCCCCACTTCGACTCCTACGGCCGCTCGGCGATTGTCGACCCCTGGGGGGTCGTCCTCGCCACCGCACCCGACGAGGAGTGCTTCGTCGCCGCCGACCTCGATCTCTCCTCCCAACAGCGCATTCGCGAGTCGCTGCCTTCGCTCGCCAACCGCCGCCCCCGGGCCTACGTATGGCCGCAGCTGACGGAGGCGCGCGCCTGATGGCGTCAAAGGCCCCCGCAATCGACAAGCGGCGCCAGATCCTCGACGCGGCGATCCGCGTCTTCGCCCGCCAGGGCTTCCATTCGACCCGCGTCTCCGACATCGCCGACGAAGCCGGCGTCGCCTACGGGCTCGTCTACCACTACTTCAAGTCGAAGGACGAGGTCCTGAACGAGCTCTTCGCCGAGCGCTGGTCGTTGCTGCTGTCGGCGATCGAGGAGGCCGACCGCGAAGGCGCCTCGCCGCGCCAGAAGCTCGAGGCCGTCGCCGGCTTCATCGTCGGCTCCTACCGCCACGACCCGGAGCTGATGAAGGTGATCATCGTCGAGGTCACCCGCGCCGCCAACTCCTTCGGTCGCACCCACCTGCCCGAGATCCGCCGTGCCTACGACTCGATCGCCAAGATCGTCGCCGAGGGCCAGGAGTCGGGCGAGTTCCGCCGCGACATCGACCCGACCTTCGCCTCGATGTCCTTCTACGGCGCGATCGAGCAGCTGCTCACCGGCTGGATCTTCGAGGTCATCCCAGCATCCGACGCCGACTTCGACCAGGCAAAGAGCCTTGTCGTGGCGACGATCTGCGACGGTCTCGAGCCACGATAGGTAAGGTCGGGCCGGTATGGAGAACGAGATCGTCAAACGCCTTGCCTGGAGCGGCATGCTCGCCGGGGCGGGCGCCGTGGCCAGCATCATCGCCACCCGTATCGCCGCCATTGCCTACCGCCGTCTCTTCGACGAGGATCCGCCGGAGTAGCGTGCCCGACGGCGCCGGAACACCTCCGCCTTCCGAGGACCGCTCGGTCAGCGAGCTCGTCTTTGACGTCGCCGAGAAGAGCTCCACGCTGGTCCGCGAGGAGATCGAGCTCGCCAAGGCCGAGATCGCCGACAAAGTCGGCAAGATCCTCCGCGGCTCCGCCGTCGGCGTCGCCGCCGGCACCTTCGCCTTCCTGGCCCTGATCTTGATCATGGAGGGAGTCGCCTGGCTACTCGCCGAAGAGGTCTTCGACGGCAACGCATGGCCCGGCTTCTTCGTCGAGGCCGCGATCTTCCTCCTCATCGCCGCCGCCGCGGGCCTCTTCGCCTACCGCTCGGTCCAGGCGGGGGCACCGCCCGTCCCCGAGCAGGCGATCGAGGAGGCCAAGCTGACCAAGGAAACGCTGGAATCCGGAGTGAAGGCAGGTGGCGAATGAGCGCCCAGCCGGAGCCCGTCCGTCCCCCGACCGCGGGCACGCCCGGCCGCTCCCCGGCGGAGATCCGCCGCGACATCGACCTCCAGCGCCGCGACCTCGGCCGTTCGGTCGAGCAGCTCCGCGGCCGCGTCGCCGAGCTGACCGACTGGCGTCGCCAGGTGTATGAGCATCGCTCCCAGTTGATCGTCGGCGCGGCAGTGGCCGGCTTCGCGCTTGGCGGCCTGATGATGCTGCGCCGCCGCCGCTAGAGGCTCGACTCTGTGGCCGACCTGGCGGAGATCCGGCAGATGATCGAGGCGGCGCTGCCCGGCGCCGAGGTCGAGGTCGTCGACGAGACGGGCACCGCCGACCACCTGCGGGCGACCGTGACCGCACCCCAGTTCGAGGGCCTCTCCAGGCTCGACCAGCACCGCTTGGTCAAGGCCGCGGTAAAGCCCCGCTTCGACGATGGGGCCATCCACGCCCTCTCGCTGAGGACCGACCCGCCCAGATAGCTACTCTGTGTCCGTGGCCGACGCCGAGCTGAAGCAGAAGGTCGAAGAGCTGATCGCCGCCAACCCGGTGCTGCTCTTCATGAAGGGCACGCCGGACATGCCGCGTTGCGGCTTCTCGATGCGTGTCGTGCAGGTGCTCGACTCGGTCGACGTCGAGTACGGCGCGATCGACGTGCTGCCGGCGCTGCAGCCGCTGCGCGAAGTCACCACCGAGATCTCCGACTGGCAGACCTTCCCCCAGCTCTACGTCAACGGCGAGCTGATCGGCGGCGCCGACATCGTCGAGGAGATGTTCGAGTCCGGCGAGCTGGCCGAGGCGCTCGGAGTCGAGCAGTCCGAGGCTGCACCTGCAACCGCCCAGGCCACACCGCCGGCACAGTCGCCTCCTCTGCAGATCGAATAGAGGGAGCTAGACCGCTGCGGTCTCTGCAGCGTCGTCTTTCACTTGAAAAGAGGACCCGCAGCCGCAGGCGGCGACGACGTTCGGGTTGTTGACCTGGAAGCCCGCACCCTGCAGGCCTTCCACGTAGTCGACCTCGGAGCCGAAGACGAACTGCATGCTGACCTTGTCGACGATCACCGAGACGCCGTCGACCTCGAAGACGTGGTCATCGTCCTTGACGCGATCGAAGGCGAGCGCGTACTGGAAGCCCGAGCAACCGCCGCCGCGGACGGCGACGCGAAGCGCCTGACCCTCCGAGTCCTCCTGGGAGCCGAGCAGCTCGCCGATCTTGCCGGCCGCCTTCTCGGTGAGGGCGATGGCGGTCTGCGGAGTCTCGGTCTGAGGGTCGGTCACTTCACAAAGTGTAGCGAGAGACCTGAGAGAATCGCTCGTCTTGAGTTCCAGCCCTGACATCGCGGTCGTTTGCGACACGACGGCCTACCTGCCCACCGAGCTGGTCGCCTCGAACGGGATCCATGTCGTCAGCCTCTACGTGGCGGTCGATGGCGTGCAGGAGCCGGAGTCCGAGATCTCCGACTACGCCGCCTTCTACGAGCGCCTGCGCGCCTCCGAGGAAGGCGCGACGACCTCGCAGCCCTCCATCGGGGACTTCGTCTCGGTCTACGAGCCGCTGCTCGACGAAGGCCGCGAGATCGTCTCGATCCACATCTCCTCCGGCATCTCGGGAACCTTCGAGGCGGCCGGCCAGGCGCGCGAGCGGCTCGTCGCCGAAGGCAAGGGGGGGGACCGGATCCACCTCTTCGACTCGCGCTCGGCCTGCGGCGGGATGGCCTACTCGGTGCTCGCGGCCGCCGCGGCGGCTCGGACCGGCGGTAACAGCGAGGTGGTCCTCGCCCGCGCCGAGCAGGCGCGCGGGGAGCTGAAGATGTGGTTCGCGATCGACACGCTCGAGTACCTGCGGCGCGGCGGCCGCATCGGCGGCGCCCGTGCCTGGATCGGCTCGGCGCTGAAGATCAAGCCGATCCTCACCCTGGAGGAGGAGATCACCCCGGTCGAGCGCGTCCGCACCCGTGCCCGCTCAATCGAGCGCCTGCGCGACTACGCCCGCCAGCGCCACGAGTCCGGCCTCGACGCCTGGGTCATCCAGCACATCCAGGATCCCGAGACCGCCAGCGCCCTCGCCGACGACTGCCGCGAGATCTTCGGCTGCGAGCCCGTCTTCATCTCCGAGATCGGACCCGTCATCGGCGCCCACGTCGGCCCCGGCCTGATCGGCGTCGGCAGCGTCAGCAACGAAGTTCTCAGCTAACTAAGAGCCCTGCAGGGGGTCCCCGGGGATGAGTCTCCGGGAACTCCC